>NZ_JAHPRP010000020.1:0-25704 GCF_025513915.1 Acinetobacter sp. WU_MDCI_Abxb74
GCAGTTAAAGTTGTTTTACCATGGTCAACGTGACCGATTGTGCCCACGTTTACGTGTGGCTTATTACGTTCAAACTTGGCTTTAGCCATGATGATCTTCCTTTATAAACTGCTCATGCAGGGTCACTGCACGAGCGCTTGGTTTTTAACTAAGAATTAGTTTGGGCTTATAGTAATCGAAAGATTACTCGTCGTCACCTTTTTTACCGCCAGTCTGGAACTTAGCGATGATGCCTTCAGCCACGTTACGTGGAGTTTCAGCGTATTTAGCGAATTCCATAGAATAAGTCGCACGACCTTGAGACATAGAACGCATTTGAGTCGCGTAACCAAACATCTCAGCCAATGGAACTTCTGCTTTAATTGCTTTTGTTCCACCAGGAAGATCATCCATACCTTGAACCATACCACGACGACGGTTTAAGTCACCCATGATATCGCCCATGTAGTCTTCTGGAGTTTCTACTTCAACTTTCATGATTGGTTCAAGAAGGATAGGATCTGCTTTCATGAAACCGTCACGGAAAGCATACGAACCAGCCATTTTGAATGACAATTCATCAGAATCGACATCATGGTAAGAACCATCAAATAATGTCGCTTTGATACCCACAACAGGGTAACCAGCTAATACACCATTCTTCATACGTTCTTGAATACCTTTGTCAACCGCACCAAAGAATTCTTTAGGTACTGTACCACCGACAACTTCTTCAGCGAATTGGTATTCTTTACCAGCTTCTTCAACATCCATAGGCTCTAAGCGAACATATACATGACCGAATTTACCTTTACCACCTGTTTGACGAACGAACTTACCTTCTTGCTCAACAGTCTTTTTAATTGTTTCGCGGTAAGCAACCATTGGTTTACCAATGTTCGCCTCAACACCGAATTCACGCTTCATACGGTCAACGATGATGTCAAGGTGAAGCTCACCCATACCAGCGATAATTGTTTGACCAGATTCTTCGTCTGTACGAACGCGGAACGATGGATCTTCTTTAGCCAAACGACCTAAAGCAATTGACATTTTTTCTTGGTCAGCTTTAGTTTTTGGTTCAACAGCCAATGAAATTACTGGCTCTGGGAATTCCATACGCTCAAGTGTAATGATGTTTTTCTCATCACATAATGTATCACCAGTAGTAACGTCTTTAAGACCTACACACGCTGCGATATCACCTGCACGGATTTCATCAAGATCTTGACGTTCGTTCGCATGCATTTGCACGATACGACCGATACGTTCACGCTTAGATTTAACTGGGTTATAAACCGGATCACCTTGTTTAAGAACACCAGAGTAAACACGTACGAATGTTAAGTTACCTACGAATTTGTCGTTCATAATTTTGAACGCTAACGCAGAGAACGGAGCTTCGTCAGATGCTTCACGAGACGCTTTAGTTTCGTCTTTGTCGTCAAGGATACCTTCGATCGCTTTAACTTCTGTAGGTGATGGTAAGAATTCAATTACAGCATCCAACATACGTTGAACACCTTTGTTTTTGAACGCTGAACCACAAAGCATTACTTGAATTTCAGAAGCTAATGTACGAGCACGTAAACCTGCAATGATCTCTTCTTTAGTAAGATCACCTTCTTCAAGGTACTTGTCCATTAATTCTTCAGAAGCTTCAGCCGCAGCTTCAACCATTTTGGTACGCCATTCATTAGACGTATCAACTAGGTCAGCTGGAATTTCAGCATATTCAAACTTCATACCTTGAGATGCTTCATCCCAGATAATCGCTTTCATTTCGATAAGGTCAACAACACCTGCAAACGTATCTTCTGCACCAATTGGCACAACGATAGGTACAGGATTACCACCTAAACGAGTTTTAACTTGCTCAACAGCACGGAAGAAGTTTGCACCTGTACGGTCCATCTTGTTCACGAATGCTAAACGAGGCACTTTATATTTGTTTGCTTGACGCCATACAGTTTCAGACTGAGGTTGTACGCCACCAACTGCACAGTAAACCATGCACGCACCGTCAAGAACACGCATAGAACGTTCAACTTCGATTGTGAAGTCTACGTGTCCCGGGGTGTCAATTACGTTAATACGGTGTTGTTCGAATTGGTTACCCATACCAGACCAGAAACAAGTCGTAGCAGCCGAGGTAATTGTAATACCGCGCTCTTGCTCTTGTTCCATCCAGTCCATTGTTGCTGCACCATCGTGTACTTCACCAATTTTGTGAGATACACCTGTGTAGAACAAAATACGTTCTGTTGTAGTTGTTTTACCTGCGTCGATGTGCGCAGAAATACCGATGTTACGGTAATTACTAATTGGGGTTTGGCGAGCCATGAGGTCTACATTCCTAAATGTTATATTTAAAACAGGACGCATCAATTAGATTGATGCGTACAAATATCCAAGCAGGCAACTTAAATACCCGCAAAGCTCCCACTTTGATAAAGAGCAATGTTGAATCGAGCTGCTGTACGCATGAATATTCTCCTGATTAGGGACTGTTTTATCCGCTTAGAAACGGTAGTGAGAGAAGGCTTTGTTGGCTTCAGCCATACGATGCACGTCTTCACGTTTTTTGATTGCTGAACCTTTACCTTCAGCTGCATCAAGCAACTCACCAGCAAGACGTAAAGCCATCGTTTTTTCAGAACGCTTAGCAGCAGCATCTACTAACCAACGCATTGCTAAGGCAGTACGACGGGATGGGCGTACTTCCATAGGTACTTGATAAGTAGCACCACCAACACGGCGTGCTTTTACTTCGACCATAGGACGAACTTTTTCAAGAGTAGTCTCGAAAAATTCAACTGGGTCTACTTTGTTTTTTTCTTGAACACGTTCTAAAGCACCGTAAACGATACCTTCAGCAACAGATTTTTTACCATCTTGCATTACGTGGTTCATGAATTTAGCGATTGTTTGGCTGCTAAATTTTGGATCTGGAAGGATCTCACGAGCAGCGACTACGCGACGTCTTGGCATTTTAATACACCTAATAATATGACACTTCAGGATAATCCAGCAGTTTGTACAAGTGTCATGTACACGACGCTGGCCTTACTATACGTCGCTTGAATTACAAAACTATGAAGAATTCAAACAAGCGAAACGCTAAAGGGCTTATTGGACTAGTTTCCTAGAATTACTTCTTAGGACGCTTAGTACCGTATTTAGAGCGTGATTGATTACGATCTTTAACACCAGCACAGTCTAATGAACCACGAACGGTATGGTAACGTACACCTGGTAAGTCTTTAACACGACCACCACGGATAAGAACAACACTGTGCTCTTGTAGGTTATGACCTTCACCACCGATGTAGCTAGATACTTCAAAACCTGAAGTTAAGCGAACACGGCAAACCTTACGCATAGCTGAGTTAGGTTTTTTTGGTGTAGTTGTATAAACACGTGTACAAACACCACGACGTTGTGGACAAGCCTTCAACGCAGGAACTTTGGATTTTTCAACCAAAGTCGTACGACCCTTACGGATCAACTGATTCGTTGTTGCCATATGGCAATTCTCCCGTTATTAATAAACCTTAAAAAGAAAATACCTCTTTTTAAGGGCACATAATTGTAAGCTAAGATGCAAAAATGGTCAACACGGCAATACTTACCAAATGTTGACCATATCAATCTTTGACAGGATAACTTACAAATCTAAATAGAGTTCAGATTTTATTTTTAAAGCTCTTATTTGTAAGCGTATTGTTAAGAGTATTTTTTATCCTCTAATTCCTCTTCATCTTCTTCAGGAGTTAAAGCTGGTTTTTGCTCCGTATGCTCATGTTCCTCTACATGTTTATCGGCAAGTTGCTCGATACCTTGATGAACATTTTCCTGAATTTTCTCTTCGCTCTTTTTACTTTCTGTAGGCTTTAAGACAATAGATACTTTTGAAATTACATCATGATTTTCTACTTTATGATGATGTGCAGCATGAACATTACCATCTTCACCAACATTTAAAAGACGTGGACTCGCTTTCTGCATGAGCGTAACCGCAGCATAATAAGCTTGTAACGGAGATAAATGCTCACTCGGATGTTCGTTTAAATAATGTCGTGCAGCTCCAAATATGGCCTGTGCTTTATGACCAACATCTTCTTGTAGTTTCCAACTATATACAGCGCTTAAAACAGCACCAGCAACTGGTGTAAATTTACCAAAGGCTGAGAGTTTTGGAATACGATTTAACCAACTCCATTTAAACTCCCCCTCTTCATCAACTAACCAATTCTTCAAAGTATCTAGATCAGTAGTTGAACCTAACACTTGCTGAAATTGACGAATATCTTGTGTTTCCAACATATTTCGTAACGTTTTTAAAGCTAACAATAGAGTTTGCTTTTCTGCAATCAGACTAATGTCCACTTCTTTAAAGATAAACTCGACAACATCTTGGTCTGTAACTTCCAAAAGATCAAAGCCATGTGATCTTCCTGTCTGATAAATTGTTCTTAAAACCAAGACGAGTGAAACTGGAACATCTACAGCAGCACCAACCACACCTGACACGCCTGTAATTGCCCCTTGTATTGTCGCAATTAATTTATTTTGTTCAATGAGCGCCTGACTTAAACGTTGAGAACGTCCTGTATCTTTAGTTAATTCAAATAAATCTTTAGCGCCCGCTTCTTCCAGAATTTTTTCAGTTAAGGTGCTTTTTGAACTAAAGTCATTCAACCAATCAAATAAATAGCCTGAGACTTTTTGATCCCAATCTGGGGAAAGAAATGTCGCCACACCATTTACTTTTGTAAAATGCCGTCCAAAGACCTGACGAGTTACTCTCGGTAATTGTTCTCGAAGCATTTGTTGAGGACTTTCATATTGCTCAACTTCAAATGGGCTTTTTGCTCTCGATTTACCTTCAACCGTTTTACCAGCTGGAATTGGTTCAATTACCTTACTTACATCACCTGATTGGTTCTGTTGCAAGATACTCAATCCTGTAGAACTGAGCTTTTTAGCCACTCCGAAGACCTGAGAAAACAAATTGTCAGATTGATTATTATTAAATTTTGTCATCAAGTACCTCGATTTTTTAATTTATCTAATTAGACATAAATACTAGGTGGAATGTGGATTTATCTCAACTTGAATGTGTGTATTTTAGTTAACCCTAAATGCAACATACCATGTATTTAGTTATTTTTTTTAAATGTAAAATTGTCATAAAGATTTGCCATAAGAAATAAAAATCCTTTCTGCTATCATGTTAACAACGAAAAAACATGAGTCTTGTTTGCTTACAGCTATATTCTCCTATTCATTTTAATAGCTGTTGATCACGCTAGACTCTTAATATCACCATAAAGGGACCTGTAGATGAAACGTGTTGTAATCACTGGTATGGGTATTAACTCATGTATCGGTAACTCTTTAGAAGCAGTTACTCATTCACTTCAAAATGGAATCTCGGGGACACGTTTTAACCCAACTTATGCTGAACTCAATTTTAAAAGTCATGTGAGCGCTGCTGCAGAACAAGATTTTGATCATATTGACCGTAAGTTAAAACGCTTTATGGGCGTATGTGCAATGTACGCTTACAATGCTGCTGTAGCTGCTGTTGAACATGCAGGACTTACTGCTGAGCAAATCGGTGGTAATCCACGTTACGGTATTGCAGGCGGTTCAGGTGGTGGTTCAACTGCATCTGTTGTTGAAATGACAGAGCTTTTAGAGACTAAAGGTGCACGTAAAGTAGGACCTTTCTTCGTACCACGCAACATGTCAAACACCATTACTGCAAACGTAGGTGTTGCATTCAAACTGCAAGGTATTGCTCATACCATTACAAGTGCTTGTGCAACTTCTGCTGACGCAATTGGTTATGCCTACAATCTTATCCAACTCGGCAAACAAGACCTTATGCTTGCTGGTGGTGGTGAAGAAGATCATTGGTCTCAAAGTTTATTGTTTGATGCAATGGGTGCGCTTTGCTCAAAATATAATGAAACTCCAGAAACAGCATCTCGTCCATATTCAGCAGACCGCGACGGTTTCGTTATTGCTGGCGGTGGTGGTTTTGTCGTACTTGAATCACTTGAACATGCTCAAGCACGTGGTGCCAACATTTTAGCTGAAGTGGTTGGTTATGCTGCAAACAGCGATGGCGCAGATATGGTTGCTCCAAGTGGTGAAGGTGCTACACGTTGTGTATTAATGGCACTTGAAGAAGCTAAGCAACATGGCGTAGACAAAATTGACTATGTAAATACACATGGTACATCTACTCCAGCTGGTGACATTACAGAACTTAAGGCAATGGAACGTGCATTTGGCGAAGGCAATGTACCTCCTCTTAGCTCAACCAAATCTATGACAGGTCATAGCTTGGGTGCAGCTGGCGTACAAGAAGCTATCTACTCTGTTCTAATGATGCAAAATGACTTTATCGCACCAAACATCAATGTAACTGAACTTGATGAAGGCGCAAAACCTTTTGATATCGTACTTGAAAAACGTGATGCAAAATTGAATACTGTAATGAGTAACAGTTTTGGCTTTGGCGGTGTTAACGCTTGCCTTATTTTCAAGAAGTGGGATGCATAATCCCACGTAGGATTATCGATGGATGCACCTTCTGATGCTTTTTTGTGGGTAAAAGCATTACATATTATTGCTGTGGTTTGTTGGTTCGCTGCTTTGTTCTACTTACCACGTCTATATGTTTACCATGCCATGAGTGAAGATGCAGCTAGTCATCAACGCTTTGAAATAATGGAACGTAAGTTGTATCGCGGAATTATGTGGCCTTCTATGATCGCCACATTAATTACCGCTCATTTTCTTGTGGAATGGGGCGATGCAACTCGACATTACCATCAGGCAACATGGTTTTACCTTAAAGTAGGATTAGTGGCTTTATTAGTCATCTACCATTTGGTATGTGGCTACTATCGTAAAAAACTTATCGGAAATGCTCACTACAAATCACATAGGTTCTGGCGCTTCTTTAATGAAATGCCAACCTTAATTTTATTTGCAGTTGTGATTTTAGTTGTCGTAAAGCCTCAGTTTTAACTGGGGTTTTTTCTTATCCAAGAAATTTCTCTAATTTAGAAAATAAAGCTCGCAGAGTTATTTATATTTAAACTTGTTCAATCAAAAGCATAAAATCAATGCGCTCTCAAAGTTATACCTAATGAGTAACTCTGACTCTTTATTTACTCATGAGTAATCTATACTATCCTAAAGAAATAGATGAACTCATTTTAATGGCAAAGCTATGCTAACCCTTACTGCCCTTAAACGCTCGACCCAACAACAATTTATACTTCTTACGCTTTTTATTTTTCGTCACTTAAAAAAATATCCCATCAGACATCTAACAGCTCAAGAAAAAGTATTAGCACAACTCGTCTTCGGTGACATGCTCAATTGTGAACAACCTAAAATTATTGCTACTCGTTATTTACCTTGGCAGTCTTGCGGTATTTTTATGGCACCAAACGGAAATATTTACGTCAATCCTTCAGATTACAGCGAAAATTACGCTCTAGAATCTAAATTTATGCAGGGTATTTTTATTCACGAACTCACTCATGTCATGCAGTATCAAAAAGGTATTCATGTATTACTTAAAGGTGCATTACTGCAATCGGCCTATTATCTTAGCTTTAAAACTTACAACCCCTATAAATACATCTACTCTCCCCACAAGGCGTTTAACTCTTATAACATTGAGCAGCAAGGCGAAATTGCTCGTGACATTTGCTCTGGAAAAATTCCAAATATTATCTGTTCACCTCAACTTCATTTGTAACTAAATAATCAGTCTTTCTTTGAACGTAACATTTTTGCTTAATGTAAATGAGAATTTTTATAAAGCAGAAATACTTACCTAAACTATAAAATCAATCTTATTTAATTCAAATTATTGAAAAAAATATAACGCGCTTATTCCAAATTGGCTTGTGATAAGGCAGTATACAAACAATAAAAATAATGAAGCCTGTTTCTATTCTATACAGAAAATCTCGTTATTTTTACGCAGAAAATATGTGATTGGTATATATTATTGATCTTGACATTTTTGTTTACTATTTTAATTGTTTACTATCGTATCATACACATCGTTGAAAAATTATATCTATAAAAATCAACACTGTGTGTATCTATATTCGTTATGATCTAGGATTAGGTTTGAATGAAAAGTTTTAAAGTTGCCCTTGCTCAGTTTTCTCCGCATATTGGCAATATTGACTCAAACACCAAAAAGATGATTGAGCAAGTAAATCAGGCGAAAAAACAAGACGCTGACCTGATTATTTTTCCCGAGCTTTCTGTTATTGGTTATCCAGCTGAAGACTTACTGCTACGTCCAAATTTAAATAAACGTATGCAAAAGGCTTTTGCTCAGCTTGCCGAAGTTAAAGATATTGTCATGGTTTTCGGATTCGTGAACCAGACAGAAGATGGCCAACGTTATAATTCTGCTGCTGTCATGAAAGACGGTCAAGTTTTGGGTGTCTTTAATAAACATAACTTACCAAACTATGGCGTCTTTGATGAAAAACGTTATTTCCAAAAAGGCCATCAGCACTTGGTGTTTGAATATCTTGGACATAAGTTTGGTGTATTGATTTGTGAAGATATCTGGTCAATTAATACCGTAAAACAGTTAAGCCAATTAAATGTTGATACTATTCTTGTATTGAATGCATCACCATATGAGGTCGGTAAACCACAACACCGCACACAAACACTGAGTGAACTTGCAAAACAATTTCATCTGAACATTGTGTACGTTAACCAAGTGGGCGGACAAGATGATCTAATTTTTGATGGCACAAGTTTTGTTAGTAATAAAAGTGGTGAAATTGCTTTACAAGCGCCAAGCTTTAAAGAAGACCTCTATATTGCTGAATTTGACCATGAAAACAAATCATTTAAAGTCACAGAATCTGCGCCTGCTTTAGAGACCTTTGCAGAGATCTATCAAGGTTTAGTTCTGGCAACACGTGATTACGTAGAGCGTTCAGGCTTCCCAGGTGTAATTTTAGGTTTATCTGGCGGTATTGACTCTGCCCTTACATTAGCCATTGCTGTTGATGCAATCGGTGCAGAAAAAGTACAAGCCGTAATGATGCCTTATACCTACACTTCTCAAATTAGTGTTGAAGATGCGGCAGAACAAGCTCGACGTATGGGTGTAACTTTCGGTATCGCTGAAATACATTCAGTTGTAAATAGCTTTATGCAAACCTTGTATCCTTTCTTTGGCAACTCACCAGCAGATGCAACTGAAGAGAACTTACAAGCGCGCGCACGCGGCACCTTACTCATGGGTTTATCAAATAAATTTGGTAATTTAGTACTCGCTACTGGCAACAAGTCTGAGCTTTCAGTTGGTTACTGTACACTTTATGGTGATATGGTTGGTGGTTTTGCTGTTCTAAAAGATGTTTATAAAACTATCGTGTTTGAATTAGCGAAATATCGTAATAGCTTAAGTGAAACTCCAGTTATTCCTGAACGTGTAATTACTCGTCCACCTTCAGCAGAACTTCGCCCAGACCAAAAAGACCAAGACTCTTTACCAGCATATGATGTATTGGATGCCATCCTTTACGCATACATTGAAGAAGATTTAGGTCAGGCTGATATTATTGCCAAAGGTTTTGATAAAGAAGTAGTTGAAAAAGTCATCCGTTTAGTTGATCGTAATGAATACAAACGTCGTCAAGGTGCTATCGGTCCGAGAATTACCTCTCGTGCATTTAGCCGCGAACGACGTTATCCGATTGTCAACGGTTGGACAGCGAATGACTGAGCAAAAAAACTCATCAAAAACTACAACACTTGCTCAAGCACTTTTGCTTGAGCAGGTGGAATTTTTCAAAAAACAACTATCTATAGAAAACTCACCTATTTATTTCCGGCAGTTCATCCAACTGTTTATGCAGCATGCCGATGAAATCAAACTTCATGAAGTTGTTGATTTAGAACAATTACAAGCTGTTGTAAAACGCTATGCTTTTGAAATGCAACTTGGGGCAGGATTGCTTGAGTTTATTGGAGAAATCGCACAGCGTATTTACCTATCTGCGATGAAATCCCCCGTACAGCTACAAGATTTGGTGTCTGATCACCAATTTGAAATGTGGCTATCCAAATTTCTAGAAATGGAACACATCAGGCATTATCTTAATGAGTTTTTAAGCACTAGCCCATCTGTCCAACAACTCTGCCAATATATTGCAACTTCAACTCTAGAACAAAAATTACCAAAATTTCTAAACGCATCTAGAATAGATGACTATCATTTTGAATGGCAACATAAACTCAAAAAATTCTCTTTTTTACAACAACAGCGTCTTGAACATAAGCTCGAAACATGGGCCGCTAACTTTATTCATGAGCAATTAACAGAATTAAGTCTTTTATCAGCTGAAGACCTAGAAAGTCTGGTTCGTCATATTTGGGAAGATCTTCGTCACAAAAAAACCTATGAGTTTATGAAGCAGTTGACTCCTCTTGATGTTGAAGAGTTCTTTGTTTTAATTTACGAATATTGGAAAGAATTACGCCAGTCACAATTTATGCAAGATCTTATTTTGTATGGCGTAGAGGTTTTTTATGACTTTTACAAAGATGAAAGTTTATTTGAAGTATTAAGTGAGATTGGTTTAACTGAAACTGATTTACAAACTGAAGCTTTACGTTTTTACCCTAAGGTTATGAATGCCTTTAATGAACACGGTATTTTGGAACCGTTACTTCAAGCGATTTTAGCTCCTTTTTATCAAAGCTCAAAAACACTCGATATTATTGAAAAACATTTTAATGAGTAAAAAAAGACAAAAAGAAACCATGCATGAGCATGGTTTTTAAAATGGTGGCTATGACGAGACTTGAACTTGTGACCCCCGCATTATGAGTGCGGTGCTCTAACCAACTGAGCTACATAGCCGTAAACTGTGTGCGCATTATCTATAGTTCTACAGAACAGGTCAAGAGTTCAAAACCATTAAATTCCACCAAATGAACAAATAAGATTCAGATCGCCTTTATTTGTTCATTTTTTAGCAAATTTATGTTTTAAACAATTGATCGACCAAAGAAATGTATTAAATATCTAATATTAGCTTTTTACTTTTTACCCGCGATACAAAAATCACCATATTTTTTATGAAGTCTTTTCTGCATTACTGAATTTTCGATCAAAATGTTCTGCTTCACCTTCCAAAATATCAGTTTCACATATACCGATGCATACCCCTTCACGACATAAACATTCAACATCAATATTAAATGCTTCGATGATTTGTAAAATGGTTTGGTTACTTTGTACTTCTACTTCCTGATTAGACTTAGTAAGTACAACAGCAAAAGCCACACCCTCTTCAGAAACTGTTGAAATAAATTATTTCTAGTGAATGTAGCCATCACGCTAACAGTGCTTGTTACCACATCAATCAGGGGTTAGGAGTACACACATAGATATGTGTGTTTGGGTTGAAATGTTATTAATTTGTCTAGATTAAGCACACAACCTTCCGACTCAGAATAGCTAAACACGCGATCTGCATGTTTCCGTTTTAACTCATTTAACAAAGCTGCATGTTCAGAAAAATGGTAAGCATAATGTAGCTCAAAATCAGCACCGCTTCAGCAAACTCATCCATTTGAGGTAGAAATGGCGTAATACCAATGCCACCAGCAATTAGAATATGTTTATTGCCTATCCCCAGCTAAGGGAAATAATTTTTAAATATTAATAAGCTAATAAAAAATCAAAAAAACATATCATCATTATAAAATTGATCTTTAGAGGTATGTTTACTCAGGAAATGAGCATAAAAAAAGACCACGCAGGAGCGTGGTCTATAAAATGGTGGCTATGACGAGACTTGAACTTGTGACCCCCGCATTATGAGTGCGGTGCTCTAACCAACTGAGCTACATAGCCTAAAACTGTGCGCGCATTATCTTAGTTTCTTTAATGCACGTCAAGATAAATTTTAAATAAATTAGGTGAAGTGAGCCTATAAGCCGGGTTCTGTCGAGGATGGTCATTCCTCTAGGCGTACAATCACTCATACGCTCAAGCGACCTACCCGAATCCAGTACGGGCCGTACCTCAGGATTCCTATTTGGTCTTGCTTCTGGTGGGGTTTACCATGCCGTGAACTGTTACCAGACACGCGGTGCGCTCTTACCGCACCCTTTCACCCTTACCTCACGAATGAGGCGGTCTACTCTCTGCTGCACTTTCCGTCGGCTTTCACCGCCCAGGCGTTACCTGGCACCCTGCCCTATGAAGCCCGGACTTTCCTCCCCTGCTTCAGTCACGAAGACCTCCACAGCAGCGACCATCCAGCTCACTTCAGGGGCGCATATTAACAAATTTATTTACTAATTGCTCGTGCTTTTTTGAGCAATTAATTTTTTATATTTGTCGAATAGCTGTTCTTCCGTTTCCTCATGCTCTGGATCTTTAGGAATACAATCTACAGGACAAAACAATTGGCATTGCGGTTGATCATGATGACCAACGCATTCAGTGCACAAATCTGGATGAATTTCATAAATCACTTCACCCATAAAAATTGCTTCATTCGGGCAAACTGGTTCACAAACATCACAGTTTATGCATTCATCGGTGATATATAACGACACGTTACCAACCTTGTTGATGTTTACGTTCAAAGGCCTCAACCACAGCTTGCGGAACAAACTTGGTTACATCCCCTTTTAAACGAGCAATTTCCCGAATCAATGTCGAAGAAATAAAAGAATACTGCTCAGATGGTGTTAAAAACACCGCTTCAAAATGTGGGTCAAGTTGACGGTTCATATTGGCAAGTTGAAATTCATATTCAAAGTCAGAAACCGCTCTTAAACCACGAAGTACCGCGGTTGCCTTTTGTTCTTTGAAAAAATTAACCAGTAAACCATCAAAGCCTACAAATTCAACATTTGATAGATGACTTAAAGATGATTGCGCCAGTTCAACTCTTTCTTCTAGACTGAACAAAGGGTTCTTATGATGTCCAATTGCAATTGCTACTACAACCTCATCAAACATTCTTGATGCTCTAGTAACTAAATCAACGTGTCCATTCGTGATGGGGTCAAATGTTCCAGGATAAATTACACGCGTTTTAGACATCCGCTAGTACTCTAATTGTATTGTGAACCTATTTTAGCAAAAGTTATACATGAGGCGAAATATTCATGTGCAGGAAAAACTTCACCTTAGCATCAGTTTACGGCACAATAGGCATAATTGTGGAAGTTTGAATTATGGCGAAAGCAACAGTAGTAAAGAAACACAATGGCGGAACAATCGCACAAAATAAACGTGCCCGTCATGATTATTTTATCGAAGAAAAATTTGAAGCTGGCCTGTCACTTCAAGGTTGGGAAGTAAAATCCTTACGTGCTGGGCGCATGACTTTGACGGAAAGTTATGTCATTTTCAAGAATGGCGAAGCATTTTTACTTGGCTCACAAATTCAGCCTTTATTATCGGCTTCGACCCATGTGGTACCTGAAGCAACACGTACCCGTAAGTTATTGCTCTCCCGACGCCAGCTTGAACACCTAATGGGTGCAGTTAACCAAAAAGGTTACTCATGCGTTCCTTTGGCATGTTACTGGAAAGGTCATTTAGTTAAACTAGAAATTGCGCTTGTGAAGGGTAAACAGCTTCATGACAAACGTGCAACTGAAAAAGACCGCGATTGGCAACGTGATAAAGCTCGTATATTTCATAAGTAATAAAAAAACCTTTAAAGTTAACTTTAAAGGTTTTTTTATGTCACTTTGAATTTAGCAAAATTTTAAATTGCCATAACAGTTTGGTGCAAAAGATTGATTTTTAAGTTGCAAATCTTTCAATGGGAAATTCACAATTGTATTGGGTAATTTAACCTCACCAACTGCTAAGTCTTCACCAAACAAACAATTTAAAAGATTACATCTCACTGGGTTTGCGGTTAAATAAGCGCTAATTGGATCTACCACCTGCTTTAAAACATCATTAGTTATCTCAATTTGTTTACTTGGCGTAACATTGCCAATATCAATTTCATCATCAAAAGCCATCCACCACCCCCGTTCTGCTGCTGCATCTGCACCTGGCCAAAATATTTGTTGGCCTTGCAAAGAAAGCGAGAAAGGATTATTTAATTCAATTTTATGAATGAATCCTAAGTTTTGATCAACTGTGAGCGCCGCTCTTAATCCGGTAATGCTGCCCGTTACATTTTTTTGTAAATTTAATAGACCAAGTGCTGCATTAATAGAAGCTTTCAGATCTCCAGAGAAATTAAGCTGATCGATATTTGCTACTCCGTTCAGCATGACATTATTCATTCGTGAACCAGAAATCACTTGCCCGTTGATCACAATAGGTGCAGTGGTCTGTTGTAATTGCAAATTATAATCAGACGAGTTAAATCCTAAAGGAATACAAATCCCGATACATGCATTAACAGTCCCATCAATGGTCTTGCCTGTATCTTGATAAGACATATTACGGGCAGCGGTATAAGCTAAACCAGTGGTATCTTTAATTTTCATGTAACCACTTAAGCTATTAATTCCATTTGGTGTTTCTGAATTTTCAAGCCCCATAGTCAGCAGTCCCATAACCTTTTCAGCACTTAAACGAAAACCTTTAATTTCTCTTAAAGCTGCGCTGTCTGGATTTTTAATTGCAAATTCAATAAAGGGATTACTAAAAACAGCAGAAGAAGAAGCTCGACCATCACTTGTATCACTTAAGCCACTTAAACTTAAGTTATCAATATCAATATCACACCCACCTAAACCGTTTACTCCTCCACATCCTAATTGCAACTTATTAATATTGGCATTTAGCTCAAGATTTGCCTCTAAACCCAATTTATAAAAGCCAATATTTTGCTGGTTCATCGAAGCATCAGCTTGTTTTGGGTCGGTATAGGTAAATGAAAATAATGCTTGAGCTTCAACTTTAGAAAGTTCTGAATCACTTAGAGGAACAAGATCTGCAGATTCTAAATTGGCATAGCTTAAAGTAGCCCAACTTAGACAAAGAGCTGTTAAAAAAATTTTCATGATTATTCCATTTTTTTATTTATTAGGATTTAGACATCATTGTCCAAATAAACCATTTGGTAAAAAATAATCAAAAATGGACAAAAAAAATACAACTTTTTTGTAATTAGAATAAAGATGTAATATTTATTTAATATAAAATCAAATGCTTATTTCAACTTATACGATAAAGTAATCCGGCAATATATTCACCAAACCATTTAGCTGTATCCAAGTCGCCTTGTGGGGGAGTAACTTCAACAGGAGCATTGTCTGACTGAGTCATTAGACCTAAACAACTCGATAATCGGTTTAAATCTTTTTCACCATGTCCTGTGGTCATTAAAGGCAAACCTGACCACAACATGCCATGTTGCATGGCAAAAATATTTAATTGTTGTAATACCGCTAGTTTATCGCCGCTCAAACCACCCGAATTTGCAAAGCCAGCCGCGAGCTTGCCTTGCCACAAACGCTCTTTCCAACGTTTAGAAGTACTGTCCATAAACTTTTTAAAGTCGGCAGTCATACTTCCCATATAGGTAGGAGATCCGAAAATAATGCCTTGTGATGTATCAAGCGCATCCCAATCAATATGTTCAATATTCATTAGATGTACTTTTACCCCCATCACCTCTGCACCAGCAGCAATAGCGAAAGCTACCTTGGCGGTATGACCATATGGACTGTGGTAGACAATAGAGAGATGTTTTTCAGGCAAAGACATAAGATTAAAATTTTGAGCGATTTTTTCTATTTTATCATTTTATTAGCGCTTGCTAAACCTACATCTATAAATATGAAATACAAGTGTTTCAATACACTTCACAATCGTAATACCTTACAGCTAAATAAAAACTCTCTTATTTTGTTTAATTACTACAAAATAAGAGAGTGAATGTACTTACTGTTTATAGAGCTTATATAAAAACAAAGGTGGCCATACGTCCAGTCTTCGCATTACGACGATAAGAAAAATATTCATCGCTTTGTTGATAAGAACATTGGTCTCCGCCTAAAACCTGTTTCACACCTAGACTCTGCAAAATAAAACGCGCAATTGCATATAAATCTGCATGAAATTTATTTGGAGCAGCTCCCTCAACAAAAGCTGTTCCCAACTCAGGATACTTGTCGCAGAAAGCAGCCTTTACTTCAGCCCCAATTTCAAAACAAGGTTGGCTAATCGCAGCTCCTAACCATGCCCAAGCTGGAGGGTTCTGCATAGCAACAACCGTATTTTCAACAATCCCTCCTGCTAAACCACGCCAACCCGCATGCAAGTTTGCGATTTCCGTACCTTCGACATTCCCTAACACGACAGGTAAGCAATCAGCGGTCATCATCATTAAAGCATGACCTTTGGTTTGAGTGACCAAACCATCGCCGATTAACGCCTTAAAAGGAATTTGTTCATTTACTGTATGGCAAATCGTACTATGTGTTTGAGTCATCCATGTCATTTTCTTAACACCGAACTGAGCAAACTCATCTAACAATATCATGCGATGTTGCTGAACACGTTGTGCCTCATCATTGACATGTAAAGCCAGATTAAAGCCAGACAACTCAAGTTGATCCGTTGGTAATGCCAAAGGATGATGAACACGCGTTTGCCCTACATATACGCCTTGAGGTAGTCCTTGAACAAATTCCATATACGCGTCCTTAATATGCAGCGTTTTCTGAACGTAACACATTCACTAAATGTGTAAAATCTTCAGGCCATGGCGCTTCAAATAGCATTTCTTCAGCAGTACGAGGGTGTTTTAAACCCAATTTCGCTGCATGCAATGCTTGGCGTTTAAAACCACGTAAAGTGTCAATGAGTAATTCAGACGCCCCTGCAGGTACACGTACACGGTTCATATAAATCTGATCACCGATCAGTCCATAACCGATATAACTAAAGTGCACACGAATCTGATGAGTTCGACCTGTTTCAAGACGTGCTTGTATACGGGTAAAATCTTTAAAGCGTTCTTTTACATTGTAATGGGTCACAGCGTCGCGCCCACCAGGTAAAATCGCCATTTTCACACGGTCAACTGGATGACGTTTGATAGGTTCATCAATAGTACCGCCAGCAATAACATTTCCATAAACAACTAAGTCGTATACGCGGTAAACCGATTTATTTGCCAACTGTTTACTTAAAGAAAATTGTGCTTCAAGACTTTTAGCAACGACTAACAAACCGCTGGTATCTTTATCAATACGATGTACTAAACCAGCGCGGGAAAGTTCCGACAATTTTGGGAAATGGTAAAGTAAGGCATTCACTAAAGTTCCAGAACTATTACCAGCCCCTGGATGTACTACCATGCCGACTGGTTTATTGATGACTAAAATGTCGTCATCTTCATAGACAATATTAAGTGGAATGTTTTCAGGTTGGCTCGTAGTTTGAGCTTCGAGCTCAACTTCGAGTGTAAGCAGTTCTGTCCCTTCACAACGGTGCTTTGGCTTGACAATGTTACCATTCACCAACAGATGGCCATCCTTCAACCATTGTTTAAGCTTTTCACGTGAAAACTCATTCCACACCAAGGCTGCTACCTGATCGATGCGTTGTCCCAGATAGCTTTCATCTAGCTGAACTTGCAACGATAAACGTGTTGCAGTTGTATCAGAAGTATGGTTATCTGCATCCTCAGAATCTTCAAGTAAATTGAAGTCGGTTTCAGATAAGTTTGTGTTTGAAGATTGTGCTGAAGTCATTTGATCATTGAGATAAAAGTGGTTTAATAGCGCAATTGTAGCTCATTGCCCAACATAACAGAGGAGTTTTTATGTCGCTACCACGTTATAAAATTACGATGCTTGCCTTATCTTTAGGTTTAGCGTCTGCATTTGTGGGCTGTAGCAGCAATCCAAGTAAAAAAGAAGTGGTCGATAGTGGCCCACAATCTAGTGAACAAGCTTACTTCGAAAAGGCCCAAAAGTCGCTTGACCGTGGTCAATATCTTGATGCGACCAAGTCTTTAGAAGCAATCGATACTTATTATCCGACCGGACAATACGCACAACAAGCACAACTTGAACTTCTATATTCAAAATTTAAACAAAAAGATTATGAAGGCGCGATTGCCTTAGCAGAACGTTTTATTCGTTTAAATCCTCAGCATCCAAATGTGGATTATGCTTATTATGTTCGTGCTGTAGCGAATATGGAGCAAAACTACGACAGTTTGATGCGCTATACATCTTTGCAACAATCTCATCGTGATGTGAGCTATTTAAAAGTTGCTTATCAGAATTTTGTTGATTTAATTCG
Source organism: Acinetobacter sp. WU_MDCI_Abxb74 (assembly GCF_025513915.1). Lineage (NCBI taxonomy): Bacteria > Pseudomonadati > Pseudomonadota > Gammaproteobacteria > Moraxellales > Moraxellaceae > Acinetobacter > Acinetobacter sp. WU_MDCI_Abxb74. The sequence goes on from NZ_JAHPRP010000020.1 coordinate 18,311, forward strand.
TCGTTTTCCAAGTAGCCAATATTCTGTTGATGCCGCTCAGCGCATGAAATTTATTGGACAAGAGCTTGCTGAAAATGAAATGACCGCTGCACGCTTTAACGTTAAGCGTAAAGCTTGGATCGCTGCTGCAGAGCGTTCTCAATGGGTAATTGAACATTATCCACAAACTCCTCAAGTTCCAGAAGCTTTAGCAACTTTGGCATATAGCTATGACAAATTAGGCGATAAAGCCACGTCACAACAATATATTGAAGTTTTAAAACTCAATTATCCTAACCTTGTGAAAAAAGACGGTACGGTTAACATGCGTGCTGCCCGTAAAGAAGGCAACTGGATTAACCGTGCAACTTTAGGTATTTTCGGTCGTGAATCTACTGCCGCAACACCAGAAAGCACAAGTGAATCAGAAGCTCCAAAACGTGGCTTCCTTAATCGTGTTAGCTTCGGTTTAATTGGTAATTCAGATAAAGAAGAAACTGCTGAGCCAGAGCAAACACAAGTTGAAGCACCAAAGTCAGAACGTAGCTGGACAAACCGTTTAAGCTTCGGTTTATTAGACAAATCTGAGCCACAAGCAGCAGAAAATACAACTGTTGCCCCTGCTGTTAGTTCTACGGATGGATCCACTGACTCTCAATCAGATGATGCAACACAAGGTACAAACGACGCTGCTCAATAAGTTTCAAACTTTAAAAAGCACCAACAAACAGGCAAGTGATACCACTTGCCTGTTTGTTTTTATAAAAAATTAAAATATTTATTGTGTAGATCTTGCCTCATCATGTCAGAATATTCTGAATTACTCTCTCATCAGTTTTAATACGGTTATCTGAATTATGGCAATTCCACAACATACGATTGATCAAATTTTAGATCGCACAGATATTGTCGATTTGATTGGTCAGCGTGTGAAACTGAAAAAGACGGGACGTACATATTCCGGCTGTTGCCCTTTTCATCAAGAAAAATCCCCATCGTTCCATGTCTATCGAGACAAGCAGTATTATCACTGCTTTGGCTGTCAGGCTAACGGTAACGCGATCCGTTTTCTGATGGATATTGATAACCGAAACTTCATAGATGTTATGAAGGAGTTATCGAGTAGCGCTGGAGTCGAATTACCCAAAGATAATACCGAAAATAAAAAACTGTCTTATACCCGTCAGGTTACGAAGCCACCAATTGCTACTAAAGCAAGTACGGCTGAGTCCGTGGTTCCTCAGCAACCAATAGATGAAAGTTATAATACGCTTGAACCTGTATTTTTTGATGACCCGTTTGCCCAATTTGAACAGCCTTTTAACTTTGAGGAACCAGTTCAAGAAGGTAATTTATATGACTTACTGGAAAATATTGCTCAGTTCTATGAACATCAGTTACCTAATAGTCAAAAGGCAAAAAAATACTTTAAACAACGTGGTTTAAGCAATCAGACTATTCAATTTTGGCGCTTGGGCTATGCGCCAGAAGACTGGCAACACTTAGAAAAAGCTTTTCCTTATGACATTGATGGTTTAAAACAACTTGGACTTATCCGTTCAAGCGATAATGGTCGTGATTTTGACTTATTACGTGACCGTGTCATTTTCCCGATTCGAGACCCTAAAGGTCGCGTCGTTGGTTTTGGTGGTCGTGCTTTAAATGATGAGATCAAGCCCAAATACATTAACTCGCCAGACTCCGAGGTCTTTCATAAGAATCAGCTACTTTACGGGCTTTATGAAGGTAGAAAACTCAAATCTAGCGACTGGTTAATGGTTGAAGGCTATATGGATGTCATTGCGCTTCAGCAGTATGGCATTACAGGGGCAGTCGCAACTTTAGGAACTGCAAGTAATACAGAACACCTTAATATTTTATTTAAACAAAATAGCCGTATTACCATTGCTTTTGATGGTGATGCTGCGGGTCAAAAAGCAGCACGTAGAACCTTAGAAATTGCTTTACCACTTCTCAATGATGGACGCGAACTCAAATTTTTCGTACTACCGAATGACCACGATCCCGACTCTCTGATTCGCCGTGAAGGGCTTGAAAATTTCCAAAAATTATTACAACAAGCCCCTCTTTTGTCTGATTTTGTCTTTGCTCATTTAACAGGTCAACACGACATTAGTACCCCTGAAGGCAAAAGCTTGGTCATGGGAGAACTCAGAGAACTGACTGAACTATTACCCAAACAGGGTTCGTTCCGTTATTTACTCAATCAATCTTTCCGTGAAAAACTCGGACTAGGTAAACGTTTTACACCACAAATCAGCCATGATGCTTCGCTCTCATTTAACATTCATACTAAAGATGAAGACTTTGCGATTGCAATTTTGATGCACCACCCTTTTCTTTATATTCATTTTGAAGGATTACGTGCCTATATTCATCAAGATGAATTATTGGCAAAAGTACTGGCTATTTTAAATCGTATTTTTGATGACTTACCTGATGATCAAGAGCTAGCAACTTATTATGTGCTCGGCGCTTGTAGCAGCTATTGTCATGAAATTGCAGATATTATGCAAAGAACCAATATTCAGGCATTAACACAAGCACCTGAAGTGGCAGATAAATTAGCCCAAGAATATGCTTTAGGCCTAAAAGAAAGGTATTTACGTCAGAAGCTTAAGTCACCGATTTCTCTGATTGAATCAAGAAATTTAAGACAACAGCTTAATGAATTAACCAAACAAATTAGTTTAAGACTGTTATCTTAATGTTTTGGCTTACGCTCATGATCAAACACATCCTGTAAATGCTGTTGTAACCATTCAAAATAATCAGGATTTTCTGCCTTAGCAGCTTCGCGTAGCAAGATAGATGTTGGATGCATAAGCTTTTGCGTCAAACGATGCGCGAATTGCTGTAAGACCTGCTCAGCATTCTCACCGTGATGCAAAGCCTCTAATGCATGAGTAAGCTCTTGTTGACTAACTTCTTCACTATGTTGGCGGTAAGCATGAATTGTGCTGCCTGCCTCTTTAACTTTTTGATGAGTAATAAGCTGAGTAGCTAATTGATTCACCATTACTTCCGCTTCAACAGCCGCCTGACGTCGTTGAGCGAGGTTTTCTTCAATCACACTTTGTAAATCATCAACCCCATACAAATAGACTCCATCAAGCGCTTCAATTTTAGGATCTATATCACGGGGCACAGCTAAATCAACCATTAACATTTGTTGATAGCGACGTTTCTTTAATGCGGCCTTAACATCCTGATAAGCAATCACTTGATATAAACTACCAGTACAGCTCGACACAACATCAGCACGATACAAGTTTTCAGCCAATGTTGAAAAATCAATAATTTCAACTTCAACCTGATGTGAAATCTCTTGAGCCAGTTGGTCAGCACGCTCACGGCTACGATTACAAATAATAATTTTGGCGACGCTCATTTCAGCCAAATGTTTAGCAACCAAGGTATTCATCTCACCCGCCGCGACGACCATCACAGTAATTTTTTCGGGCTTACTAAAAACCTGTAAAGCTAATTGTGCAACTGCATACCCCATCGAAACGGCATGGCTGCCCACCGCAGTTTCGGAACGTACACGTTTAGCAGCATAAAAAGCATATTCAAAAACACTGTTTAATTCAGGAGAGACCGCTTGGGCTTCTTTAGACAATGCTAAAGCACTTTTCACCTGCCCTAAAATTTGCGGCTCACCTAGCATGAGAGAGTCTAGACCACTCGCTACTCGCATTAAATGTGTAATTGCCTGCGTGTTCTCGTAACGATAAACATGATGAACTAAGTGCTTTACATCAATATTATTGGCATCGGCTAACCATTTCAGAAGGCTTTCGGCATTTTCCGCCATGGCATAAACTTCTGTGCGGTTACACGTCGAGACGACCACCAAATCCTTTAAGCTTTGGTTATGGTTTTGTTCGGCAAGCAAACGACTTAATCGCTCTGCATTGAAAGCAATTTTTTCGCGGAGTTCGACAGAAGCTGTTTGATGGTTGACACCCAATGCAAAGAAAGACATATCAGATCATCATTTCGCTAAATTTATGCTATTGTGCAACATCGGTGTCATAAAAAGCATTACTTTGGATCAATAAAAATTGCGTCAAATGAATAGCCGTATTAATTTTAACGGTGCTTCGATAAGACAGTATTCTACCACATTCTTATTGTTAGGTAGCATGTCCTCGCATGTCTATGCACGTCCTGTGCAAGAGACCTATACCGTGCATTCATTTGATCAGGCATTAGAGCAGACTATGGTCGCTGAATTTGCTCTGGCTTATGATGATATTCCTAACGCTTTGCACAATTACACAGTGCTCGCAATTAAAAGTAACTCTACTTCAATTAAACAGCGAGCTTTGGACGTTGCCCTTGAATATAATGATTTTCAAGCCGCTTTAAACATTGCTACACATTGGGTAGCCCAAGAACCCAAAGATGTGCCTGCTTTATTCTATTTGTCCCATATTGCCTTAAAAACACATGAATACCAGCTTGCTGCTGAAACATTAGATAAAATTTTAAAAATAGATCCAACTGCCGATTTAGAACAAATTTTAGCGAGTATTGCCCCGGAAAACGCTCAAGATCGAGATGTATTATTAACAGCTTTACGTTCTAGTGCAGAAAAAGACAACCCTTCTATTTTAGCCCTCATCGCCAACTTAGAAGCCCAAAATGGCCAATTAGAATCTGCTTTAACCAACATTAACAAAGCATTACGCCGACGTCCTAAAGTGACGAGCTTTATTTTAATGAAAGCAAATCTACTCATTGCTCTTAGCGATCAAGAAGGTGCGCTTAAATGGTATGCAAAATCCAGCCGTAAATATAAGAAAAATTTAGACATTCGTTTAGCTGAAATCCGCTATCTCATACAACTTAATCAATCTCAACTGGCTTTAGAAAAGCTTGAAAATGTTATAGAAGCTAATCCTAAAGCTGAAGAAGCATTGTTTATTGCAGGCTTAACCAGTATCGATTTAAAGCAATATGACAAGGCAGAACAATATCTTGTAGACCTACGAAACTCTGCAAAATATCAAAATGAAGCCTATTACTACTTAGCAATTAATGCTGAACGTAAACAGCATTATGAAACCGCAAAAGCTTACTATCGTTTGGTTGATGGCAGTTTATACGTAGTTTCCAGACGCAATCTGATTGCAATATATGATAAACAAGAAAATTTAAATGATGCTTTACGGTTCCTCACTCAAGAACGCGTAAATTATCCCCAACACGCAAGTTTCTTATATCAAGCTCAAGCTGAAATCTTAAAGAAAATGGGCAATAAAAAAGCTGCTTTAAATTTATTAGATGAAGCGATAAAGAATTTACCGGATGATCCGGAACTCATTTACGCAGAAGTTTTATTACTTGATCCATATACTGACCGCGATAAACTCGACAAAACATTAAAGCAATTATTACAACTTGAGCCTAACAGTCCAACTTACCTAAATGCATATGCCTATACACTAGCCTTACAAAATCGTAGGTTAAAAGAAGCACGTCAATATGCAGAGCAAGCTTTAGAATATGCGCCGGAACAAGCTTCTATTCTGGATACGCTTGGCTATATTGCATTTTTACAGAATGATTATGAAGCTGCGGCGGAGGCTTTAGGTAAAGCTTATGAACTTAGCCATAATATAAATATTGGCGTTCGTTATGCTAAAGCATTGTATATGCAAGGATCATTAACTCAATTTAGCGCTGTGTTACAACAACTGAAACAAAAACATGCCAATGATCCACAATTACAACAGCTTGATGCGTTAATTTTACCTACATCTGCAAAAAAGAGTTAAATATATGAGCAAATTTGCCCAACTGTGCACAGCGATCTGTGGGTCAAGTGTATTATTTCTAACCGGTTGTCAGCATTTTACTCAACCTAAATCCGCGGTTACCCAACAAGTTCAAGACGAAAAACACTTTAATTTACAAGGTAAGATTGGGGTTCGCACGCCCCAGCAAACTGGTAGTGCTTTTTTCACTTGGGTTCAACAACAAGATAATTTTGATATTGAATTAAGCGGCATTTTAGGGGTAGGAAAAACCCAAATTCAGGGCAAACCTGGCGAAGTGAGGTTAAATAGTGCAAAAACTGGATTAATTACTGCCGCCTCTCCAGAAGAACTTTTAGAGCGTGCAACGGGTTGGCAAGCACCCATTACTCATTTAACGAGCTGGATTTTGGCTAAACCTGCAACGTTAAGTGCTCAGATCACTAAAGATAATGAAAATCGTGTAAACCAACTCATTGAAGATGGCTGGACGGTTAATTTCAGTTATGATGGCGAACAAACTTTGCCAAACAAACTGATTTTAAAGCAAGCTCTTGCTGAAGATAAAGAAAACCGTATTACAATGGTCATCCAAAACCGCTAAGTCTAATTATATAAATCTATGATTCGAGTTCCTTCTCCAGCTAAGCTCAACCTGTTTTTACATATTACAGGACGTCGCGAAAATGGTTATCATGAATTACAAACCATTTTCCAACTCATTGATTTATATGACTGGATGACATTTACCCCCACTCTGAATGAACAAATCAAAATTGATGGATTGAGTGAAGTTCGACCTGAAGAAAACCTGATTTATCGGGCTGCTCAAATACTAAGACCGCATGCAAAAAAATTCTGCGGTCTAAATATCAAAATTGAAAAAAATATTCCAATGGGTGCAGGTCTGGGCGGAGGTTCATCCAATGCTGCCACAACCCTGATTGTGTTAAATCAATTATGGGAATGTGGCCTAAATCAAGAACAACTTGCAGACTATGGTGTAAAGCTTGGTGCCGATGTTCCTATTTTTATTTATGGTAAAAATGCATGGGCTGAAGGTATTGGTGAACATTTATCATTCATAGACTTAGATCAAAAACAGTTCATTATTTTAAAACCTGATTGTTTTATCAGCACTCAATTGCTTTTTTCACAAAAAACATTGACAAGAGACTCTAAGACCACTAAATTTTGCGCCTATCAGTTAGAACCTTCTAATTTTGGAAATAACTTTGAGCCATTAGCTCGACAGTTATACCCTAAAGTAGAAGAAGCAATGCGATATTTAGATCATTTTGGTCAAGCAAAGCTTACAGGTACAGGTGCTTGTGTTTTTATTGAAGTAACGAATGAAATGAATATTGATGAAATTCTTAATCATTCACCATGTAAATCTTACTTGGTAAATAGTTTAAAAGAATCTCCTCTTAATCATTTTAAAGTTACATGTTAGGGGCGTCGCCAAGTGGTAAGGCACCGGGTTTTGATCTCGGCATCCGTTGGTTCGAATCCAGCCGCCCCTGCCAACCTCACCTGTAATGATGATTATATTAGGGGCGTCGCCAAGTGGTAAGGCACCGGGTTTTGATCTCGGCATCCGTTGGTTCGAATCCAGCCGCCCCTGCC
>NZ_JAHPRP010000021.1:0-5343 GCF_025513915.1 Acinetobacter sp. WU_MDCI_Abxb74
AAGATCATTAAGAGATTATGAAGAACAACTTGTGTGGATTTTTACTGATTGATTGATCGAAATATTATCATTGATTGATTGGTTTAAATTACTCGAAGTTTATTTGAGCGAAATTTAAGTCAGAAAATTGATGAGCCAGAATTGGCACCTTGTCTTTAATAAGGTGCAAAATGATTTTTAACTGAAGAGTTTGATCATGGCTCAGATTGAACGCTGGCGGCAGGCTTAACACATGCAAGTCGAGCGGAGTGATGGTGCTTGCACTATCACTTAGCGGCGGACGGGTGAGTAATGCTTAGGAATCTGCCTATTAGTGGGGGACAACATTTCGAAAGGAATGCTAATACCGCATACGTCCTACGGGAGAAAGCAGGGGATCTTCGGACCTTGCGCTAATAGATGAGCCTAAGTCGGATTAGCTAGTTGGTGGGGTAAAGGCCTACCAAGGCGACGATCTGTAGCGGGTCTGAGAGGATGATCCGCCACACTGGGACTGAGACACGGCCCAGACTCCTACGGGAGGCAGCAGTGGGGAATATTGGACAATGGGCGCAAGCCTGATCCAGCCATGCCGCGTGTGTGAAGAAGGCCTTATGGTTGTAAAGCACTTTAAGCGAGGAGGAGGCTACTGAAGTTAATACCTTCAGATAGTGGACGTTACTCGCAGAATAAGCACCGGCTAACTCTGTGCCAGCAGCCGCGGTAATACAGAGGGTGCAAGCGTTAATCGGATTTACTGGGCGTAAAGCGCGCGTAGGCGGCTAATTAAGTCAAATGTGAAATCCCCGAGCTTAACTTGGGAATTGCATTCGATACTGGTTAGCTAGAGTGTGGGAGAGGATGGTAGAATTCCAGGTGTAGCGGTGAAATGCGTAGAGATCTGGAGGAATACCGATGGCGAAGGCAGCCATCTGGCCTAACACTGACGCTGAGGTGCGAAAGCATGGGGAGCAAACAGGATTAGATACCCTGGTAGTCCATGCCGTAAACGATGTCTACTAGCCGTTGGGGCCTTTGAGGCTTTAGTGGCGCAGCTAACGCGATAAGTAGACCGCCTGGGGAGTACGGTCGCAAGACTAAAACTCAAATGAATTGACGGGGGCCCGCACAAGCGGTGGAGCATGTGGTTTAATTCGATGCAACGCGAAGAACCTTACCTGGCCTTGACATAGTAAGAACTTTCCAGAGATGGATTGGTGCCTTCGGGAACTTACATACAGGTGCTGCATGGCTGTCGTCAGCTCGTGTCGTGAGATGTTGGGTTAAGTCCCGCAACGAGCGCAACCCTTTTCCTTATTTGCCAGCGAGTAATGTCGGGAACTTTAAGGATACTGCCAGTGACAAACTGGAGGAAGGCGGGGACGACGTCAAGTCATCATGGCCCTTACGGCCAGGGCTACACACGTGCTACAATGGTCGGTACAAAGGGTTGCTACCTAGCGATAGGATGCTAATCTCAAAAAGCCGATCGTAGTCCGGATTGGAGTCTGCAACTCGACTCCATGAAGTCGGAATCGCTAGTAATCGCGGATCAGAATGCCGCGGTGAATACGTTCCCGGGCCTTGTACACACCGCCCGTCACACCATGGGAGTTTGTTGCACCAGAAGTAGGTAGTCTAACCGCAAGGAGGACGCTTACCACGGTGTGGCCGATGACTGGGGTGAAGTCGTAACAAGGTAGCCGTAGGGGAACCTGCGGCTGGATCACCTCCTTAACGAAAGATTGACGATTGGTAAGAATCCACAACAAGTTGTTCTTCATAGATGTATCTGAGGGTCTGTAGCTCAGTTGGTTAGAGCACACGCTTGATAAGCGTGGGGTCACAAGTTCAAGTCTTGTCAGACCCACCATGACTTTGACTGATTAAGGTTATAGACAGAAAGATACATAACTGATGATGTAAGCTGGGGACTTAGCTTAGTTGGTAGAGCGCCTGCTTTGCACGCAGGAGGTCAGGAGTTCGACTCTCCTAGTCTCCACCAGAACTTAAGAGAAGTTCGGATTACAGAAATTAGTAAATAAAGATTTAGATCTTGGTTTATTAACTTCTGTGATTTAAGTATCACGGTATTAAGCATGACCTGACGAAGGCATGTTTATTCATTAACAGATTGGCAAAATTGAGTCTGAAATAAATTGTTCACTCAATAATGAAAAGAGAAGAAGTAATTCTAATCTTGGAATTCATTGAGAACTAGCAAATTAACTGAATCAAGCGTTTTGGTATATGAATTAGATTGAAGCTGTACAGTGTTTAAATACACAGTACTTCAAACTGTAAGAGATTGATGAGGAATCATTGATCATGTCTTATTACTCCTTGTAGGTAATAACGACTGTTTGGGGTTGTATAGTCAAGTAATTAAGTGCATGTGGTGGATGCCTTGGCAGTCAGAGGCGATGAAAGACGTAATAGCCTGCGATAAGCTCCGGGGAGGCGGCAAATATCCTTTGATCCGGAGATTTCTGAATGGGGGAACCCACCTACTTTAAGGTAGGTATTGCAACATGAATACATAGTGTTGCAAGGCGAACGAGGGGAAGTGAAACATCTCAGTACCCTTAGGAAAAGAAATCAATTGAGATTCCCTTAGTAGCGGCGAGCGAACGGGGATCAGCCCATTAAGTTATGTGTGTTTTAGTGGAACGCTCTGGGAAGTGCGAACGTAGAGGGTGATATTCCCGTACACGAAAGGGCACACATAATGATGACGAGTAGGGCGAGGCACGTGAAACCTTGTCTGAATATGGGGGGACCATCCTCCAAGGCTAAATACTCCTGACTGACCGATAGTGAACCAGTACCGTGAGGGAAAGGCGAAAAGAACCCCTGTGAGGGGAGTGAAATAGATCCTGAAACCGCATGCATACAAGCAGTGGGAGCCGACTTGTTCGGTGACTGCGTACCTTTTGTATAATGGGTCAGCGACTTATATTCAGTAGCGAGGTTAACCGTATAGGGGAGCCGTAGAGAAATCGAGTCTTAATAGGGCGTTTAGTTGCTGGGTATAGACCCGAAACCAGGCGATCTATCCATGAGCAGGTTGAAGGTTGGGTAACACTAACTGGAGGACCGAACCCACTGTCGTTGAAAAGCCAGGGGATGACTTGTGGATAGGGGTGAAAGGCTAATCAAGCCTGGTGATAGCTGGTTCTCCCCGAAAGCTATTTAGGTAGCGCCTCGGACGAATACCATAGGGGGTAGAGCACTGTTTCGGCTAGGGGGTCATCCCGACTTACCAAACCGATGCAAACTCCGAATACCTATGAGTACTATCCGGGAGACAGACTGCGGGTGCTAACGTCCGTAGTCAAGAGGAAAACAATCCAGACCGCCAGCTAAGGCCCCAAAATCATAGTTAAGTGGGAAACGATGTGGGAAGGCATAGACAGCTAGGAGGTTGGCTTAGAAGCAGCCACCCTTTAAAGAAAGCGTAATAGCTCACTAGTCGAGTCGGCCTGCGCGGAAGATGTAACGGGGCTAAAACTATGTGCCGAAGCTGCGGATTTGACTTTTAAGTCAAGTGGTAGGGGAGCGTTCTGTAAGCCGATGAAGGTGTATTGAGAAGTATGCTGGAGGTATCAGAAGTGCGAATGCTGACGTGAGTAACGACAAAACGGGTGAAAAACCCGTTCGCCGAAAGACCAAGGGTTCCAGTCCAACGTTAATCGGGGCTGGGTGAGTCGACCCCTAAGGCGAGGCCGAAAGGCGTAGTCGATGGGAAATTGGTTAATATTCCAATACTTCTGTGTAATGCGATGAGAGGACGGAGAAGGTTAAGTCAGCCTGGCGTTGGTTGTCCAGGTGAAAGGAAGTAGGCATGCATCTTAGGCAAATCCGGGGTGCTCTATGCTGAGATCTGATAGCAAGCTGTACTTGTACAGCGAAGTGGCTGATACCATGCTTCCAGGAAAAGTCTCTAAGCTTCAGTTACACAGGAATCGTACCCTAAACCGACACAGGTGGTCAGGTCGAGTAGACCAAGGCGCTTGAGAGAACTCTGCTGAAGGAACTAGGCAAAATGGTACCGTAACTTCGGGAGAAGGTACGCTGTTGTTGGTGATGGAACTTGCTTCCTGAGCTGATGACAGCCACAGAAACCAGGCCGCTGCAACTGTTTATTAAAAACATAGCACTCTGCAAACACGAAAGTGGACGTATAGGGTGTGATGCCTGCCCGGTGCTGGAAGGTTAATTGATGGGGTTAGCGTAAGCGAAGCTCTTGATCGAAGCCCCAGTAAACGGCGGCCGTAACTATAACGGTCCTAAGGTAGCGAAATTCCTTGTCGGGTAAGTTCCGACCTGCACGAATGGCATAATGATGGCGGCGCTGTCTCCAGCAGAGGCTCAGTGAAATCGAAATCGCTGTGAAGATGCAGTGTACCCGCGGCTAGACGGAAAGACCCCGTGAACCTTTACTGCAGCTTGACATTGAACTTTGACCTTACTTGTGTAGGATAGGTGGGAGGCTTTGAAGTTGGAACGCTAGTTCCAATGGAGCCGTCCTTGAAATACCACCCTGGTAATGTTGAGGTTCTAACTCTGCCCCGTAATCCGGGGCGAGGACCATGTCTGGTGGGTAGTTTGACTGGGGCGGTCTCCTCCTAAAGAGTAACGGAGGAGTACGAAGGTGCGCTCAGCGTGGTCGGAAATCACGCGTAGAGTATAAAGGCAAAAGCGCGCTTAACTGCGAGACCCACAAGTCGAGCAGGTACGAAAGTAGGTCTTAGTGATCCGGTGGTTCTGTATGGAAGGGCCATCGCTCAACGGATAAAAGGTACTCTGGGGATAACAGGCTGATACCGCCCAAGAGTTCATATCGACGGCGGTGTTTGGCACCTCGATGTCGGCTCATCTCATCCTGGGGCTGAAGCAGGTCCCAAGGGTATGGCTGTTCGCCATTTAAAGAGGTACGCGAGCTGGGTTTAGAACGTCGTGAGACAGTTCGGTCCCTATCTACCGTGGGCGCTGGAAATTTGAGAGGATCTGCTCCTAGTACGAGAGGACCAGAGTGGACGAACCTCTGGTGTACCGGTTGTGACGCCAGTCGCATCGCCGGGTAGCTATGTTCGGAAGGGATAACCGCTGAAAGCATCTAAGCGGGAAGCCTACCTCAAGATAAGATTTCCCTAGGACTTTATGTCCTCTAAAGAGCCGTTCGAGACTAGGACGTTGATAGGTTGGATGTGGAAGCATAGTGATATGTGAAGCTGACCAATACTAATTGCTCGTGAGGCTTGACTATACAACACCCAAGCAGTTGTATATATGGCATCAATCGATTCATTAATATGCAAAGCAACTTGATTTAGTTATATGTTTAGCTAAAATGAACAAAAT
>NZ_JAHPRP010000022.1:0-941 GCF_025513915.1 Acinetobacter sp. WU_MDCI_Abxb74
AGCTCGTCTGCATTCAGGATACCGTCGCCATTTAAGTCTTCAGGGATCGTGATCGCACCGATCAGGTCTGCAGGTAAGGTATCAACCGTTACTGTGATGTCTGCATCTGCAACATCGACGTTACCTTGCGCATCAACTGCCTCGGCATGGATCGCGACTGGGCCTTCGCCTGTCACAGCAATCGCTGCGGTGATAAAGCCGTTGGTCAGGTCAGCTGCTGTTACGGTGTAGTTCACACCATTGACATTCACTACTGTGCCATCGATTGCATCTGCACCCAACGCCACTTGTGCATTGAAGCTGCCATCTGTACCGAGCTCGTCTGCATTCAGGATACCGTCGCCATTTAAGTCTTCAGGAATCGTGATCGCACCGATCAGGTCTGCCGGTAAGGTATCAACCGTTACTGTCACGTCTGCATCTGCAACATCCACGTTACCTTGCGCATCTACTGCTTCTGCATGGATTGCCACAGGGCCTTCGCCTGTCACAGCAATCGCTGCGGTGATAAAGCCGTTGGTAATATCAGCTGCTGTCACGGTGTAGTTGGTACCGTTAACATTCACGACTGTGCCATCGATTGCATCTGCTCCCAATGCCACTTGTGCATTGAAGCTGCCGTCTGTACCTAGCTCGTCTGCATTCAGGATACCGTCGCCATTTAAGTCTTCAGGGATCGTGATCGCGCCGATCAGGTCTGCAGGTAAGGTATCTACAGTGACTGTGACGTCTGCATCTGCAACATCGACGTTACCTTGTGGATCAACTGCTTCTGCATGGATCGCGACTGGGCCTTCGCCTGTCACAGCAATCGCTGCGGTGATGAAGCCGTTGGTAATATCAGCTGCTGTCACGGTGTAGTTGGTACCGTTAACATTGACGACTGTGCCATCGATTGCATCTGCTCCCAATGCCACTTGTGCATTGAAGCTGCCGTCTGT
>NZ_JAHPRP010000023.1:0-887 GCF_025513915.1 Acinetobacter sp. WU_MDCI_Abxb74
GTAGACTGCCCGGGCCACGCCGATTATGTTAAAAACATGATTACTGGTGCTGCTCAGATGGACGGCGCGATCCTTGTATGTGCTGCGACTGATGGCCCAATGCCACAAACTCGTGAACACATCCTTCTTTCTCGTCAGGTTGGTGTACCTTACATCATCGTATTCTTGAACAAGTGTGACCTTGTTGATGATGAAGAATTACTTGAATTAGTAGAAATGGAAGTTCGTGAACTTCTTTCTACTTATGACTTCCCAGGTGATGACACTCCAGTTATCCGTGGTTCTGCGCTTAAAGCGTTGGAAGGCGATGCTGGTCAATATGGTGAGCCTTCAGTTCTTGCTCTTGTTGAAGCGCTTGACTCTTACATTCCAGAACCAGAACGTGCTATCGACAAAGCATTCTTGATGCCAATCGAAGACGTATTCTCTATTTCTGGTCGTGGTACTGTAGTAACAGGCCGTGTTGAATCTGGTATCGTTAAAGTTGGCGAATCAGTTGAAATCGTTGGTATTCGTGACACAGTAGTAACGACTGTAACTGGCGTAGAAATGTTCCGTAAATTGCTTGACGAAGGTCGTGCAGGCGAGAACTGTGGTGTTCTTCTACGTGGTACTAAGCGTGAAGACGTACAACGTGGTCAAGTACTTGCTAAACCAGGTACAATCAAGCCGCACACTAAATTCGATGCAGAAGTATACGTACTTTCTAAAGAAGAAGGTGGTCGTCATACTCCATTCCTTAATGGCTACCGTCCACAGTTCTACTTCCGTACAACTGACGTAACTGGCGCAATCCAATTACAAGACGGCGTTGAAATGGTTATGCCAGGTGACAACGTTGAAATGTCAGTAGAATTAATCCACCCGATCGCAATGGACCCTGGTCT
>NZ_JAHPRP010000024.1:0-527 GCF_025513915.1 Acinetobacter sp. WU_MDCI_Abxb74
TCCGAGTCACTGTCCGAATCAGAGTCACTGTCAGAGTCCGAATCACTGTCCGAATCAGAGTCGCTGTCAGAGTCAGAGTCGCTGTCAGAATCAGAGTCACTGTCCGAATCCGAGTCGCTGTCAGAGTCCGAGTCACTGTCAGAATCAGAATCGCTGTCAGAGTCCGAGTCGCTGTCAGAATCAGAGTCGCTGTCAGAATCAGAGTCGCTGTCAGAATCAGAGTCGCTGTCAGAATCGCTGTCGCTATCAGAGTCCGAGTCGCTGTCAGAATCAGAGTCACTGTCAGAGTCAGAATCACTGTCCGAATCAGAGTCACTATCAGAGTCTGAGTCACTATCAGAGTCTGAGTCACTGTCAGAGTCGCTGTCCGAATCCGAGTCACTGTCCGAATCAGAGTCGCTGTCGCTATCAGAGTCAGAGTCGCTGTCAGAATCCGAGTCGCTGTCAGAATCCGAGTCACTGTCCGAATCAGAGTCACTGTCAGAGTCCGAATCACTGTCCGAATCAGAGTCGCTGTCAGAGTCAGA
>NZ_JAHPRP010000025.1:0-507 GCF_025513915.1 Acinetobacter sp. WU_MDCI_Abxb74
CAGATTCTCCAATAGCTCAGTCGGTAGAGCGACGGACTGTTAATCCGCAGGTCCCTGGTTCGAGCCCAGGTTGGAGAGCCATCTACTAATCTCCCATAGCTCAGTCGGTAGAGCGACGGACTGTTAATCCGCAGGTCCCTGGTTCGAGCCCAGGTGGGAGAGCCAAGATTCTAAAAGCCCGCATCTATTGCGGGCTTTTTCTTTTCTAATCATTTAAAGTTTTGCTATTATTTTTAATAAAATCAATGTTTCGAATATTTTTAAACCAAACGATTAGATATTCTCACTAATTCTATTATTAAGACTTGACCCAGCCCCCTTTCCTGCCTAAAATCCTTTTCCAGATTCTCCAATAGCTCAGTCGGTAGAGCGACGGACTGTTAATCCGCAGGTCCCTGGTTCGAGCCCAGGTTGGAGAGCCATCTACTAATCTCCCATAGCTCAGTCGGTAGAGCGACGGACTGTTAATCCGCAGGTCCCTGGTTCGAGCCCAGGTGGGAGAGCCAA
>NZ_JAHPRP010000002.1:0-358746 GCF_025513915.1 Acinetobacter sp. WU_MDCI_Abxb74
GGCTTTATCACAGCAACTCTTGCGGCAACAGCGGCAGATCCTGTGACTGGTCAGATTGTGATTCACGCTGAGGCTGTAGATGCGCAAGGTAACGTAGATGTTGCAGATGCAGACGTGACCTTAACCATCGACACAACTCCACAAGACCTGATTACAGCAATTACGGTTCCTGAAGACTTAAATGGCGACGGTATCTTAAACGCTGCGGAACTTGGTACAGACGGTACTTTCAATGCACAAGTGGCATTGGGACCAGATGCAATTGATGGCACAGTGGTCAATGTTAACGGTACTAACTACACCGTAACAGCAGCTGACCTTACAAATGGCTTTATCACAGCAACTCTTGCGGCAACAGCGGCAGATCCTGTGACTGGTCAGATTGTGATTCACGCTGAGGCTGTAGATGCACAAGGTAACGTAGATGTTGCAGATGCAGACGTGATAGTAACACTCGATGTTACTCCACCAGATATCACTACAACAGTGTTAGCAATTGACCCAGTTACTGCTGATAACATCCTAGATGCCACCGAAGCTGGCGGAACTGTGACCTTAACGGGTACGTTGACCAACATACCTGCGGATGCGGTCACAACAGGTGTTGTGGTAACTGTAAATGGTGTTGAATACGTTGCGACAGTAGATACAGCAGCAGGTACTTGGACCGTTGACGTAGCAGGTAGTGGCCTTGCAGTGGATACAGACTTAACAGTTGATGCTACGGCTACCTTCACAGACCTCGCTGGAAACAGTAGTACTCTTCAAGATACACAAACTTATACTCTTGCAAGTTCTATTGTTGCCTTTGATAACACTGATACAGCCGTACTTGCTCCTCAACCATTGCTTGTACAAGATGATGCCTCTTTAGGTAGCGAAACTTACCTAGCCTTGGTTTCACTTGCTGGACTTGATTTACAGCTTGGTTCTGAAGCAATTGATTTTACAGTGGGTGCTGGTCAAGAAGGCAATGCGACCTTTACCTACAGTGCCTTAATTGGTGTAGATGCACTATCTGACTACTCGCTAGTTGTTCAGAAATTTGACACCGCAACAGGCGAATGGACTTCGGTCTATGGCGGTGGTGAAGCTGATATCCTTGATCTTACTTTACTAGGCTCAACTCCTGGTGTGGTTCTTGAGGGTCTAGAAGAAGGTCAATACCGTGCATTCATGACTTACAACGGTCTTCTAGGCATCGGTTTACTTGGTACCTTAACAGGGACAATGGATGTCTATGATACGACACAAGTAGGCGGATACTACACCGAAGTTGCCGATGGTAATGTTATTACTGATATTAATACCGGTGGTGAAATAGACATCGTAACTCCTACGACTGTAGTTACAGCGGTAAATGGTCAGCCTGTTACAGCGGTAGATACAGTGATCAACGGGTTGTATGGTACTTTGGTAATTGACCCAGACGGTACATACACTTACACACCTAACTTAGATTCCGCTGGAGTTGGTCAAACAGATGTGTTTGTCTACACATTAACTGATCCTCTAACTGGTGATACTGCTCAAGCAAATCTCAATATTCAATTGAGCTCTGTGAAAGCGGTAGACAATGTAGTAACGGCAGAAATTAACCCAGAGCCATTGCTTGTTGCAGATGATGTAGCTCTTGGAGATGCATCTTATCTTGCAGCCGTATCGTTGGCTGGTCTGGATTTACAATTGCTTGGTAACGAGGCAATTGAATTTACTGTTGATCCAAACCGTGAAGGTACAGCAACGTTCACATTCGATGCGATAATCACTGCCGATTTACTCAGTGATTATGCGATTGTTGTTCAGAAGTTTGATGAAGCAACAGGGCAATGGGTATCCATTGGTGGAACTAATCCAGAAGCTTCGCTTATCGATCTATCACTCATCGGTGGTACACCAACAGCCGTGCTTGAAGGATTGGATGCTGGTCAGTACCGTGCATTTATCGGATATGAAGGTTTGCTAGGCATAGGCTTAGGCGGAACATTAACTGGTACGATGGATGTCTATAATCCATACATCGTGGCTGGTTACTCTGTTGAACCGATCTCTGGTAATGTCATCAAAGATGCAAGCCTCACTGGTGAAGTTGATGCGGCAAGCAGCAGTGCTGTGATCTCTCAAGTTAACGGTGTTGCTGTTGATCCAGCTACTGGTGCAACAATTGTTGGTACTTACGGTACCTTGGTGATCGATCAAGATGGTAACTATACATATACACCAACTGTAAATGGGGCAAACCTTGGTCAGGTAGATCAATTTACCTACACCTTGCTTGATCCAGTAACAGGTAACACTTCTGAGGCAACACTTTATGTCCGCCTTGACAGTGACAGTGTAGATATGACTTGGAACGATGCAGATCCATCTCAACCAGCTGTAATTACTAGTCCGCTTCCAGTAGATGCAATGGATAACGTTGCTTCGGCTGAAATAGACATGGTGTACCCAGTAACAACTGAGGTACTTGATAATGCGATCAGCTATAACTGGTTACTCGGTGTAGGTGGAATTGTTATCGGTTCTAAAGAAGGTACTGCAACATTTACAGTTGACCCAGGTAACCTTACTGATGCCATTATTGCAGTGAACTTTGGTTCGGTTGCAACGGTTGTTGATGGTTTACATGTGGTATTAACACGATTAAATCCAGATGGCACGCGTACTGTAGTTGCTGATAGTTCTGATACTGGCGTGATTGATTTGTTAGGTATCTTTGGTTCTGAAGTTCAATTCAAGATTGATAACTTAAGTGCCGGTACTTATGAATTGTTCATGGAAAGCAACACACTTCTAACAGCTCTAGGTAGTGTTACTGCGGATATCACACTAAATCATGGTGATATTACTCAGCCTCCTGTACTGGTTGTTGATCCTGTGATTGGTAACGTACTTGCTGATGATAATTCTGCTGTTTACGGTACAAACTATGTACCAGACTACATTACGACAACTTCAGTAGTAACTACGGTTACAGCTGAAAATGGTAATACGTCTGCGGTTGTAGCAGGTACCCCAGCAACGATTGTTGGTGCATACGGAACTCTGACTATTGGTGCAGATGGTACTTATAGTTACCAAGCAACTGCAAATATGGCGAATGTAGGTAAAGTTGATAGCTTCACTTACACCGTCACAGACCCAGTGACCGGTAGAACTGATACAGCTACATTACATGTTCAAGTTGGTTCACCAGATGTTGATGTAACCTGGAACACAGCGGATCCTTCGGCAGACGCTACACTTCCAACACCTGCTGTAACAGCTGATACAGATGATGCAACGATCAGTATGGCACCAGTGGTAGATCCACTTGTGGATGTAACAAGTCCGAATGTTTCAATTAGTCTTTTTGATAATAGTAATACTGTGTTGTCAAATAACTTTACTGTAGCTGCTAATACTGTAGCGGATGTTAATCTACAGATGCTTTATACAGCTACTTTAAGTTTATCAGCCTTGCCAACTGTAGGTTATGTAATTCAACGTTCTACAGATGGTGGCACAACTTGGGTAGATACAGTGTACTCTGGCTCTCAAACTGCTTTAGCTGGCGTTCTTGGTGCACCTGCTTTATCTGATTCAGTGGCTCATCTGTCAGAAGGCCTATACCGAGTACAATTCAGCTTATCTAGTTTGATATCAATTGGTAACGTAACTCTAGATACTGTAGTGAATACAACAACTACACATCTAGACCAATACACACCAGATGGACAAACAGACTGGATTACTGGCAACGTACTTACTAATGATGTCGTAGAAGGTACTCAGCTCTATGTAATGAACTCAACAACTGGCACATATGAGCTAGCTGCTGGTCAAGGAGTGAATACTGGTGAAGGCACATTGTATCTATACAATGATGGTTCTTACTTCTACAAACCATTAGACAGTGCTGCTAATGCGACAGTTGATGTGATTGATTACAAATTAGTTTCGGTGATTGATGGTACTGAATATCCTTCTTCATTGACAATTAACTTGAGTCAAGAGTTGAATAGCCTTGCAGTAAGCACTGCGGCAAATGACACATTTGCTCTTGGTAACGGATCGGATACCTTGATCTACAACACATTAACAGCTGCGAGTGTCACTAACGCAACTGGCGGTAACACAACAGGTGGTGGTGTAGATATATGGACTGACTTCCATGTAGGGGATACTACAACTGATGATCAGGCTGATAAGATTGACTTGAGTAACTTGTTAATTGGTTCTCAATCTAACTTAACAATCGGTCAATATGTGTCAGTAAGCTACGATGCTGGTACGCAAACTGCCACAATCAGCGTAGACCGTGATGGTGGACTAGTATTAGAAGGTACTTATACTGAAACACCATTGCTTCAATTGACTAACCTCACAGGCCCAGTCACATTGAATGACTTGATCAACAATGGTCAAATCATTTTCTAATCTGACAATCGACTTATAGAAAAAAGGGCCTTCGGGCTCTTTTTTTATGTTTAAACAATACGTTAACTTTGCTTTTAGAAGGGGCATGATATGATGCTTGATTAGCGCTTTATAGAACAACAAACAATTAGGGACTGAATTCGAGTGACGGCATTTTTAAATTTCCAAAGACAACTTAACCTTTGGTTAGAACAAGTTGTTAAGCACGTTCCGAGTCTTAAACAGGATATTATTTTATTTTTATCTTATGGCCCCAAAGACCAAAGATGTAGCGTATGGCACAGTGAGAAAACCAATTTAGAGCAGGCTAAAAAACAATTATTAGATTTTATTAATGACCAATTTACACAGGCACCACTCGCTGATTATATAAAAATCGATATCACATATAATTTAATGCAACAGGTGTGGAAAGAAGTAGAACAACAGGTCCACCATCAATTTCACAACAACCATTACCGTAAAGGCATTGGCTTTGATGAACACTGTTCGGTGGCTTTTCTTGAACAAGAGATCTATGGAAAAGCAATTATTCGAGGCTTGAGCTACGACAAGCCGAACTTCTTTGATGAAACCAATCTGAATTATGCAGTTAAGCAAAAATATAACGCTACAAAACCGCAGATTAAACTACAAGAGTTGCAAGACATTTGGACTTTTGATACCTACGGAGCATTTTATGAAAATGGTCAATTCATTAATTTAGCGAGTCGCTATGATGTAAATGGTATTAGAGGAATTTCAAACAATAAGAAACAGCATTTTAAGCAGTTAATTGAGCAAAACTCTGCATTTCTACATGACCAGATTCAAGAAAATGGCAAATTTATTTATGGCTATTTTTCTGCCTATGATCGGGACATTCGTAACTACAATACGGTACGTCATTGTACCTCGGCGTATGCCTTACTAGAAACATTTGAGGTGCAAAATAAGCCTGAATATTGGCCTAAAATTCATGCCGCGATTCACTATGCACTGACCAACTTTTATAAAGAAAAAGATTCATCAACCGCTTTTATGATTGATGGAAAAGAAGGGGAGTTGGAAATTAAACTGGGTGCTAATGCGGCAGCTATTTTAATGCTAACAAAATATCAAGAAATTACCCAAAAAACTGATTATCAAAAATATGCAGAGAAACTCGCAAAAGGTATTTTAACGCTAGTAGATTCAAATGGATCAACGAATCATGTATTAAATTATCCAGATTATGATTTAAAAGAAAAATTCAGGATTATTTATTATGACGGTGAAGCTGCTTTAGCTTTATTACGTTTATACCAAATTAACCAAGATTCTAGATTATTAGAAACGGTTAAGTTAATGTTTGAATATTTTATTAAAAATAGATATGAGAAATATCATGATCATTGGTTAAGTTACTGTACCAATGAACTCACTAAAATATGTCCTGAAGATAAATATTTTATTTTTGGTTTAAATAATTATTTAAAACATTTTATTTTTATTCGAAATCGAAAAACGACATATGCAACTTTGTTAGAGATGTTAATGGCTGCTTATAAAATGGTGAGCCGTTTAAAAGAGCAGGGGCGTACAGCGCTTTTTGAGCAAGCTTATATGCCTGAGCTTCAAAAGCTAATTGAGTTTAGAGCTGATTTTCAAACCACTGGATTTTTCTATCCAGAAATGGCTATGTATATGGCGCGGCCAGATAAAATTTTACATACATTTTATATTCGACATGACCGTTTTCGAGTGCGGATTGATGACCAAGAACATAACTTGTCGGGTTACATCGCCTACGTTAAAGATTACAAGGGTGATGAGCCATGAAGTATCAACCCGTTGAGATCAAATTATTAGCACATGTCGATACTACAAGTTTTGATGAAACTTTATGGCAATTCGAATTTGATGATGATATTTCAACGCTATTACTTATCGACTATGCATTAGAGCAATTTCAGCAAAAAAATATACAGGCTCAAGATGTGTATGTTGTGCCTGACCAAATACTTGAGCACATAGGTCAGCAAACTCTGGGCTTAAAACCCTCTGAACATTACACCTTTACTGAGCTATTACAGTTCTTAATTTTTACCCAAGCAGCAGATGTAAAAAATGCTTTAAGTAATATGCTTTTTGGTACAACTGGACAAGCAACTTTAATTTTGTCTGAAAGAGCTGCTACCTATAACTTAACCATAAAAAATGAAGGTATCCAAAATCAGCTAAAACATTTGTTTTTATTAGTCAAAAATATTTATACCTATCCAGCTGAAATCAGAAAAGTTTTCTTTACTAAAGAGCTTATTTTTAAAGGAAAGCCTTATCTTCCCCAGACGCCATTAATGGCTCAGTCAGTCGTAACGGTCTTATATCTTTCTAATTCATTTAGAACAATTTATCTGACGTTCTTTGAAGAAAACCAGACCATCGGTTTCTTTTCATTTTTAGATGATATTCATCGAATTGAACATTTGGTTCCTTACTACCACTGCTTTCAAGAGCAGAACGTAAAAGCTAAAGTTTGCTCTACTCAAAGTGGCATGATCAACATTTTGGGAGATACTTACTTTGGGGAGTTCTATACAGAAAAACGTAAATCTAAGGGCCAAAGAGATGCTCTACAACAATATGGATACAGCCATTCATTCGAAAAAATAAAAGCCTTTTTATGTGAAAGTGACTTAAATATTGCTAACTTTGAAGCAGTATTTTCTTTAGAAGATCAATCACCATTAGTGCGTAAAAAGCCATTTATTCTTAAAGCTGAAGCTGAAAAAACATTAGCAGAGTTTAAGAATATTCACCTTAATCATGTTGTGCTGGCCAATAATCATCTAAAAGATTATGGGGATCGCGGATTAGCTTATACATTACAACAATTTGATCAGGCCAAAATTTCTTATATTGGCGCAGGATTGAACCAAAAAGATGCCCATAGTTACTTTGAAATTACGTTTAATAACAAGCATTATGCTATTTTTAATGGCTATTGGCACAGAGATACAGCGTATCTAGATTATGATTTTTATGCCTTAGGCGATAAGAGTGGGGTGGCTTGTCTAAATGGAGTTTTGCTTGAACAAATAAGCCGTTATAAGTTGGCTAATTCTCACCATAAAGTCATCGTTATTTGTCATTGGGGCATGGATTTTAAGCCGATTACAAAAGAACAAAGTAAACTCGCCAATATTTTGACCCAAGCTGGGGCTGACCTTGTGATTGGTCATGGTGCTCACACTGTTCAGCCCGTTCAATTCATTCATCAAAAGCCTGTAGTATTTGGTATTGGCAATGCAGTTTTTAATAGTAACGGTGAGTATGCAGAGCACAATGCTCTACCATATGGATGTATAGCACGGCTAGATTTGTCAAAAGATCGCCTTAGTTTATATCCGATCTATACCAATAATTTGAAAACATTTTGGCAGCCATATCCAGTCAATGAGGAAGATTTTTCAAAGGCCAGCAGTTATATGACTTCATTACTTGCCCATGAAAATTATAGTTTGGCTCAAGATAAATTAGGTTTTTATGTAGAGCTTGGTTTTTAAAATATTTTAAGGATAACTTTGATAATTCGATAAAATTGTTTGAAGTTGCACAGGTGTAAAACCTAAATTCCTAAGCCCACCGCTACCACGTTTACATTCAGCACTTGCCATAATATTTGTTGGCGTACGTTTTGTAGCATTCGGCGCACAAACATGTTTTAGTCCAAACACATGTCCCATTTCATGTACGCTACCAGCCTGAATATTATAATTTAGGCGGTTCCAGTCTAACAAAACAAAGGGTTCACCATTGTTGCGAAAAGCTCTACTGGTTACATCTGCAAATTTCCATTTGGGCGAATACGCATCATAAATGAAAACAATGACTTCCTTGCTAGCAGTCCGTTTTGGAAAACAGGTCTTTATGCTTGCCGGAATCGTTTCGAGGGAAATAGGATAGGGCTGATTAATTTGCTGCTTAAGGTCACATCGTAACTGAATGAACTGTTCATATGGGATATAACGGTTTAATTTGAACTTAAAAATCTTATTATTTTTATCATCTACATAATATTTATTTAATATTTTAATTTCTTTCCGCATTTGTTGGTAATTATCAAACTTTGTAGCTTCTGGAGAATCGGTGGTAAAAACGAAAGTGACTGGAACGATAGGACGGCCATCTGTAGCTACCTTAGGTATTTCCCCTGAAGGAAGAATAGGGGGGCGAGTAGTACAAGAAATACATAGTAAAGTTCCAGTGACTACCAGTATGGCTTTTTTCATGCAGATCTCCCTCAAACCTACCTTGGAATACATTTAATTTTAGTCAAATTTTTTTATATGATATGAAGAATGTCAATTTTTATGGAGTCCATTTTGACAACTCAGTATGAACTACATCGGCAGATTTTAGAAGTCATTGCTTTGATTCCTTACGGAAAAGTTGCAACTTATGGGCAAGTCGCTCGTATGGCAGGTTTACCTAAACATGCCAGATTAGTCGGCTATGTTTTGAAACATCTTGAAGCAGATCATCAAGTCCCTTGGTATCGGGTTATTAATTCTCAAGGCAAAATTAGCCTAAGCAAATTTAATGAAAAGGGTGAAAATGTTCAACAATTAAAGCTAGAAGCTGAAGGAGTTTACTTATTAAATAGTAAAGTCAATTTAAAGCAATTTGCTTGGCAGCCTTAAATTGACTTAAAGGTTGTTGATTAAAAATAATGCCTAAATTATTAAGATCAACAAGATAGGCAATATGGAAATTATCGAACAATCAAAACAGGAATATGACTTTCGCCTAAGACTTTTTGTGCAACGCTACCCAGCACCAGTTTTCGGACACCAGTACGACCATGTGAACCCATAACAATCAGATCTGCCTTTAAGTCTTGAGCAGCCTGAATAATTTCTTCATGTACGACAAAACCTTCAAGTAGTTTGGCTTCGACAGTAATGCCTTCATTAGCAAATTTTTGTTTTGCTTGTTCTAAAATGTCGAGTAAATAAGTTCTTGTGCGTTCAATTAATTCGTTAGTTTGCCCAGTTTTTACGTAGGCATCGGCAATATATGGGTCAAGAGCCATAACTTGCACTACGGTAATTTTGCTATTTATAGCTTTTGCGAGTTTAATCGCTTCATTCATGGCGACTACAGAAGTTTCAGAACCGTCAATTGGTACAAGAATATGTTGATATAACATGAGTCTTTTCCTTATTGTAATGATGCTTATTTATTCAATACTTTATACTTATTTTTTGACGATTTAAATTCAAGCACGTAATCATTTGTGTTTTATAACATTCAATTTTATAGCTCTATTTTTTATAAAGTCGCAAATTTTCTATATGGCTAGATAAAGCATTTATATCATCAGTTTGTAAATATTCACGTATTTTCAGAATTTGCTTCTCATCTAAATCATAAAGTTTTAAAGCAAGCAGTTTATCGATTTGTTCTTGAGGAAAGCGATATTTAATAATTTTCGCAGGCACGCCACCTACAATTGCATAGGGCGGAACATCTTTAGTTACTACAGCTCCAGTTGCAACCACTGCACCTTCACCAAGTTTGACACCTTGCATAATCATTGCGCGACTGCCAATCCAGCAACCATCAGCAATAATTGTATTACCAGCCGCTAAGAAGCTACGCGTATCAAAAGGGAAAGTCGAAATCCAGTCTGGTCGATGAAGTTGGTTACCGCCCATCATGATTACACATTCAGCGCCAAAGCAAACGAAATTACCAATATAAAGTTGATCAATCGGTTTGTCAGGTGTTGAGGCTTTGTCATGTAAATAACGTACCACACAACGCTCAAAACCTTGGTCCCAATAGGCTGAATAGTAGGAATAATTGCCTTTAATATGAATATTCGGGTTTTTAACCGTTTTATGGATAAATTCAAATTCACACCAATGACGAACTGGGGTGTTAATTAAAGAATTATCCATTTGTGATTTCCCAAAAATATATCAATGGTATTGAATAAAAACCCCTCATAAAGAGGGGCTAGTTGTGTATTATCTTAGAGATATTCTACACTTACGATTTCATATTCGACTTCGCCTTGAGGAGTCACGATTTTTACTTCATCGCCTTCACTCTTACTCAAAAGGCCACGTGCGATTGGTGAGTTCACAGAGATTTTATTAATTTTAAAATCTGCTTCGTCATCACCAACAATTTTATAAGTCTTACGTTCTTCGGTATCTAAGTTTTCAATGGTGACAGTCACACCAAATACAACACGACCATTTTGCTCAAGTGTTTTGACAT
Source organism: Acinetobacter sp. WU_MDCI_Abxb74 (assembly GCF_025513915.1). NCBI lineage: Bacteria > Pseudomonadati > Pseudomonadota > Gammaproteobacteria > Moraxellales > Moraxellaceae > Acinetobacter > Acinetobacter sp. WU_MDCI_Abxb74. The sequence goes on from NZ_JAHPRP010000002.1 coordinate 10,672, forward strand.
CAATTTCTTGAACTGCACCCAATTTCCCTTCGATATCTTGGATGCGTCCTTCACAGAAACCTTGCTGTTCACGAGCAGCATGATATTCTGCATTTTCTTTTAAATCGCCATGTTCACGTGCTTCAGCAATCGCCTGAATAATACGTGGACGTTCAACAGATTTTAAATGTTGTAATTCTTTCTCTAAGGCAATTTTACCTTCAGGGGTCATTGGATAACGTTGCATTTTGGTCCCTCTTAAGTTGAGAAAACACAGTAAAAAAAATGAAAAAATCCCGCCACCGATAAGGTGGCGGGACTTATCGGTAATAAATTAACCTACAGTTAAATCTTGCAAGCGGTATACATCCATTGGCAATTTCACAGCAAAGGCTTGGCAAACAGCTTCAGCACCATTGATAGTCGTTGTGTAATACACTTTGCCTTGTAGGGCAGCACGACGAATCATGGCAGAATCATATTGAGCTTGTTTACCTTCAGTTGTATTGACAATAAGGTGTATTTCACCATTTTTCAAGCGGTCAACAATATGTGGACGACCTTCAGTTACTTTATTCACAGATTCACATTCTAAACCTGCTTCTTTAAGTACTTGGTATGTACCACCTGTTGCAATAAGCTTGAAGCCATACGCAACTAATTTCTTAGCAATATCTACAATGTATTTCTTGTCAGATTCACGTACAGATAAGAAAGCATTTTTTACTTCGCCTTCGGTTGGTAAACCAGGTAAGCGTTCATTTGAGCCTAAAACAGCTTTATAGAATGCTTCACCAAATGTTTTACCCACACCCATCACTTCACCTGTAGATTTCATCTCAGGTCCAAGCATTGGATCTACGCCTTGGAATTTAGCGAATGGGAAAACAGCTTCTTTCACAGCAAAGTGTTTTGGAATGATTTCTTTAGTAAATCCTTGAGATTCAAGTGATTGACCTGCCATACAACGTGCAGCAACTTTAGCTAAAGAATCACCAATACATTTCGATACGAATGGAACAGTACGTGATGCACGTGGGTTAACTTCAAGAATGTAAACATCATCACCTTTAACAGCGAATTGAACATTCATCAAACCAACCACACCAAGTTCTTTTGCCATCGCAACAGTTTGACGACGCATTTCATCCTGAATTTCTTTTGATAAAGAATAAGGAGGAATCGAACATGCAGAGTCACCTGAGTGAATACCAGCTTGTTCGATGTGCTGCATGATACCGCCGATCACAACGTCTTTACCGTCAGATACACAGTCAACATCAACTTCAGTTGCATCATCTAGGAAACGGTCAAGAAGAACAGGGGCTTCGTTAGATGCCTGAACTGCTTCACGAAGGTAACGTTTAAGTTCTTCTTCGTTATATACGATTTCCATTGCACGACCACCTAATACATAAGATGGGCGAACAACTAACGGATAACCTACTTTTGCAGCTTCAGAAATACCTTCTTCAGCAGATTTTACAATACTGTTGTTTGGTTGACGAAGCTGTAAACGCTGAATCATTTGCTGGAAACGTTCACGGTCTTCTGCACGGTCAATAGCATCTGGTGATGTACCAATAATTGGTGTACCTGCTTCTTCTAAAGCACGTGCCAATTTAAGAGGAGTTTGACCACCGTACTGTACGATCACACCTTTTGGCTTCTCTGTACGTACAATTTCAAGCACATCTTCAAGTGTTACAGGTTCGAAGTACAAACGGTCCGATGTGTCATAGTCAGTAGAAACAGTTTCAGGGTTACAGTTAACCATGATTGTTTCATAACCATCTTCACGCATAGCAAGCGCCGCGTGTACACAGCAGTAGTCAAATTCGATACCTTGACCAATACGGTTTGGACCACCACCAATGACCATGATCTTGTCACGATTTGATGGATTTGCTTCACATTCTTCATCGTAAGTTGAATACATGTATGCAGTACCAGATTCAAACTCGGCAGCACATGTATCAACACGTTTGTAAACTGGATAAACACCCAAATTCCAACGTTGTTTACGGAATTGCTTTTGTGAAATACCCATGAGGTCAGCAATACGCAGGTCAGATAAACCTTTGCGTTTGAAAGCACGGATATTGTCAGCGTTTAAGTCACCAAAACCTAAAGTTTTTACTTCAGCTTCAGTTTTAACAATGTCTTGAATTTGAATGAGGAACCAACGATCAATTTTGGTTGCTTCAAACACTTCATCTAAAGAGAAGCCATGACGGAAAGCATCTGCTACATACCAGATACGCTCAGGGCCTGGAACTTTAAGCTCTTTTAAAATGGTTTCTCTTGCATTTGTTGCACCAGCTTCGATTTTTTCATCAAAACCGCTTACACCAACTTCAAGACCACGTAATGCTTTTTGTACAGATTCCTGGAAGTTACGGCCAATTGCCATTACTTCACCAACAGACTTCATCTGAGTGGTTAATACAGGTTCTGCTTGTGGGAATTTCTCGAAGTTAAAACGAGGAATCTTCGTTACAACATAGTCAATCGATGGTTCAAAGCTTGCTGGAGTCACGCCACCAGTGATGTCATTTTTCAATTCATCAAGGGTGTAGCCAACAGCAAGTTTTGCTGCGATTTTTGCGATTGGGAAACCTGTTGCTTTAGAAGCAAGAGCAGATGAACGAGATACACGAGGGTTCATCTCAATGACAACCATACGTCCGTCTTTCGGGTTAATACCGAACTGAACGTTAGATCCACCTGTTTCAACACCAATTTCACGAAGAACTGCAACCGAAGCATTACGCATCAATTGATATTCTTTATCTGTTAATGTCTGAGCAGGAGCAACGGTAATTGAATCACCAGTGTGGACGCCCATTGGATCGAAGTTTTCGATAGCACATACGATAATACAGTTGTCGTTTTTGTCACGAACAACTTCCATTTCGTATTCTTTCCAGCCAATTAAAGATTCATCAATCAATAACTGGTGAGTAGGAGAGAGGTCAAAACCACGTTCACAAATTTCAAGGAATTCTTCGCGGTTATATGCAATACCACCGCCCGAACCACCCATTGTAAATGATGGACGGATAATTACTGGAAAACCAAAGCGTGACTGGATTGTTAAAGCTTCTTCCATTGTTTCAGCAATGGCAGCTTTTGGACATTCCAAGCCAATTTTACGCATAGCGATATCGAAGAGTTTACGATCTTCGGCTTTCTCAATCGCTTCTTTGCTTGCACCAATTAATTCAACATTATATTTAGCAAGAACGCCATGCTCATCAAGTGCGAGGGCACAGTTCAATGCAGTTTGACCACCCATAGTTGGTAATACTGCATCTGGACGTTCTTTTTCAATAATCTGTGCAACTGTTTGCCAAGTAATCGGCTCAATATAAGTTGCATCAGCCATTGAAGGGTCTGTCATGATGGTTGCTGGATTAGAGTTAACCAAAATAACACGATAGCCTTCTTCACGAAGTGCTTTACACGCTTGAGCACCTGAGTAGTCAAACTCACATGCCTGTCCAATCACAATCGGGCCAGCACCAATAATTAAGATGCTTTTAATATCCGTACGTTTAGGCATTATTCGCTCCGTAATTACTGTTTAGATGCTTCGATAAGTTCGATAAAATGATCGAACAAAGGTGCACAATCATGTGGACCAGGACTTGCTTCAGGATGACCTTGGAAGCTGAAAGCTGGTTTATCTGTACGGTGGATACCTTGTAAGGTGCCATCAAACAATGATTTATGCGTTGCTTTTAAGTTAGCCGGTAAAGTTTCTGCATCTACAGCAAAACCATGGTTCTGTGAAGTAATCATCACTGTACCATCTTCAAGATCTTGTACAGGATGGTTAGCGCCGTGGTGACCATGGTTCATTTTTACAGTTTTTGCACCAGAAGCGAGTGCCAGAATTTGGTGACCTAAGCAGATCCCAAATACAGGTAATGTTGTGGTTTCAACAATAGTTTTTACAGATTCGATCGCGTAATCACAAGCAGCTGGATCGCCAGGACCATTTGAGAGGAATACGCCATCCGGATTAAGTGCCAATACTTTTTCAGCCGGAGTTTCTGCAGGAACAACGGTTAGTTTGCAACCGCGATCTGCAAGCATACGCAAGATGTTGGTTTTGACACCGTAATCGTATGCAACTACATGGTATTTTAATTCAGGTTGAGAGAAGCCTTGGCCTAAGGTCCATGAACCTTCAGACCATTCAAAACCTGTTGGATCACAACATTCTTTTGCAAGGTCTAAACCATTTAAGCCACCAAAAGCACGTGCTTTTGCAATTGCCTCTTCTTCCGTAATATTTTCGCCAGCAAGGATACATCCGTTTTGAGCGCCAGTCTGACGTAAAATACGAGTCAGTTTACGAGTATCGATATCTGCAATAGCAACAACATTATGCGCTTGCAAATATTCACTCAACGACTGCTCAGCACGGAAATTACTGTGTAGTAGTGGAAGGTCACGAATAATTAAACCATTCGCCCATACTTTATGGATACGACCAGATTCAACGTCTTCCGCGTTGCAACCAGTGTTACCAATATGAGGGTAAGTTAATGTCACAATTTGTTGTGCATAACTTGGGTCAGTCAAAATTTCTTGATAGCCTGTCATGGCTGTGTTAAAAACGACTTCTCCAGTCGTACTTCCCGATGCGCCGATTGACGTTCCTTTAAAGATCGTTCCATCTGCGAGGGCTAAAATGGCGGGGATGCTCAAACCAAAGCTCCTGAATTTCGGCTGTAAAAAAGCGAGTAGACCCAAAAAAGATCGGCAATGCTTTGATAAAACATGCCCTCCCTATCGGTCTGCCCGCTTGTAACTTAACAGCGCATTATACGCATGGAACCCTCTAAAGTCTATTTCTTTTCTGCTAAAAAATATAATTCATCGCTTGCTTTTTACAAAAAAATATCCGCTTATCTGAATTAGATACTTTTGATAAATTGTCTAACAATTTGCATGAGGAATTCTTGGAACTGGATTTATTGTATTGCTAGTTAAAAAATAAACAATATGAGGAAATAGTATGAGCAATAATGAAGTTTCAAAAGATGTGAGTGAAAAAACTCAAGCAGTAGTTGAGTCGGTAAAAGCTGAGGTTAATGAAGTGAAAGAAACCATAGCTGCTACTACAACTAAGGCTAAAAAAACAGTAACCGCTAAAACAGCACAGGTAAAAGAAACTGTTGCTGAAAAAACTGAGCAAGTTAAAGAAGTTGCTACAGAAGCAAAAGCTCAGGTAAAAGAAGCAATTACTGAAACTCAAGAACACGTCAAAGAAGTTTTAAGCGAGACTCAAGAGAAAATTGAAGCTGAAACTCAAGAATTAAATAAGAACATTCAAAATCAACTTGTTCAGATTAAGCAAGATATTTTACAACGTCTGGATGTGATTAAAGCTCAGTTTAGTACTTCACAAGAAGGATTGTCTGACCTTAAAAATGCTTTGAAAGCAGAAATTAATGCCCTTATTGAAGATTTAACGAAAGTGAGCAAAGAGCTTAAGGGTGATATTAGTCAGATTTCTTTGAAACACAAAGATTCTCTAAGTGAAAGTATTAAGCGTACTAAAAGTAATGCAGTCGAAGCTTGGAATAAAGCACGAGACAATTAATGATCTCTGCTTTGATCCAGCTATAAAAAAGCGAGAATTAATTTCTCGCTTTTTTATTTTTAGAACTGATGTAACCAGTCACGTTTATTATGGAAATCTGCACTTTTTCCACTATGCTGCATTGCATAGTACTGCATACCTTCTTTAGTCTTTAAAACTGTAGTTAAACCTAAATAAAGGTTTGACCATTTCAAGCGATGCTGTTGCATAAATTGCCCTAAATCGAGACTAACATTTAAGCCATAGTGAGTGCGCTTGAGATGATTCAGTTCAATATCGTAAGCAGCAAGGGGAGGTATACTTTCTGGATAGCGATATTCTTCAAACTGATATGACTGCCATGCTTGAGAAGGGGAGAGATTAATTTCCCGATAATAATCTTCATCATGCACGCCAACAAAAATTTCGAAACAAGTTTCTTCCCACAAAAAATCTTGACGTGGATGAGCCGAGACTTCTTGAGGCCAGACAATAAGTTGATTTGGATCACGAATCCAAAAACCGATATTTAAAGTAGAGGATGCTTGCTGTTCAATTGCGCCAACAACGGAAACAGCATAAAAACGATCAAAAGCTGAAAGTTCGTAACTTGCCATAGTTTGTCAAATTAAATTAGTTTGCTAGGTGAGCGTGACGAACAAGATTAGACAAATGTTGGTTTTGTTTAGCTGCCTTTTTGTAAAGCAAAACAATTTTACCAATTTTTTGTACAGCTTGAGCACCTGTTGCTTCTACAATTGCATCAATTGTTGCAGTACGCGCTTCACGGTCTTCACCAGCAATCTTAACTTTAATAAGCTCGTGGTCATTTAAAGCACGAAGTGTTTCTTCGATTACTGCGTCTGTTAAGCCTTGTCCACCAATCATGACAACCGGATTAAGCACATGACCAATTTGACGTAAACGTTTACGTTCATGGATAGATAAAGCGGCCATTAAAAATACCTGATTTTAAAAACGGCTTAGTATAGCAAAAAACTTAAATCCAGATGTACGAAAAACTGTATAAATAATCGATCAACATTATTGGAAAAAAACTGTAAAACTTAGTGAGATTACGCTACATCCGTACTGTAATGAGAGTAATTTTCACGTACAATGAACGATCAGAAGTTTTTTTGATATTTAGTGAGTTATGGCAACACGCATTACAAACCAGAAATTGTCGAAAAGTAGTCGTGTATGGATGAGGGAACATCTAGACGATCCTTTTGTAAAAAAAGCACAAAAGGAAGGATATCGTGCTCGAGCAGCCTATAAACTTCTTGAAATTCAAGAAAAATATAAGTTGATCAAGCCAGGCATGACTGTAGTGGATTTAGGTGCAGCTCCTGGTAGTTGGTCTCAAATCGCTGGGAAACTCGTTGGTAGCAAAGGTTTAGTGATTGCTTCCGATATTTTACCCATGGATGCTTTGCCTGATGTCACTTTTTTACAAGGCGATTTTAGAGAAGAAGATGTATTTGAAAAATTGTTAAATATTTTAAATGGGCGACAAGTAGACATTGTAATTTCTGATATGGCCCCCAATACATCAGGTAATAGGGCCGTTGATCAACCTAGACAGATTTACTTATGTGAACTGGCTTTAGATTTTGCTCAAAAGGTTCTGGCTCCTCATGGACAGTTTGTTGTTAAAGTGTTCCAGGGCACAGGATTCGATGAGTTTCGTAAACAAGTAGTTGATAGTTTTGATGTGTTAAAGACAGCAAAACCAGCAGCTTCTCGGGCGCGGTCTAAAGAGGTTTTTTTGATTGGACAAGGGCGTAAGAAAGCATTGCGATAAAGTTTACTTGCCAAGCTCCTAAAAATTGTGCATTTTGTACTTTTAGGTTATCCGCAAGCAATACAGTTGCTGCTTTTATGACGATCGGCCAAGATTGGGCATGATCAAATTAGATCGATATGGGAATAAAGCTTTGAGCGATTACTTCAAGAATGCCGTATTGTGGCTAATAATACTTGGTGTTCTGATTTTAATTTTCAGTAATATCAGTGACCGCAATAAGCCTACTGCGATGAAATATTCAGATTTTGTTGCAGCGGTGAATAGTGGTCAAATTAAGCAAGTCACAATTGACGGTTTAAATATTAATGGTGAAAAAACTAACGGATCACAGTTTGAAACTGTTCGTCCGCAAGTTGAAGACACTGAGCTTATGCCAAGCTTAAATAAACAAAATGTTGTTGTAGAGGGAACAGCTCCGCAACGTCAAGGCATTTTGATGCAACTTCTCATTGCTAGTTTCCCTGTACTGTTAATCATTTTGTTATTCATGTTCTTTATGCGTAACATGGGTGGTGGTGCAGGCGGAAAGAATGGACCGATGAGTTTTGGTAAATCAAAGGCAAAAATGCTTTCTGAAGACCAGATTAAACTCAATTTTTCTGATGTCGCCGGCTGTGATGAAGCAAAACAAGAAGTTGTTGAAATTGTAGATTTCTTAAAAGACCCTGCAAAATTCAAACGTTTGGGCGCTACTATTCCTCGTGGCGTACTTATGGTTGGCCCTCCGGGTACTGGTAAAACGTTATTAGCTAAAGCAATTGCTGGTGAAGCCAAGGTTCCTTTCTTCAGCATTTCAGGTTCTGACTTTGTAGAAATGTTCGTGGGGGTGGGCGCGTCCCGTGTCCGTGATATGTTTGAGCAAGCGAAGCGTCACGCGCCATGTATCATCTTTATTGATGAGATTGATGCAGTGGGTCGTCACCGTGGTTCAGGTACAGGTGGTGGTCATGATGAGCGTGAACAAACCTTAAACCAAATGCTTGTAGAAATGGACGGTTTTGAAGGTAATGAAGGCGTAATTGTTATTGCTGCAACTAACCGTGCTGATGTGCTTGATAAAGCATTATTGCGTCCGGGTCGTTTTGACCGTCAAGTCATGGTTGGTTTACCTGATATTCGTGGTCGTGAGCAAATTCTAAATGTACATTTGAAAAAGTTACCTTCAGTCACGGGTGTGGATATGCAAGTCTTAGCGCGTGGTACACCAGGTTTCTCTGGTGCGCAGTTGGCAAACCTTGTTAACGAAGCTGCATTATTTGCTGCACGTCGTAATAAGAATACTGTTGACATGCATGACTTTGAAGATGCAAAAGACAAAATCTACATGGGTCCAGAACGTAAGTCGATGGTTCTACGTGAAGAAGAGCGTCGTGCTACTGCTTATCATGAAGCTGGTCATGCAATTGTTGCAGAGATTTTGCCTGGTACAGATCCTGTTCATAAAGTAACAATCATGCCGCGTGGTTGGGCTTTGGGTGTAACTTGGCAGTTACCTGAACAAGACCAGATTAGCCATTATAAAGACAAGATGCTAAACGAAATTGCGATTTTGTTTGGTGGTCGTATTGCTGAGGAAGTGTTTATCCAACAGCAATCTACTGGTGCTTCAAATGACTTTGAGCGAGCTACTAAAATGGCGCGTGCAATGGTTACTAAGTACGGTATGTCTGACAAAATGGGCGTAATGGTTTACGAAGACGAAAACCAGAATGGTTTCTTTGGAAATGTAGGTAATCGTACCATCTCTGAAGCAACTCAACAGTTGGTTGATGAAGAAGTACGCCGTATTCTTGATGAGCAATATAAAGTTGCGCGTAATATCTTAGAAGGTAATAAAGATATTGCACATGCAATGGTAAAAGCTTTGATGGAGTGGGAAACCATTGATCGTGATCAAATTCGTGACATTATGGAAGGTCGTGAACCACAACCACCTAAGGTCTATGTTGCTGAAAATCCAGTGGCTGCATTTGAACCACCAAAAGATGGTCCATCTACACCACCACCATTGCCAGCAATGAACTAAATAATTAAAAAAAAGAGCCACAGTCATGTGGCTCTTTTTTTATACGTGTATTTCAGGCAAAGCCGAAAAGAAATCAGCAGTATATCGAGCAGAGACTTGTTAAAATGTTGCCGAATATTAAATTGGAGCTTGTCATGCAGTTAATGCCTTTACCTAAGCAAATTTTACAATGTGGACAGCTTCAGTTGGATTTATCACACCCTCACATTATGGGTATTTTAAATGTCACTCCAGACTCTTTTAGTGATGGTGGAAAGCATAATAAGTTAGATCAAGCTGTGGCGTATGCATTAAATATGATTGAACAAGGCGCCACAATTATAGATGTTGGCGGGGAATCTACTCGACCAGGTGCATCAGAAGTAAGTGTAGAAGAAGAGGTACGACGAGTTGTTCCTGTAGTTGAAGCTTTGTCTAAATATGATGTGGTTCTTTCGATTGATACAAGTCAGCCAGATGTTATCCGTGCAGCGAAAGAAGCGGGTGCGCATATTTGGAATGATGTACGTGCGCTTACTCGACCAGATGCATTAAAAACCGCAGCAGAGTTAGATATACCTGTGGTGATCATGCATATGCGTGGTGAGCCCACCACAATGAATCAGCTAGATCAGTATACGGATGTTACATTGGATGTGATGCAAGAGCTTCAGCAGCGCATTAATGAGGCTTTAACTGCGGGTGTAAAAAAGCATAATATTATTATTGATCCGGGATTTGGTTTTGCAAAAAATGCTCAGCAGAATTTAAAACTATTAAAAGAGTTTTGGAAGCTTAATGATATGGGTTATCCAATTTTATCGGGTCTTTCTCGTAAACGTTTTATTGGTGAAGCTTTACAGGGTGCAGCAGCAGATCAGCGTGCAGTAGGAAGCGCTACGGGGCATTTGCTTAGTATTCAGCAAGGAGCATCCATTGTTCGTGCACATGATGTAAAAGCCATGCATGATGCAATTCTCGTTTGGAAAGCGATGGAACAAGCTTGAAAAATAAGCTTTTATAAACAAATCATAATTAATTAATTTCATAGATTGGATGATTGAGTCAGGGAAAATTGTCGTTATTATTTTGAAAATATGTTATAAGCGGCAGGTTTCTGCTGCTGTGTAAACTTTTGTATGTTCGAAGACTTACTTCTCCCAATGTTTGATGATGAGTATTATCCAGATATTTTAGTCGCTGAACTCAAGCAGTTAATTGAACAATTTGCCAAAAAAGTTCAAAAGTCTGCTTTAGCTGATCAGGATATCTATCGATATGCTCATCAAACTGTTATTGAAATTAATGAAATGAAACCACAGTTCGAAGATCTGGATTCTTCACTAGATGATAGTGCTGCTGACTATATTGCTGAGGCAATGATGATGGTGGCGCAGGGTGCAGGATATTTAGATCTTGAGATGGAAGAGCTGGTTGTGAATCGAGAGTGGTGATTACTCTCGATTCTCAATATTTTCAAATGCATCTAATAAATGACAAGATGCCTTTGAATGAATTTCGTTTATTTCTTTAATTTTTAACACTAAAACACCATTCTCTTGATAATCGGCATCTGCTAATAAACTGATCCAATAGGGTTCTCGTTCTTGTTGTAATGCTTTGAATTTATCTATGATCTGCTCAGGTGCTTTAATTAAGTAATCATCTTTGGTAATAGAGCAGCGTGAAAAGTACCAGTTGTCATCTTTGAAAGAAATAGTGCCAGAAAAAAGATCTGTAGCGTAAACCTTGGATATAGAAAGGATACTACACAGAAATAATAATATTCTTATCATAAAATTCATTTTAATTAGGCATAAAAAAACCAGCTTACGCTGGATTCTTTGTAACACCAAATTCAGTATTAGAAAATGGTGCCCGGGGCCGGACTCGAACCGGCACGCTTTGTGGGCGGGGGATTTTAAATCCCCTGTGTCTACCTATTTCACCACCCGGGCATGTGCGCAATAATAGATGACAAGACAGAGATTGGCAAGAGAAAATCAGATAGTTTGCTTTATTTTCAATCAGTTCGTACATGTATTTAAAAATAAGATCTACTTAAGTCATAATTTCTTCATCAAATTGAGATCAGTTGTTCATCTTATCTACTTAAGTTTAAGGCACTCATTGCTTAAAACTTAGGTAGTTGTATGTCAGAGAAAATTTCACGCCGAGAATTAATTCAAAAAAGTCTATTCGGTTTTGGGGCATTGTCTTTGCCTGTAGCTTTTACGGGTTGTAATGATGGCTCAGACGATGAAAGTACAGAGGCACAAGCAGATTTTTTACATGGAGTTGCGAGCGGCGACCCTTTGCAGGATAAAGTGATTTTATGGACGCGATTAACACCAGTAGATCTTAGTGCGCGCCTTAAAGTTATGTGGGAAATTGCCACTGATAACCAGTTTAAGCAGAATTTAAAGACGGGGATGGTTGAAACGACCAAGACTGACGACTTCACGGTGAAGGTGGATGCAGCAGGACTACAGGCGAATACCATTTATTATTATCGTTTCCGTTTTGGTAATAAAATTTCATCTGTCGGTCAAACTAAAACACTACCAATAAGCACCAATAAAGTTAGTTTTGCCGTATGTTCTTGTTCGAATTATCCCGCTGGTTACTTTTATGTTTACCGTGAAATGGCAAAGCAGAATGTTGATGTCATTATTCATTTAGGTGATTATATTTATGAGTATGGGGCAGATGGTTATGCGGCGGAAGATGCAGAAAAACTTGGTCGAACCTTACCAACAGATAATAATAAAGAAATTATAAAACTAGAGGATTATCGCAAACGTTATGCACTTTATCGTCAGGACAAAGATTTGCAGGTAGCTCACCAGCGTCATCCTTTTATTGTAATTTGGGATGATCATGAGTTAGCAAATGATACTTGGCGTGATGGGGCCGAAAATCATGAAAGTGATGAAGGGTCTTTTTCTGATCGTAAATTAGCTGCTCTACAAGCTTATTTTGAATGGATGCCTATTCGCCCAGTTTCTAGCACAGATCATTTAAATATTTATCGACAGTTTAATTTTGGCTCACTGGTTGAGTTGACGATGTTGGATACACGTATTATTGCGCGTGATAAACAGCTTGAATATGCTGATTATATGACAGCTGTTGGTTTGGATGCTCAAAAGTTTCAGGCTGACTTAACGGATCCAAAGCGTACTTTAATGGGTTATACACAAAGGGATTGGTTGATTGATAGATTGAAGCAATCTACAGCAACATGGAATGTGATTGGTCAGCAAGTTCTAATGAGTAAAATGTGGATTCCTGCCGAGTTATTGTTGTCTTTAGGACAAATTACTTCGGGTGGAGCTTCGGCTGAAATCTTGGCTAAAATGAATGCTCAAATTACAGAGCTAGTCACCTTGAAATTACGATTGGAACAGGGCGATCCAACTTTAACTGTTCAGGAAAAGACACGAGTCACAACAGTAGTGCCATATAATCTTGATGCTTGGGATGGTTATTATGCTGAACGTGAAACCGTATATGAAAACTTAGCTAGTTTGAATAAGAAAGTTATTGTTCTGGCAGGCGATACTCATAATGCTTGGGCATCTTATTTGTATAGTCAAAAAGGTCAATATGTAGGTGTTGAACTAGCAACGAGTTCCGTTTCTTCGCCAGGGCTAGAAAAATATTTAAGTATTCCAATGGCTCAATTACAACAATTTGAATTTGCTTTTACTACGCTTATTGATGAGTTAGCTTATTGTAATTTAAACCAGCGTGGCTATTTGGTGGTTACACTAGATGATAAGCGGGTGCAGTCGGACTGGATATTTGTAGATTCAATTAAAAATGCAGAATATAAATTAGATACAAGTAGGCAATATCAATTGGTGTTAGATATGAATTTGACGCCTGAAAAAGATAAGCAAAAAACTGCTTAAATAGACGGGAGAGGGGTGCTAATAAGTACCCTTTTTTATAGACATAAAAAAACCAGCTTACGCTGGATTTTTTATTGCACCACTTTCAGTATTAGAAAATGGTGCCCGGGGCCGGACTCGAACCGGCACGCTTTGTGGGCGGGGGATTTTAAATCCCCTGTGTCTACCTATTTCACCACCCGGGCTTTACCAAATTTGGAGGCGGAGGTCGGAATCGAACCGGCGTCCACGGAGTTGCAGTCCGCTGCATGACCACTCTGCCACCCCGCCTACATTTGGTGATGCACATATTAGCAACCTTTACAGAAAAAACAATACTGTTTTTAGAGAAGATGAACATAAAAGCAACATCTAGAATAAAATTGTCCAAATAATCATGTATTATTGGCACATTGAATTCATGTCTACCTTGGAGATGTGCTGTGGCATTGGTTTTAGACGGTCGTGCATTAGCAAAGCAAATTGAAGAAAATTTGTCGGTACGTGTTGAAGCTTTAAAAGCTAAAACAGGTCGTACCCCGATTTTAGCGACTATTTTGGTTGGGGATGATGGCGCATCTGCAACTTATGTGCGCATGAAAGGAAATGCTTGCCGTCGAGTAGGCATGGACTCTTTGAAAATTGAATTATCACAAGAAACAACAACAGAACAATTATTAGCAGAAATTGAAAAGCTTAATGCCAATCCAGATGTACACGGTATCCTTTTACAGCATCCAGTACCTGAACAGATTGATGAACGCGCATGTTTTGATGCGATTTCGTTAGCTAAAGATGTAGATGGCGTAACTTGCCTCGGCTTTGGGCGTATGGCAATGGGTGAAGCTGCATATGGTTCAGCGACTCCAGCAGGCATTATGACCATTTTAAAAGAAAACAATATTGAAATTGCTGGCAAACACGCAGTTGTGGTTGGTCGTTCAGCAATTTTAGGTAAACCAATGGCAATGATGCTTTTGCAAGCTAATGCAACGGTAACGATTTGCCATTCACGTACTCAGAATCTACCTGAGCTTGTGAAACAGGCCGATATTATTGTTGGTGCTGTGGGTAAAGCTGAACTTATTCAAAAAGACTGGATTAAACAAGGTGCAGTGGTTGTCGATGCTGGTTTCCATCCTCGTGATGGCGGTGGTGTAGGCGACATCCAACTACAAGGTATCGAAGAAATTGCTTCTGCCTATACACCAGTACCAGGTGGTGTAGGTCCAATGACAATTACAACTTTGATTCGTCAAACTGTAGAAGCTGCTGAAAAAGCTTTAGGTTAATTTAATTAACGCTAGGCAGTTATTGATACGCGTAACCGTCATCCGCAATTGTTTGAGGCAGGATTACATTAAAATTTAATATTTCTGCGATGCTATCGAGTGTAGATAGTATTTGTCGAGTTTTGCGGATGACATGGTTTTGCCTACTTTTCCCGAAAGCCTTGCGAAGCAGGGCTTCTCAGGTTTAACAGAAGGTTATTCTAAAAATTTAAATCATAATGGAATGACTCTGTTATGCTTGTTATATAAACGAATTAAAAGAACTCTGATGAGCTGCACCTTTCAATTGACCAAAGCCCCTGAACATTTACTTCAAGCCTTGCATGAAGTGATCCCTCATTGTGAGTTAATGGCACAACAGTTGCCTGAAACGCTTATTTCTTTATGGTTGATTCCACCAGTTTTTCCAACTGATCGCTTAGATGATGAGGTGATTCGCCGAATCTGGAATGACACGCCGTACTGGATTTTTTGTTGGGCATCTGGTTTAGCAATGGCGCAGTGGTTGCTTGCAGAGCCACATCATGTCAAAGATAAAGTCGTACTAGATTTTGGTGCAGGCTCAGGTGTGGTTGCAATTGCAGCAAAAATGGCTGGTGCTAAAAGAGTAATTTGTTGTGATATTGATCAAATTAGTCTTGCAGCTTGCCGTGAAAATGCTTTGTTAAATGATATTGAACTGGAATATCTGGACGATTTATATAAAGCAGAGCAAGTTGATATTTTATTGGCTGCTGATGTGTTGTATGACCAATGTAATCGTTTCTTTTTAGATGAGTTCTTGAAATTTGCGCCAGAGGTCTGGGTCGCAGATAGCCGTGTTAAAAACTTTAGCCATCCTAAATATCAAAAGATTGATGAAAGAAGTGCATCAACATGGCCAGACCTTGATGAAGCTAAAGAATTTAGAAATGTAAGTTTTTATAAGACGCTGTAAAAGAACAGCGTCTTATTTATATTATGAACAGGTATAACGAACGACTTTTAGCGTACTTGGACGTGCTTCAAGCGCTTGGCGAGTCGCATAATCTTCGCCATTATTTAAACTTGGCGTATTAGATAAACCAAATGAGGCACGAGTTTCCCCCAATTGAACACCATAATGTTCTTGTTGAGCAGGGTTTGAAATCTCATTAATGCTTAGAACTGATAATTTATAAACTTTTTGAGCACCTAATACATTTTGACAAGCACGTTGTAATTTACGTTCATCTAACTGCTGATTAGTGCGGCTAGCCAATGTATAAGCTAAAGTTGCCGAAGTTTTTGTTTGGTTTTCAATTTGATAGCCAGTTGAGCCATTATATTGTCGAGGGGTGGTCTGACAAGCACTTAAAATAAACATGCTGCTTAATGCCAAACATAAAATACTTCTATTCATCAGTATCATCCTTATATTCTTATCTCTAGTATCTCATAAAACACAACGATTGTTGGGGCTTAATCGCACGATTTAAGCTAACATCGACTGGCGATATTAGCTCTTATTGCTAAAATATTAATGTTCTTTAATTTTTGAATGATGCTTGGTATCTTTCATAAAAATATAAATAATAAGTGAAATGAAGATCATAATACTGACATAAATAAAGTACCAAGATTCATGTCCAGCTTCTTTAAAACTTAAAGCAAAGAACTCTGCTGTGCCGCCAAACAAGGTATTGGCAATCGCGTAGGGTAACGCTACCCCTAAAGCCCGAATATGCGCAGGAAAGAGTTCAGCTTTAACCACGGCATTAATTGAAGTATAACCTGTTACCATGACTAAGCCTGCCAAGCATAACCAGAAAGCAGTCCAATAGTTATGTGTGGTGGCAAGGGCATTAAATAAAATATATGTGAATAAAACCCCAGTCACACCAAAGGCAATCATAAGTGGTTTACGCCCGATTCGGTCTGATAAAGCGCCGGCTACTGGTTGTAAACACATAAAAATGAACAGCGCTAGAGTGGTGATTTGGGTTGCTTCCGGTTTGGTAAAACCTGATGTATTTACTAAATATTTTTGTAGATAAGTAGTGTAAGTATAAAAAGCTAAAGTACCACCGGCTGTTAAGAACAATACTGTAAAAGCTTCTTTAGGATAATGCTTGAATAAGGCAAACATACCTGATTTTGGTTGGTCTGTTTCAGCTTGAGCATTTTTAAAAGATTGTGTTTCTAATAAGCCACGACGAATACGGAACACAACAATTGCAAGTAAAGCGCCAATAAAGAATGGAATGCGCCATCCCCAATCATGCAACTGTTGTTCGGTTAATACCATTTGTAAGATTAAAAGAACACATAAAGCTGTCAGTTGTCCTGCAATTAAGGTTACATATTGGAAGCTTGAGAAAAAACCACGTCGATTTCTTTCAGCCATTTCACTTAAATAGGTGGCGCTTGCACCATATTCACCGCCTACACTTAAACCTTGAATTAAACGAGCGACGACTAATAAAAGCGGGGCAAATACACCAATACTTTCATAACTTGGTGTTACTGCAATAAGAAGTGAACCTACACACATTAACGTGACAGAAAGTGTAAGTCCGGATTTACGGCCTTTACGGTCTGAATAAATCCCCATAATCCATGCACCGATTGGGCGCATTAAGAAACCTACAGCAAAAATGGCGGCAGCTTGAAGTAGTTGTGCAGTTTGGCTACCTTTGGGGAAAAAGGCATGAGCAAAATAGAGTGTAAATGCAGCATATACATACCAGTCATACCATTCGACGAGGTTACCGGCAGACCCACCTAAAATTGATTTTACGCGGGTTTTTGTATCTAAATGACTTTGTGGAGTTGTTGCGGTAGAAGGTTGATCAACCATGGGTCGCTCCATGTTTCGCTTGGGTTGAATATTAAAGAGAAAAAATTATTCCGTTTTACATAGTTATCTAGAGGAGTATTCCACTTTATTTTTTTTATGTCTGTAAAACAATGTTTATTATTTAAGCAAAGAAATATATTGAATATTCATGTGATTTTAAATTAGACAATCAATATTTTTAGCAGCAAAACTTTGCCAATATCTTGAGTGAACTTTAAGTTTGATAGAAAATCGGCAACGAAAAGAGGTGGATTAACGTAAAATACATATATTCGTTAAAATCAATGATATATTCCAAAGAAAATTTTAAAGAATACAGTTAGGCATGGTTCCCTTGGTGACATGAACTAGATGTATATGTGTAAATATAGAAAGGGACATTCAGATGTCAAACTGCCCGAAAAAATATATTGTTGCTTTTGATCAGGGAACGACTAGCTCGAGAGCAATAGTTTTAGATCACGATGCAAATGTTGTAAGTATTGCTCAAAAAGAATTTACCCAGATTTATCCTCAACCAGGTTGGGTGGAACATGACCCCATGGAGATCTGGGCAACACAAAGTGCAGTGTGGGTAGAAGCATTGGCACAGGCTGGAATTAAAAGTGAGCAAGTTGCTGCAATAGGTATTACAAATCAGCGAGAAACCACCATCATATGGGATAAAAAAACAGGAAAACCTATTTACAATGCCATTGTCTGGCAAAGCCGCCAAACTACAGAAATATGCAATCAATTACAAAAGGCAGGTTGGCAAGACCATGTTCGTAAAGTCACAGGTTTAGTGATTGACCCGTATTTTTCTGCTACCAAAATCAAATGGATTTTGGACCATGTAGAGGGAAGTCGTGAACGTGCCGAACGGGGAGAGCTACT
The DNA here is from genome assembly GCF_025513915.1 of Acinetobacter sp. WU_MDCI_Abxb74. Lineage (NCBI taxonomy): Bacteria > Pseudomonadati > Pseudomonadota > Gammaproteobacteria > Moraxellales > Moraxellaceae > Acinetobacter > Acinetobacter sp. WU_MDCI_Abxb74. Next base: position 28,944 of record NZ_JAHPRP010000002.1, read on the forward strand.
ATTTGGTACGGTTGACACATGGCTAATCTGGAAACTGACCAATGGCGCCGCACATGTAACTGACTTTACCAATGCATCACGCACTATGTTATTTGATATTGAAAAGCTAGAGTGGGATGAATCACTTTTACAAGCTTTAGATATTCCTAAAGCAATCTTGCCTGAGGTCCGTAGCTCTTCAGAAGTTTATGGTTATACCCATACAATTAGTGGTCAGGAAGTCGGAATTCCAATTGCAGGTATTGCCGGTGATCAACAAGCTGCTCTTTTTGGGCAAATGTGTGTAGAACCGGGACAAGCAAAAAACACTTATGGTACAGGCTGCTTCCTGTTAATGAATACGGGGAAAAAAGCTGTCAGATCAGAGCATGGATTACTGACCACAATTGCGTGTGGTGCAAACGGTGAAGTGAACTATGCTTTAGAGGGCGCCGTATTTAATGGTGGTTCTTGTGTTCAGTGGCTTCGTGATGAGCTGAAAGTGATTAAGAATGCTAAAGACTCGGAGCTTTACGCAACACGTGTAAAGGACAGTAATGGCGTATATGTTGTACCTGCCTTTACAGGATTGGGTGCGCCATATTGGGACCCGACCGCCCGTGGGGCGATTTTTGGTCTCACACGTGGAGCGAGTATAGAACATATTATTCGTGCAACTTTAGAGTCAATTGCTTACCAGACAAGAGATGTACTTGATGCGATGCAGCAAGATGCAGAAGAAGAATTACGTACATTAAGAGTTGATGGTGGCGTAACTGCGAATAACTTCTTAATGCAATTTCAGGCTGATATTTTAGCAACGCCAGTTGAAAGACCAACCATGAAAGAAACAACGGCTTTAGGGGCTGCGTTTCTTGCTGGATTGGCAACAGGTTTCTGGCTAGATTTGAATGAATTAAGGAATAAGTCTGCGATAGAGAAAGTTTTCGAACCACGTATGAGCCTTGAAGAAACTGAAGTAATGTATAAGGGGTGGTTGAAGGCAGTTCAGCGTAGTCAAAACTGGACAGAGGATTGATGTCTTCTTGAATTAATTAAAGAGCAGAGTAATCAATAAAGAGCTAACCTAGTAGCTATTTAAAATTGATTATTCTGCTTTTTTGATTGTTGTTTCATCAATTTGATGTTTTAATTTTTAATAACATAAACAATAAAAAGAAAATGAGAAATGACAGTACAAGCTAATGATTATTCAAAAATATATGATATTGCCGTGATTGGTGGCGGTATTAATGGCGTCGGTATTGCTAATGATGCAGCAGGCCGCGGATTATCCGTATTTTTATGTGAAAAAGACGATTTAGCTAGTCACACTTCATCTGCGAGCAGCAAATTAATTCATGGTGGTTTACGCTATTTAGAACATAAAGAATTCAGGTTGGTTAGAGAAGCTTTAGCAGAGCGTGAAGTCTTGTTGGCTAAAGCGCCTCATATTATTAAACCAATGCGTTTTATTATGCCTCATCGACCACATTTACGTCCTGCGTGGTTAATTAGAGCAGGCTTGTTTTTTTATGATCATTTAGGGAAAAGAGAAAAATTATTAGGGTCAAATCTCATTTATTTCAAAGAAGATAGCCCCTTAAAACCAGCTATAACCCGTGGTTTTGAATATTCTGACTGTACTGTGGATGATGCACGTCTTGTCATGCTAAATGCACTGCAAGCCACAGAGAGTGGCGCCAAAGTTGTAACACGGACACGATGTGTTAAGGCTTATAGACAACAAGAATTGTGGTATCTGGAATTACAAAATGGGGCTGAATTTTACCAAATACGTGCAAAAGCCTTAGTGAATGCAGCAGGCCCTTGGGTCGAAGAAATTGTTAGCGAAAACCTACAGTTAAAATCACCATATCAAGTTCGGCTTATACAAGGAAGTCATATTGTTGTGCCTAAACTGTATGATTGCCATAAAGCTTTTATTATGCAAAACGAAGATCGACGTATCGTGTTTGCCATTCCTTATTTAGAACAATACACATTAATAGGTACGACAGATCAGGAATATTTGGATGATCCACAAAAGGTAGAGATTACGGAAGTAGAAATTGATTACCTTTTAACTGTGACAAATTCTCATTTTAAAAAGCAGCTCACCCGCGCAGATATTGTAAGTCAGTTCTCTGGAGTCCGAGCGTTATGTGATGATGAGTCAGATAATCCTTCAGCAGTGACTCGTGACTATACTGTGGCGTTGCAAGTGGAAGATAAAACCACTCCCTTGCTGTCCGTATTTGGTGGAAAGATTACGACCTACCGGAAATTAGCGGAATCAGCTCTGGAACAACTTAGCCCATTTTTCATAGAAATGGGAGAGGAGTGGACCGCAAATGAAGTATTACCTGGTGCAGAGAATTGGACCACACTTGAAGATTTAGTTATAAGGATTCAAAACCAAGTGGAAGGGGTAACTGAGCAGCTTGCTACGCGCTGGGCAAATGCCTATGGCTCTAGAGTTTGGAATATTTTGCATGAGCAAAAAACTCTTGAGCAGTTAGGACAAGATTTTGGTCATGGTTTATTTGAATCTGAAGTTCAGTATTTATGTGAAAATGAATGGGCAAATACGGCAGAAGATATATTGTGGCGTAGAACTAAGCTAGGTTTGGCATTTGATGAAAAACAAGTAAAAAATTTGGAAAGCTATTTGGCTGGACGTCGACAAAAAGATGATGCCGCATAATAAAAAAGGCCGCACATGGCGACCTTTTTTATATTTAGCAATTAGAAGCCAGTTTTTACAGCTTCAAGTAAAGCTGTTTGACGTTCTTTTAATGCTTTTGGTAAGCGTTCACCAAGTTTATTGAATAATTCAGTGTGGCTTTCAATTTCAGTAACCCACTGATCTTTATTTTGAGCTGTGATAAGGTCAAATTCTTCTTTAGAGAAATCAGTACCTTCCCAGTTCAAGTCATCGTAAGTTGGAACAAGACCAATTGGTGTTTCAACAGCGTTTGCACGACCTTCACAACGGTCAATGATCCACTCAAGAACACGCATGTTTTGACCGAAACCAGGCCATACGAAGTTGCCTTCAGCATCACGACGGAACCAGTTTACGTTGAAGATTTTTGGTAATTTATTACCAGCAGCTTCAGCTTTTGTACTTACTTCTTCACCAAGGCTTAACCAGTGATCGAAGTAGTCAGCCATGTTGTAGCCAGCAAATGGAAGCATCGCGAATGGGTCACGACGAACGATACCTTGTTGACCAACAGCAGCAGCAGTGGTTTCTGAACCCATAGTTGCAGCTTTATAAACGCCATCAACCCAATCAAAAGCTTCAGATACTAAAGGAACCGTATCTGCACGGCGACCACCGAAGATAAATGCAGAAATCGGAACGCCTGCTGGATTTTCCCAGTCAGCATCGATAGAAGGGCATTGACCAGCAGCAACAGTGAAGCGTGCATTTGGATGAGCAGCTTTTTCACCATTTACGTGAGGTTGACCTTTCCAGTTAGTTAAGTTAGTTGGAACTTCTTTAGAAAGACCTTCCCACCATACTTGACCATCATTAGTTACCGCAACGTTTGTATAGATAACATCTTTGTGAAGAGTTGCCATACAGTTAGGGTTAGTTTTGGTATTTGTACCAGGAGCAACACCAAAGAAGCCAGCTTCTGGATTGATCGCGTATAGACGACCATCTTCACCTGGTTTGATCCAAGCAATATCGTCACCTACAGTCTCAATTTTCCAGCCTTCATAGCCTGCTGGTGGAATTAGCATTGCGAAATTTGTTTTACCACATGCAGATGGGAATGCTGCAGCGATATAGTGTTTTTCACCTTGTGGATTAGTTACACCAAGAATAAGCATATGTTCAGCTAACCAACCTTGTTCGCGTCCCATAACAGAAGCGATACGAAGTGCTAAACATTTTTTACCAAGTAATGCGTTACCGCCATAACCAGAACCGTAAGACCAGATTTCACGAGTTTCTGGGTAATGAACGATGTATTTTTCAGGGTTACAAGGCCATGCAACGTCTTTTTGCCCTTCAGTGAGTGGAGCACCTACGGTATGAATACAAGGAATAAATTCGCCGTCTGTACCTAACACGTCATAAACTGCTTTACCCATACGTGCCATTTTGCGCATGCTAACAGCAACGTAAGGAGAGTCAGTTAATTCAATGCCGATATGAGCAATATGGCTTCCAAGTGGACCCATAGAGAAAGGCACAACGTACATTGTACGACCTTCCATTGACCCTTCAAACAAACCATTTAACTTTTCACGCATAACAGCTGGTTCTTCCCAGTTGTTTGTCGCACCAGCATCTTCTTTCTTTTGAGAGCAAATGTAGGTACGATCTTCAACACGCGCAACATCAGATGGATCAGAATTTGCAAGATAAGAACCAGGATGTTTTTCTTGGTTTAATTTCTGCATGGTGCCGTTAGCGATCATCAAGTCGATTAGACGTTGATACTCTTCTTCGCTTCCGTCACACCATTCGATTTTTGCTGGTTTGGTTAAGTTTGCAATTTCTTCAACCCATGCGATAAGCTTAGGATGACGAACGAATTCTGGTGCGTTCACTGTGGTCATGGTGAGGCCTATTCAAAATATGTACAACAATGTACAAGTCATTCATTGAGGTACAATGAAAGATCAAATAAAAAAGTGGCTGTATTAAAGCATAAAATCATAAAAAAAATAAGACTAAAGAATAAGAAATAGATATTTTAGTTTTTAATTTTTCTTTATTAAAATCATTGGTTTATTGTTTTTTAGGGTATTTTATTCTTTACATTTTTATGTTGTATGTGTGTTATTTATATTATTTATTTATTTTAAAATCAATGACTTGATGTTTAAATTTTTCTTGAGAATTATTATTGATTAAACAAATGATCATCATTCGAAATTTACATAAAGAGACTTTTATTAGGCGATTTTCTATACAAAATATAGGGTAAATACTCTCTAAGATAATAAAAATGCGGACTTTAAAACCTCTCTCTATCATCTATAACCAGAAATCGGGTTTTCATGCTTCAAAACATGAAGATATGTATGAACAATTAATGACTGTACTTACCGAATTTGGTTTTGAAATACAAGTTTTTGAATTAGCAGAGGAAGTCACCTTTGATGATTTGATGAATAAAGTCATCCATCGGCATAGTCAAAGTGCAAATTTAGGCGTTGTTGTTGCAGCTGGTGGGGATGGGACGTTAAATGCAGTTGCATCAAAACTTCGACATACCAATATCCCTATGGGAATTTTACCTTTAGGGACTTTTAACTATGTCGCTAAAGTTTTAGATATTCCTTTAGATGTGTTAGAAGCGGCTGAAGTTATCGCTACAGGTACACCTAGATCAGTACATGTGGCAGCAATTAATGATCATATTTATTTGAATAATGCGAGCTTAGGTCTTTATCCATTATTTATAAAAAAACGCGAGCTTTATAATCAATATTTAGGAAGATTACCCTTACATGCATATACATCTGCTTTGGATGTTTTATTAAGAGAAAATAAATCCATGAAACTCTCCGTCACGGTTGATGGAAATAAATATCCAGTTAAAACACCACTAATTTTCTTTGGTAATAATCAATTGCAACTATGTGATATGAAATTAAGAATTGCTGATTGTGCTGCACAGGGGAGAGTTGCTGGAGTGGTCATTACGAAAAGTGATAGGCTTAGTTTATTACACATGTTATGGCAATGGATTCAGGGCAAAGTTGAAGATGCACAAGATGTATATAGCTTTTGTGCAGATCATGTTGTTGTAGATTGTGCAAAAAAATCTAAACTCACAGTTGCATTGGATGGTGAAATAATAGAGATGAAAACACCTTTAAATTTCACTGTAGAGAAGAATGCTTTAAATATTATGGTGCCAAATGTTATTACATCTGTCTGATTTACACTTTGGGACAGAAAAAGAAGAGTGTTTAGATGCAATAAAAAGTTTCTGTATTCAGCAACAGCCTGAAGTTATTGTGGTGAGCGGTGATATTACTCAACGTGCTCGATATGAACAATTCTTTAAATGCCGACAGTTTTTAGATAGCCTTAATATTCCTTATCTTATTGTACCGGGGAATCACGATATTCCTTTGTATCATGTCTGGAACCGGTTTTTTTCTCCGTTTACCCGATATCAGTATTTTTTTGGTCAGCTTGAGCCTACATTAGAAACTGAGCATTTTTATATTGTTGGCGTAAATAGTATACGCCGCCGTTATCATACTCGTGGTCATATTTCGATTGAGCAAATTCAGAATACATATGAACGGCTAGAACAAGGACCAGCTCATAAACTTAAGTTAGTTGTTTTTCATCAGCCTTTTTATACTCCACCTGATGACGAGCACGGTATTAAAGATTGCCCCGTATTAGGGAAAATGGCTTTAGAAAAATGGAGTACAACAGGGCTATTTGGGATGTTACATGGGCATCTGCATAAAACGGCTGTATATGATTTAACACAGATTTATCATCTCGGAATAGATCATCCTATTTATGATATTCACGCAGGTACAGCCACATCTAGCCGTTTGCATTATCATGTTCCTAATAGTTTTAACGTCATTTCAAATGAAGGGAAAATTGATCATTATTGGTTTAATTACGATTTAAAGATTTTTCAATTAATTTAATTTATAAAAATTATATAAGACACTTAATTTAAGAGTAGATTGATAAAATTTTATCCATTACAATTCCTAAGCTTTAAATTCTATATATGGGGAATAGGAAAACATTCTAAATGTTTTATCATTTTAAAATAATATTAATGGATACGTAAAAATTTTTAACTATATAAAAAGCCGCGATTTTTAAGCAGCTATAATAAAGGGTTTAGTATTTTATGGAATTTAATAATATTTTATAAAAATGAGTTTCTATTTTACTTAATATTTTAGAAAAACTTAATAATTATTTAAAATTTCATGGTGGAAAAATGGTACAAGTATCATTAATGGCAAATAACGCTTCAAAAAATAATACAGTTGATATTCATGTAGGCCAGACAAAAAATATTGTAATAGATCCCCAAACAATCGCAAAATTAGATATAAGTCCAGACAAAATTTCCTCAATAACAAGAGAGGGAAATAAAGCAATTATTCATCTAAAAGATGGAACTGAAATTGTTTTAGAAAACTTTTTTATCAGCGAAAACCCACAAATTCTTTTAAATGAAGGGCAGAGTTATTGGACTGCCAATTTGGGTGAAGATGCCACAGGGCAAACTACAGTTAATTATCTAGAATTAAAAGATGCACCAAAATTTATAGATGCTTCATCTTCTGTACCTATCTGGTCTGGGGTGGTCAGTGCTTTAGCGGGTGCAGGAACAATTGCTTTATTGTCGCGGAAAGATCCTAAAGATACGACCCCTCCTGAGTCAGGTAATTTGATTCTCAAAAATCTTTTGGACTCAGGTGCCTCAACAACGGACCAGATCACTCAAGATAAAAACTTCAATTTAAAGATTGAGGGACAAGAAAGTGGTAGTAGAGTAACGTATTTAGTTTCTACTGACGAAGGAAAGACTTGGCAGGAAACAACAGTAACTCAAAAGGATTTAGCTGACGGAAGTTATCTTTATAAAGCTGTAGTGACAGATCGAGCTGGAAATGCATCTGAAACCGCTATACAAAAAGTAGTGGTGGATACTACAGCTGCGCCAAAAGCAGGTGAACTGGCTTTATCTGATTTGAGCGATACAGGCGTTTCAACAACGGATCAAATTACACAAGATAAAACTTTTGATTTAAAGATTAATGGACAAGAAATAAATAGCCAAATCACTTACTGGTTATCGAAAGATGAAGGAAAGACTTGGCAGGAAACAACAGTAGCTCAAAAAGATTTAGCTGATGGTACTTATCAATATAAAGCTGTAGTCACAGATGTTGCAGGTAATACATCCGAAACTGCTGTACAAAAGGTGGTTGTAGATACAACAGCACCTCAAGCAGGTGAACTAACTTTATCTGATTTGAGCGATACAGGTGTTTCGGCAACTGACCAGATTACACAAGATAATAGTTTTACTTTGAAGTTGTCCCAACCGATTGTGATCGGAGAACAAGCAGCTTTACTAGATCATTATGAAATTTCTAAAGATGACGGAAAAACTTGGCAAACTACCACGGCAGATCAAAAAGATTTAGCTGATGGTGTTTACCAATATAAAGCTGTGGTGACGGATCTTGCAGGCAACACGTCAGAAACCGCTGTGCAAAAAGTCGTTATTGATACAGCAGCACCGAAAGCCGGTGAACTGACTTTCTCTGATTTGAACGATACAGGTGCCTCAACAACGGACCAGATCACGCAAGATAATAGTTTTACTTTGAAGTTGACCCAACCGATTGTGATCGGAGAACAAGCAGCTTTACTAGATCATTATGAAATTTCTAAAGATGATGGAAAAACTTGGCAAATTACCACGGCAGATCAAAAAGATTTAGCTGATGGTGTTTACCAATACAAAGCTGTGGTGACAGATCTTGCAGGCAATACATCAGAAACTGCTGTGCAAAAAGTGATGGTAGATAATTCTTTAAATATTCAAGAAAGTACAGTAACTGTTAAACCAATTACTGTAGATAATAAGATAAGTTTAGTTGAAAAAGATCAAGTTATTTCAATAAGGCTTGAAGTAGATAATCTACCAACAGATTTAAACAGCGCGCTGATTACGGTAAATACTACCTTAAATGATGTTCTTTATAACTTTTATTTTGATGAAGTAACCCAAGAATGGGTTGCCGAAATTCCAGCAGATCTTCTGTGGTCAGAACAGTTGGAAACTAATATATTAGTTGATATTAGTCTTACTGACCAAGCTGGTAATACAGCGATTATTCAACAAGTGCATAGTTATAGTGTAGACCATACTCCAAATTCGCCAATACTAGATTCTCTAACTTTCAACAATCTAGATGGAGCTATCATTTCAGGTAGTGCTTATAAAGGAAGCAAGATTGATATCTACAATAAAAATGGTGATTGGCTTGCAAGTACAATAATTAATGATGAGGGTAAATTTACTCTACAAGACCTTTCAATTAGTTCAAATCAAGAAGTTTATGCCGTCGCTACTTATAATGGATACAGCAGTGAACACTCATCAATTGGTCTAGTTACTGAAGTTCCAGCTCTTAGTATTCTACGAATTAGTCCAGAAGGTATAATCATCGGCTATGCGACTGAAGGCAGCCACTTTATTGTAAAAGATCAAGATGGAAATATTCTACAAGAGTTTAATTCGATTGCATTTGATAACTCTGGTATTACTCCATTTAGTGTAATGGCATTAGGTGAAGTAAGACCATTTACTTTGTCTCTCGATCAGCCTTTAGAGGAAGGGACTCATATTATTATCTCTACAGATAAAGATAATATTTCAGGCCATCCGCAATATATTACAGCAGACTATACCCCAGCAGTATTTTTAGAAACTCCACAATTTGATGTAAGTGGTGAAACTTTATCAGTACATGTTAATGAACCTAACAGCTTTATTCTTGTATTTTCCGGAACAGGAAATCTAATCGCTAACGGTGTTACAGATGAGCAAGGTTTTGCAAGCTTATCTGTATTCCAATTTTTAAAAGAAGGCGAATCGGTTACCGTACAAGTAGTAGATAAAAATCAGAATATTAGTGAAGCTCTAATCGAGGTTCCAAACTTTGCTTATATTCCACATGTTGAACGTATTACACAAGAAGGTTTAATTTCTGGGGTTGCTGAAGATAATAGTACGGTAATTGTGCGTGATGCTGAGGGTAATGAATTAGGAAAAGTTACATTAGGTGATGATAATAGTGGGAGTGACTTTAGTCATTTTAGCTTGAGTGTAAACCGTCCTTTAATTGATGGAGAGCAGATTTCCGTTCAAATTGTTGATAATAAAGGTTTGATGAGCCCTGAGCAGAATATCATTGTAGATCTGACTCCTCCACCTGTTCCAACAGATTTAAATTTCAATGATATTGGTGATCTAGTTTATGGTCATGCAGAACCTTTCTCTGAAATTTTAATTAAAGATGGGCAAGGAAACATTCTTAATAAATGGTTTTGGAATAACTGGACCGATGAAAGTGGAAGTTTCTCGATAGAATTAGGTATGTTTTTAACCAATGCTGAGACTGTTTATGTCACGGCTACAGATGTAAATGGAAACGTAAGTTTAGCTGCTCAGATACAGGCACCTAACTATGCTTTTGCCCCATATGTAGATAGCTTTACTTCAGACGGAGTGATAAGTGGGCAAGCTGAAAATAATAGTACTCTTGTTGTTAAAGATGCCAAAGGTGAAGTCGTAGCTGAAATTAAAGTCGGTGAAGATAACGGTTGGAATGGATCAAGTTATTTTAAACTCCAGCTTGACCGTCCTCTTGTCGATGGCGAGCAGCTTTTCTTATCAATTACAGATGCTCGTGGGCAAGTAAGCACTGATACTGTAATTACCGCTGATACGGTTGCTCCTACAGCAGCCAGCAATTTAGTTTTCTCAGAAGACGGTTCATATCTGACAGGTGTAGCAGAACTAAATACTACGATTCAGGTTTTTGATCATAATGGTCAGCTCGTGAATATATGGAATAACAGCATAAATTCGGACGGTACATTTACTATTTCCTTAGGCAGCAATAATTTACATGGAGAGGCATTCACGGTCACTGTTAAAGACCAAGCTGGAAATGTGAGTGAAGCTGTTTCAATAAACGCTCCACTTGATGATATTGCGCCGAATCCAATTAAAAATATTTTACTTGATGCAAACGGTCAAAACTTTACAGCACAAGCAGAAGCAAATAGTCAGATCGAAGTTTTTGACTCATTGGGTAATCAGACAGGTTGGGGCTCTACAGATAGTGCTGGTAATGCCTCTGGTTCTTTTAATCAAATCTATTTACATGGTGAGGAACTTACTTTTGTTGTCATAGATCGAGTTGGTAACCGCAGTGTTGAATTTAAGCAAAATGCTTTAATTGATACCATTGCACCAAATCCGATTGAAAATATCATCTTCAACGAAGATGGCCAAAGCTTTACAGCTCAGGCAGAAGCTGGAAGCTCTATTGATGTATTAGATCAGGCTGGAAATAAGATTGCTTCTGGCTATGCGGATAGCTCAGGTAATGTATTTAGTTATTTCCCGCAAGTTTACTTACACGGCGAGGAACTTACTTTTATCGTGATAGATCGAGCGGGTAACCGCAGTGCAGAGGTCAAGCAGAATGCTTTGAATGATGATATTGCGCCAAATCCGATTGAAAATATTGTATTTGATGTCAATGGTCAGAGCTTTACAGCTCAGGCTGAAGCAAATAGCCAGATTGAAATTAAAAATACCAATGGTGACATTATTGGTTATGGATCAGCAGATAGCACAGGCAATGTTTTTGGTCACTTGTATCAGGTCTATTTACATGGAGAAGAATTAACTTTCATCGTTGTAGATCGAGCGGGTAACCGTAGTACAGAAGTTAAGCAGAATGCTTTGATTGATGATATTGCACCAAATCCGATTGAAAATATTGTACTTGACTCAAACGGTCAAAACTTTACGGCACAAGCAGAAGCAAATACTCAAATTGAAGTTAGAAATGCTGCAGGTGAGGTGGTAGGTTCAGGTTATGTAGATGGTGCTGGTAATGTGTCAGGTTATTTATATCAAGTCTATTTACATGGAGAAGAACTCACTTTTGTTGTCGTTGACCAGGCGGGTAACCGTAGTGCAGAGATCAAGCAAAACGCTTTAACTGATGATGTTGCACCAAATCCGATTGAAAATATTGTACTTGATGCGAACGGACAGAACTTTACAGCTCAGGCAGAAGCAAATACTCAAATTGAAATCAAAAATGCTGCTGGTGAAGTCATAGGATATGGTTCAACCGATAGCATGGGCAATGTTTCAGGTTATTTATATCAAGTCTATTTACATGGAGAAGAACTCACTTTTGTTGTCGTTGACCGAGCGGGGAACCGCAGTGTAGAGGTCAAACAGAATGCTTTAATTGATGACATTGCTCCGAATGCGATTGAAAACATCATTTTCAATGAAAATGGTCAAAACTTTACAGCGCAAGCAGAACCAAATAGCCAAGTTGAAGTTAAAAATGCTGTGGGTGAGCTTGTAGGTACTGGTTATGTAGATAGTGCTGGTAATGTCTCGGGTTACTTGAATCAAGTTTATTTAAAAGGTGAGGAACTCACTTTTGTTGTAATTGATCAAGCCGGTAATCGCAGCGTTGAAGTAAAACAAACAGCCTTTCTTGATAATACTGCACCAGAAAATGCGACTAATTTAGTATTTAGTGAAGATGGCTCATATCTAACTGGTATGGCTGAGCCAAATGCTACGATTCAAATATTTGATCAGAATGGTCAATTGGTAAATCAGTGGAATAATAATGTTAATTGGGATGGAACATTTAACATCTCTTTATACAGTAACTACTTGCATGGCGAAGAGTTTAAGGTAGTTGTAGTAGATCGGGCTGGTAATATGAGTGGTGGGGTTACTGTAAAAGCACCGCTTGATGATATTGCTCCCGCGGCTGCAAGTAATCTTACATTCAATGAAGATGGTTCGTCCCTTTCTGGTGTGGCTGAGCCGAATACCTTCATCCAGATTTTTGATCAAAATGGTCAGCAGATGAATACGTGGGATTATAGTGTAAACGCTGATGGTACATTCACTATTTCTTTCGGTACTTACAATTTACATGGTGAAGAGTTCACAGTCACTGTTAAAGACCGAGCTGGAAATGTGAGTGAAGCTGTTTCAGTTAAGGCTCCATTTGATGATATTGCGCCAAATCCGATTAAAAATATTGTACTTGATACGAACGGTCAAAACTTTACAGCACAAGCGGAAGCAAATAGTCGGATAGAAATCACAAATGCTGCTGGTGAATCTGTAGGATATGGTTATGCAGATGGAGCTGGTAGTGTGACGGGTTACTTCTACCAAGTTTATTTACGTGGAGAAGAAATCACTTTCGTTGTCATAGACCGAGTAGGTAACCGTAGTGATGAAGTGAAGTTAAATGCTTTGGTGGATACCATTGCACCAAAGCCGATTGAAAATATTATCTTTAATGAAAATGGTCAAAGCTTTACGGCACAAGCAGAAGCAAATAGTTTTATTAGTGTCAAAAATGCTGCAGGTGAGTTTGTCGGTTATGGTTATGTTGATAGCACTGGTAATGTGACAGGTCAGTTCAGCCAAGTTTATTTAAAAGGTGAGGAACTCACTTTTATCGTTATAGATAAAGCAGGTAATCAAAGTATTGAGTTTAAGCAAAATGCTTTGATTGATGATATTGCACCGAATCCGATCGAAAACATCGTCTTGAATGAAAATGGACAGAACTTTACAGCACAAGCAGATGTAGATAGTCGAATCGAAGTTACAAATAATGCTGGTGAAGTTATAGGCTCTGGTTATGTAGACAGTGCGGGTAATGTCTCAGGCTCCTTTTATAAATTGTACTTAAATGGAGAGGAGCTTACTTTTGTTGTAGTAGATCGTGCTGGTAACCGTAGTGCTGAAGTGAAGTTAAATACTTTACTTGATGACGTTGTGCCAAATCCGATTGAAAACGTCATTTTCAATGAAAATGGTCAAAACTTTTCAGCACAAGCTGAAGCAAATAGTCATATCGAAGTTAAAAATGCTGCTGGTGACGTGATAGGTTCTAGTTATGTAGACAGTACTGGTAAGGCTTCGGGTTATTTATATCAGGTTTATTTACATGGGGAAGAGCTTACTTTTGTTGTAATTGATCAAGCGGGTAACCGAAGTATAGAAGTTAAACAAAATGCTTTAATTGATAATGTTGCACCGCCAACTGCTTCAAATATTACGTTAACGTCAGACGGATTGCTTTTTGGTGAGGCTGAGCCAAATGCAACGATTGAAATTATTGATCAATATGGTGCAGTTATCACAACAACTGATGTTGGATATGGTGGGGTCTTTAATCAATGGATCAATTTGAGTCAATACCAGACACAAAATTTAAGTATCGTTGTCAAAGATAAAGCTGGTAACCGCAGTGAAGTTGTTCACGAAATAGTACCCTTATTTACCAACTCACCAATTGCTGCAACAGAGCTAAAACTGGATGTAGATGGCCATATTCTGACAGGAAAGGCAACAGCGGGGATGATGGTCGCTGTAACATCAGTCAATGGTCAGAGCATTAATTGGTTGTGGGACAGTACAGTGAATGAGGATGGTAGTTTTGCTATTCAATTAAATGACTATTATTTACAGGAGCAGACATTACAAGTTCGAGTTTATGACCATAATACGAATCAATATAGCCTAATCACTGAAATTATTGCGCCTTTAGACAATATTGCTCCAGTAATTAATGAAGTGGTAATTAACAATGATGGATATGGTATTACTGGGCAAACTGATTCAAAAGCAATCATTCAGGTAATGGATGCGGATGGGAATTTACGAGCAGAATCTCAATCGGATGAATTAGGATATTTCAGTACTAGTATTTATCCACCCCTATTACGTGGAGAGCAGTTATTTATCACGGCAACGGATTTAGCTAATAATAAAAGTACCCCATTTAATATTACTTTTAATCTAGACACTAATGCACCACCATCAGCAGATCATGTTATCGTATCTGCAAACGGTTTCTTTATTGAGGGAACTGCTACACCAGATAGTAGTGTGCGTATTTTTGATATACATAGTAATCCTATTGCCAGTGGTTATGTAGATGAAACGGGGCATTTTAATATCCAGTTATACCCACCTCAGGCAAGTGGGCAAACTTTACGCGTTGTTGTGGAGCATAATGGGTATCAAAGCGCTTATACTGAAATTAAGGCACCTATAGACATCGTCGCGCCAAATGCAGCAACTCAGCTTGTGTTAGAAGATGGAAATGTACTTTCAGGACAAGCGGAAGCATATTCAACTGTTAATATTTTTGATGCTGATAACAATCAGGTTGGGCAAACTACTGTCGGAAGAGAAGGTAGTTTCTTAACACAATTATGGTCACAATATTGGCATGGCGAAACATTGACGGTAAAAGTAGTTGATACCAATCAAAATGTAAGTGTGGGTACAACGGTTGTTGCTATAAATGATACAACAGCACCGAAAGTGGTCACCCAGCTTGCCATAAATGAATGGGGTAATGGGCTGGTAGGACATGCCGAAAGCAATGCTACTATTGAAGTCACTTATTATTTTGCTAATCAAGAACCTTCTGTAACGAGTACTACGGTCATGGCAGATGGAATTTTCTCTACTTATAGGTATGGGAATGCAACATCATTTGACTTTACCGTTATTGATCGTGCTGGAAATCGTAGTGAAACTATCAATAAAGCAATTAGTGATTTAACTACAATCACTGTTGATCAGTTTAAAGGTGACGCTACGGATAATACGTATGTAGTTGATAATACAAGTGATTTTGTTCAAGAGTATGGAGTTGCTCTTGTTGAAGTATTTGAGGATGTCTGGATAGATACAAGTCATTATGAGGAGCAATGGGTAACTTCTGGTTATACTGATAATATATGGGTAGATACAAGCCATTTTGAGAATGTTTGGATTGACACAAGTTACTCCCAAGATATTTGGATTGATACTAGCTATTATCAAGATACATGGATCGTTGATGGCACAAGAGATGTCTATACTGATCAACATGGCGTAAATTACTATTTGGATGATGGTTCGTATAATCAATATGTTAATAGTTATTATGATTATAATTTAAATCAATGGCAGCCAGGATATGGACTAACGGGTCCTTATACTGAAGAGATTGGACATTTTGAACAACAGTTCGTTCAAGATGGACATTATGAATCTCAATGGATTGAGCAAGGCTATTATGAGCAACAATATGTGTTTGATGGTCATAATGAAGAGACTTGGATTGATACAAGCCATTATGAAAATATTTGGGTCCTAAATGGTTATTTGGAACCTCAACTAGTTGGTTTTGATTATAAGGATGTGGATTTAGGCGGGCATGATAAAATTATCAGTTCTGTTAATTACAGTTTGGTTGGTTTATATCAAACAGTAAATGATCCCATGACCGTAGATTCGTTTTTGGAAAGTGGTCGTTATGTTGAAGACTTGGAGCTGGTTGGTTCTGCCCATCTAAATGCAACAGGCAATACTTTAGATAACCTTTTAACAGGTAACTCTGGTAATAACGTTTTGAATGGGCGTGAAGGTAACGATACCTATATGACTAATGAAGGTGCCGATACCATTCTGTTCCAATTGCTAAATAGCCAAGATGCGACTGGCGGGAATGGACATGATACGGTGTTAGATTTTACTTTAGGTGATGTAAGAACTGACCTCCAAGCTGACAAAATCGATTTAAGTGAATTATTAATTGACTACTCTAAAGATGTGAGCACATTAGCGAAATTTATTACTGTAGAGCAAGATGCTGGAAACACGACTATTAGTCTTGACCGAGATGGTGAAGGTACAATGTTTAGTAGTATTTCATTGATTACTTTGAATCATGTAAATACAACATTGGATGAATTGTTAAATAACCAACAACTTGTTGTTTAATATTGTTATTTTTTTTAATAAAAGGGGCTATGAAAATAGTCCCTTTTATTTTGTGCTTTAAATTTAATAAAAACTCTTCACAACCTGTTAAAAAATGACCAAAAAAGATAAGTTTTTTTTCATTTTCCCCTTGAAGCGTTTTTTTTCATCCCCACAAAAGTGACATCTAAATATTTTGTTATTGCTCTGGATTAAGGCAATAGCAATTAATCAAAAAGACTAAGTCTGGTGGAGTTAATTATGAGCAACATTCGTCCATTACATGATCGCGTTGTAATTCGTCGCGTAGAAGAAGAAACCAAAACTGCTGGTGGTATTTTACTTCCAGGTTCTGCTGCTGAGAAACCATCGCAAGGTGAAGTCATTGCAGTAGGTAATGGTCAAATCACTGAGAATGGCGTACGTGCTTTAGATGTTAAAGTTGGTGACAAAGTATTGTTTGGTACTTATGCAGGTACAACAGTGAAAGTAAGTGGTGAAGAACTCTTAATCATGAAAGAGTCAGACATTTTAGCTGTGTTGGAAGGCTAATCAATCCATAACTCAATTCATTATCAGATTCAGTATTTAAAAAGATTCGGAGTTTAATATGTCAGCTAAAGACGTAAAATTTGGTGATTCAGCTCGCTCAAAAATGATTGCAGGCGTAAACGTACTTGCAGATGCTGTTAAAGTGACTTTAGGCCCTAAAGGTCGTAACGTTGTTATTGACCGTTCTTTCGGCGCTCCCCACATCACTAAAGACGGTGTAACTGTTGCTAAAGAAATTTCATTAAAAGACAAGTTTGAAAACATGGGTGCTCAACTTGTTCGTGAAGTTTCAAGCAAAACTAACGACATCGCTGGTGACGGTACAACAACTGCAACTGTACTTGCTCAAGCAATTTTAAATGAAGGGATCAAATCTGTAACTGCAGGTATGAACCCAATGGATTTAAAACGTGGTATCGATATCGCAGTAAGAACTGTGGTTGAAAATATACGTTTAAATTCAAAACCTGCTGATGATTTTAAAGCGATCGAACAAGTTGGTTCTATCTCTGCTAACTCTGATACTACTGTTGGTAAACTTATCGCTCAAGCGATGGAAAAAGTAGGTAAAGAAGGCGTAATCACTGTAGAAGAAGGTTCTGGCTTTGAAGACGCATTAGACGTTGTAGAAGGTATGCAGTTTGACCGTGGTTATATCTCTCCGTACTTTGCAAATAAGCAAGATACTTTAACGGCTGAGCTTGAAAACCCGTTCATTCTTCTTGTTGACAAAAAAATCGGTAACATTCGTGAATTGATTTCTGTTTTAGAAGCAGTTGCGAAAACTGGTAAACCACTTCTTATCATCGCTGAAGATGTTGAAGGCGAAGCGCTTGCTACACTTGTTGTAAACAACATGCGCGGTATTATCAAAGTATGTGCTGTTAAAGCTCCTGGTTTTGGTGATCGTCGTAAAGCAATGCTTCAAGACATCGCGATCTTGACTGGCGCAACTGTTATTTCTGAAGAAGTTGGTATGTCTTTAGAGCAAGCGACTCTTCAAGATTTAGGTACTGCACACAAGATCACTGTTTCTAAAGAAAACACTGTGATTGTTGATGGTTCTGGCGATGCAGCTGCTATTGCTGAGCGTGTTCAACAAATCCGTGCTCAAATTGAAGAATCTTCTTCAGAATATGACCGTGAAAAATTACAAGAACGTGTTGCTAAATTAGCAGGCGGTGTTGCTGTAATTAAAATCGGTGCGGCAACTGAAGTTGAAATGAAAGAGAAGAAAGACCGTGTAGACGATGCACTTCATGCAACTCGCGCAGCAGTTGAAGAAGGCGTGGTTGCTGGTGGTGGTGTTGCGCTAGTACGTGCGGTAAATGCTTTAGACGGCTTAAAAGGCATTAACGAAGATCAAACAGCGGGTATCAATATTTTACGCCGTGCGATCGAAGCTCCACTTCGTCAAATCGTTTCAAATGCTGGTGATGAGCCATCTGTAGTTATCAATGCAGTTAAAGCTGGTGAAGGTAACTTCGGTTATAACGCTGCAACTGGCGAATATGGCGATATGTTAGAAATGGGTATTCTTGACCCTGCTAAAGTAACTCGTTCTGCACTTGAACACGCTGCTTCTGTAGCTGGTTTAATGTTAACTACAGAATGTATGATTACTGATATTCCAGAAGATAAAGCAGCTGTTCCAGATATGGGCGGTATGGGTGGTATGGGCGGGATGATGTGATAACGCATCAACGCTTGAACTAAAAAAAATCCCTGCTTAAGCAGGGATTTTTTTATTTTTTACGTGATTTTAAGAAATAGTTAAGTTCAATTGCTTATATTAAAAAACAGGAACAGCAGCTAGAAGTTCCTCTTTGTTACAGCCATGCTTATTTTCTTATAAGCATGGTTTTTTTTATCCTAATAAAATGAACAGCCATGTAATGGCAGTGATAGAAAGTGCAACAAATTGAGCCGCACTTCCCATATCTTTGGCATTTTTAGAAAGCTGATGTTTTTCAAGAGAAACTCGATCAACCACTGCTTCAATAGCTGAATTGAACAGTTCAACGATCATTGCAAATAAACATACAATAATGAGTAAGACATGTTCACTGCGAGTTACATCAACAAAAAAACTGATTGGAATTAAAATAAGATTAATCAAAACAATTTGACGGAAAGCTGCCTCATTTTTATATGCTGCTTTAAATCCGGAAATAGAGTAGCCCATTGCATTTAATATACGCTTAAGACCAGTTTTGCCCTTATAAGGAGAATAGCTATTCATTTACTTATATTTCTGACACTTTTCATGCATTATATAGTTTGGGTCTTAAAAAATTATTAAATCTTTTTTAAAGATTTTGACTTTATAACTGAATAGAGAAGAAGAGATGAAAAAATTATGTGTAGCTTTGGGTCTTGCATTTTGTAGCATGCATGCAACTTATGCCGAGCAAGCTCCTACCCAACAAGTACCTGGTTATTATCACCATCAATTTGGCAAATATCGTGTAACCTCTTTACTTGATGGCACGATTTATCTAAATCCTAACTTGTTTAAAAATTTAAATCAGACTCAGAAAACTAAAATATTAACTAAATATGCTGCTGTGAATGAGAAGGGGATTCAAACTTCGGTCAATGCATTTTTAGTAGATGATGGCAAAAGTTTGACGCTTGTCGATAGTGGCGCAGCAAGTTGTTTTGGCCCACAACTTGGTTCGATTGCAAAAAATATTGAATTAGCAGGTTATCAACTGGCAAATATAAAAACAGTATTACTCACGCATTTACACCCAGACCATGTATGCGGTATTACTCAAAATGGAAAAGCTGTATTTCCAAATGCAACCGTTTATGCACATGAACGCGAGGCTGATTATTGGTTAAATCCAGCTTCTGAAAAAACAGTACCAGCAGATAAAAAAGAAAGCTACTTAGGTACTGTGAAAAATGTAAAGACTGCTCTTGCCCCATATCAAGCAAAAAAAGCATTTAAGACATTTAAAGATGGTAATGTCATTCAAGGCTTTGAAGTGATCGATACACGTGGTCATACACCTGGTCATCACAGCTTCCGCTTAAAGAGTAATGATCAGCAAATCATTTTTGTCGGAGATATTGTCCACTCACATTCTTTGCAATTTGATGCTCCAAAAACTGGGGTAGATTTTGACGTGAACTCTGAGCAAGCGATTAATACCCGTTTAAAAATGTTTGCTGAAATTTCAAATAAGCAGCAATGGGTCGCTGCACCACATTTACCATTCCCAGGCATTGGTCATGTTTATAAAGTAAATGCCGAGCAATATCAGTGGATCCCACTTTATTTCGATAATGTCGTAGAGAAATAAAAAAACAGGGCATTTATTGCCCTGTTTTTTATTAGAAATTTTGATTATTTTGCTGCTTTTTCATAATTAATAACGGCTTCACGGCCAAGCGCTGGGTCATCTGTAAAGACGCCATCAAC
This sequence comes from Acinetobacter sp. WU_MDCI_Abxb74, assembly GCF_025513915.1. Lineage (NCBI taxonomy): Bacteria > Pseudomonadati > Pseudomonadota > Gammaproteobacteria > Moraxellales > Moraxellaceae > Acinetobacter > Acinetobacter sp. WU_MDCI_Abxb74. The sequence continues at coordinate 49,497 of NZ_JAHPRP010000002.1, forward strand.
ACCTGCTTTGAAATAGGCTTCAAATTCTTTTAAAGCACCAGTTGGGCAGCGCTCAGCTGGTTTATCTTGACTGCATTTTAAAGGCGCTGGTAAGAAATTATTTTCTGGACGGAATGTATAAGGATGTACTTTTAAGCCAACAGTATGGGCATCAGAAATAAATGAGGTGGTTTGAACTGAGCCATTGTCATTAAAGTTAAGAATATAGCCTTTACTTGGTCCTACACCGTTTGCATATTTAGCAACATCTTTTAAACCTTGTGCTGTGGCTAAATCAGCATAAGTTTTAGTTTCACCAGATTCAACGAAGTCGGCTGGTTGTGACGTCTTGGCATCATATAGTTGAATGATTTGTGCATGTTTAATCGTTTTATGAAGGTCCAGTTGATCTTTTAGATATTTTAAATTGCTGACTTCAAAAGACTGTAAATAGACAGGTGCAATATCACGTGTATATTTATATTTGGCTAAGGTTTTAAGAAGGTTATCTTCCATCGCCAGATTATGATTTTTAAAGTAAGTCGGATGTTTAGTTTCAATATATAAACCAATGATTTTTCCAGTTTTTTTATAATTCGCTTCAGCCAGCTCAATAACTTGTTCTAGAGTCGGGACAGGGTAAAGGTCATTATAAGCTGTGTTTGCTGGTCGGAATTCTGGAATACGTTCACGCGCTTTAAGTTGCTGTAATTCACTTAAAGTGAAGTCTTCCGTAAACCAGCCTGTTAAGTCTTTACCATCAATATTTTTTGTTATTTTACGGTCTGCAAACTGGCTTAAGGTACTTACATTGGTTGTGCCGCCAATCTCATTTTCATGGCGAGTAACCAATACACCATCTTTTGTGGATACTAGATCTGGTTCAATAAAATCTGCACCATCATCAATGGCTTTTTGATATGAAGCTAATGTGTGTTCTGGACGTAAAGCGCTAGCGCCACGGTGTCCTACTACTAAAATTTTAGGAAGTTGATATTCTGGCGTAGTTGGTGTGTTTTCAGTTTTATCATCGTCATTACAACCAACTAAGCTAATTAAACTTAAGCATAAAATTGCTTTTTTAAACATAATTCTACTCATATTGTTTTAGTCGAAACGCATTTAGTCTGCTCGTTGAGTTTGACGTGATCATGAAGAATTCATGAATTTTCAGTGACACTTGTTAAAACCTTTTTTATGGGTTTGTAGGAAATGCCCATTCTGGCTTTGTTTTTGTCTTAATTGCATTTATTGTGTTAATTCTACTTGTCTTTTATATATCGCTCGTTGATGATCAAGATGCCGAATTCGGTGTTGCCACCTGTTAATTGACGACTTAATTCTGAGCAGCCATGCTATCTAAATTTTTTATTCAGCGACCTATTTTTGCCAGTGTACTCGCAATTATTGTTATGGCATTTGGTATTTTCTCGGTGCTGAATTTACCCGTTGAACGCTATCCCGATATTGCCCCTCCAAAAATTACAGTGTCGGCAAGTTATAGTGGGGCAGATGCGCAAACGGTTGAGCAAAGTGTTACTCAGATTTTAGAGCAGCAAATACAAGGGATTGATCACTTACTTTATTTCAGTTCGACCAGTGACTCGTCGGGCCGTAGCCGAATTACGATTAGTTTTGATAATGGAACCAATCCAGATACAGCACAGGTGCAAGTACAAAATAGCATTAGTGGTGTAATAAGACGTTTACCAGATGAAGTACAGCGCCAAGGAGTGACGGTAAGTAAGTCTCTGGGCGATACTTTTATGGTAGTAGGTTTATATGACTCGACAGGTAAAACGGGCAATATTGAGCTATCGGACTATTTAACTACGCATGTGGTAGATGACCTGAACCGTATTGAAGGGGTGGGTGAGTCAGATGTTTTCGGTTCGCAATATGCAATGCGAATTTGGCTAAATCCCGATAAATTAAAACAATACAATTTAATGCCAAGTGATGTTGCCAGTGCGATTACAGCTCAAAATACTCAAGTTGCCGCGGGTGCACTTGGTGATTTACCCGTTATCGATGGGCAATATTTAAATACTAAAGTTACAGCAGGCTCTCGACTAAAAACAGTCGAAGAGTTTAAAAATATTGTCGTGAAATCAAATCAAGCAGCGAGGTATGTCTATTTAAAAGATATTGCTAGAGTTGAGTTGGGTGCAGAAAACTATCAGTCTTTTAACACCATTAATGGTTATCCCGCCGCAGGTTTAGGTATTTCGCTGTCTTCAGGTGCGAATGCGATTCAAACTTCTAAGCTTATTCATCAGACTTTAGATGAGCTTACAAACAAATTGCCTGCGGGTTATAAAATTGTTTATCCGCGGGATAATACGCCGTTTGTTCAAGAGTCAATTAAGGAAGTCGTAAAAACGCTTGTTGAAGCGATTATTCTTGTTATTTTGGTGATGTTCCTATTTTTACAAAGCTGGCGCGCTACACTCATTCCGAGTATTACCGTGCCGGTTGTTATTTTAGGGACTTTTGCTGTCTTATATCTGCTCGGTTTTAGTATTAACACCTTAACGTTATTTGCACTGGTGCTCGCCATTGGCTTGTTAGTCGATGATGCAATTGTGGTGGTAGAAAACGTTGAGCGGCTCATGCATGAACAGCATTTAACACCGAAAGAAGCAGCCATTGAGTCTATGGGTGAAATTAGTGGAGCCTTAATAGGGATTACATTGGTTTTAACTGCGGTTTTTATTCCAATGTCTTTTTTAGGCGGTTCAATTGGGGTGATTTACCGTCAGTTTTCTATTACCTTAGTTGCCGCTATGGCGTTATCGCTTGTCGTTGCATTAGTCCTCACACCAGCTTTATGCGCCTTAATTTTAAAGCCTAACCCTAAGCCTATGCGTTGGGCAGTTTGGTTTAACCAAAAAATTGATCAACTTAAAAATCAATATATCAAGATCGTACAAACAAGTATTCGTTACAGTAAATCGGTTGTTGTGATTTTTGTGGCTCTGATTGCTGTTTTTATGCTGTTTTATAGTGGTTTAAAAAGTGGGTTTATTCCTAAAGAAGATCAGGGCATTTTAAGCGTTCAAATTAAACTCGTTGATAGTGCCCCAATTTCTCAAAGTCAGAAAATTGGAGAACAAGTTCGTCAATATTTCCTGACTCAAGAAGATAAAAATGTCGACTTGGTTTTAATCCGTTATGGCCGAAATTATTCAGGTACAGGGCAGAACTTGGCCCAAGGATTTATTGCTTTAAAACCGTGGGATGTGCGTACAGGAAAAGAGGATTCGGCAGACGCTATACAAAAGCGTGCGATGAAATATTTTAGCCGTTTTAATAATGCTCAAATCAATGTGACTTTACCTGCTTCAGTCAATGGTCTAGGTCAAACTGATGGTTTGGATTTATGGATTCAAGATTTAAATGGGCAGGGGCAAGATTTTCTAGATAGCACCTTCCGTCAGTTGCAAACTCAAAGTAAAAACTACTCAAGTTTTGAAAACTTTGATAAGCAATCAACCAACAGTAAAGCCAACCTAAATATCAAAATTGACCAGAAACAGGCATTAGCAAATGGGTTAGAGCTACCTGCGATTAATAACACCCTGTCGAGTGCGTGGGGTGGAACTTACGTGAATGACTTTATTGACCGTGGTCGTATCAAGCGTGTCATGATCCAAGGTGATGCTGAATTCAGATCGAAACCTGAAGATTTATATAATTGGTCCGTACGTAATAACCTAAATGAAATGGTGCCTTTTAGTTCCTTCGCTAACTTTAGTTGGGGTGGGGCTCCTGAAATTGTAAAACGCTATATGGGTTATAGTGCTCTACAACTACAGGCTGATGTTGCGAGTGACAGCAGTTCTGGTCAGGCCATGAAAGATGTTGAGCAACTTGTAAATCAGCAAAAGGATGTGGGTTTAGCGTGGACAGGTTTATCTTTTGAAGAACAGAAGTCGACAAATCAGGCAGTCTGGTTATATTTAATTTCAGCAGGCTTTATTTTCTTATGTTTAGCAGCTCTATATGAAAGCTTGAGCATTCCCGCTGCTGTGATGACCTCTATTCCGCTTGGGGTAGGGGGAAGCGTTATTTTCTCTTATATTTTCGGTCTGCCAAATGATGTTTATTTCCAGATCGCATTGTTAACCACGATTGGCTTGTCGTGTAAAAACGCAATTTTAATTGTTGAGTTTGCCGCGTTGGCTCAAGAAAAGGGCAAGAATGCAATTGAAGCGGCTTTAGAAGGCGCTAGCTTGCGTCTAAGACCGATTTTAATGACATCTTTGGCTTTTGGTGCCGGAGTACTTCCTTTGGTCTTTGCACAAGGTGCAGGGGCTGTGAGTCGTCAGGAAATCGGTATTAGTATTTTAGGTGGCGTCATGTTTGGTACTGTGCTGGTTTTATTCTTTATTCCAGTGATGTATGTATTATTGCGTTCATTGTTTCGATCGAAAACTTCGAGTTAACAGCAAACAATTTAAAAACAGGCGTTAAATCAAGTATATTAAGTTCAACTTCTCTTCATATATTTGATTTAGATGCCTCAAGAAAAAAAATTAACAGAGCAGCAGGTCATTGCGCTAGAACGAGACCTTGCCAAGTTTGCCACCATGATGGACAGCGCAGTGCGTATTCCTTTTACAAAGCAGGGTATTGGTGCAGATGCGGCATTAAGTACCATTCCTGTTGCGGGTGATATCGCTGGTTTTGCCCTTACATGCTATGCCATTTATAAAGCTAAACAGATTGGCGTGCCCCAACACAAGTTAACTCCAGTGATTAAGCTGGCTGTTGTAGATGCTGTAGTGGGTTTTGTTCCGGTTGCAGGCACTATTTTTGATATTTTTATACGTCCTAGTAGAAAAGCATTAGATGTAGTGCACGCCCACATACGTGAAGAATATGCGATCCAGAGCGATATTCATGTTGTTCATCCATATTTACATGAAAAGCTCGAAAAGAAGCAGCAGCATTCAGCCTTTTGGCGTAATCCCGTAGTTAGTTGGTTATGGTTACATATCCCCGATTTATTAGGTGCCTTTGTACTGCTTTTAATTGGCTTGGCTATTTGGTGGGGAGCAAGTTATCTCTGGGGTTTATATCAAACCATGTCATAAAAAAATAAAGCCTCCAACTGGAGGCTTTATTACTTCACGTTAAACGTTTTATGGGCAATCTAATTGATGTAAAGCTGCCACACGTTGTTCAATTGTTGGGTGGGTCTGGAACAAGGCAGCTAGACTAAAACCTTGCTCTTTACCTTCCGCAATCGCGAAAGCTTTCATTTCTTTTGGCATTTGATCTGGCATTTCTGTCTCAGCTTGTAGACGTAATAATGCAGAAATCATTGCTTGTTTACCTGCTAAACGCGCACCTGCTTCATCAGCACGGTATTCACGATAACGAGAGAACCACATCACAATCGCAGAAGCGAGAATACCAAAGACGATATCTAATACTATGGTAATAACGAAGTAACCCATACCCGGTGCTTCACCATCTTGACGACCAAAAACATTACGGTCGATAAAATCACCGACTACACGAGCAAAGAACATAACAAAGGCGTTCACGACACCTTGGATGAGTGCTAGGGTAACCATATCACCATTCGCAACGTGACCAATCTCATGCGCAAGCACAGCACGTAGCTCATCTTTATTCATACGTTCAAGTAGACCGGATGAAACGGCAACTAAGGCATCATTCTTATTCCAGCCTGTTGCAAAGGCATTGGATTGATATGATGGAAAAATACCAACCTCTGGCATATTAATACCAGAACGTTGAGAAAGTTCAGCGACTGTTTGCAATAACCAGCTTTCAGCTTGGTTACGGGGAGCATTCGGGTCGATCAGTTCTGTACCGGTCGTTTTCTTAGCCATCCATTTTGACATGAATAACGAGATTAAAGATCCCACCATACCAAATACAAAACAGATCACTAAAAGGTTGCCTAGATTCAAGCCACCCGCGCCATGGTAACTACCGACACCGAAGAGTGACAAAATAATGCCAGCTACAACCAGTACCGCGAGGTTGGTAAGCAAAAACAAACCAATCCGCATCATTGAGAAAACCCTCTTATAAATAAAATGTTATCTGATTTACAAATTCTAAATCATGCAGCTAATATGCGGGGCTTAGGGGAAAAATTCAAGAAAAAAATAAGGAATTGATACATTCTTTCACGTAATAGAATGTACCTAAATTTAAGGAATTATTGGCTAAATTAGCCTAAATGGTAAAGATCAGGTAATAGATCATTACAATTTAAAGCCCAGAAACCTGATGGAATACAACCGTCAATAAATGTTCTTATTCTATTCGAATATGTGCAATTGCAGTGGCATTGTTCGTGACATAAGTACCTGTAGGCGCATCGGTAAATGTTCCATTAGATAAAGTCACAATTTGACGAGAAGAGGAATATTTAGGTGCTGGTGCTGCTGTTTGAGCTGTTGTATTTTCAGCTAAATTAGAAGATTGAGAAGAGACTTGCGCTGAAGTATTAGAAAAAGATGAAAAACCTGAACCAGATGAATATAAGTTTTGATATCGACTCGTTACACGGCGCACATAATCTTGTGTTTCACGAAAAGGTGGAATACCGCCGTATTTATCAACATTACCTTCACCTGCATTATAAGCAGCAAGTGCCATTTGTGTATTGCCACGAAAACGCTTGAGTAACCAGCTTAAATATTTTGCACCTGCAAAAATATTTTGCTGAGCATCAAAGGCATTGGTCACGTTAAATCGACGTGCAGTCGCAGGCATGAGTTGCATAAGACCTTGCGCCCCTACTGGAGAGCGGGCATTTACATTAAATCCTGACTCAGTATGCATAACGGCCTTAATTAAGCCTTCAGATACACCATGCTGTAGAGCAGCTTGTTTAATAATATGATCAAAAGCATTTTTATTTTTATTGTAGCTAGGCAGAACAGAGGCTTCTGATGCTCCCCAGTTCGTATAACTATGGATATTACTGTCAGGGTAGTAAGTCACTTTTACTTTTTTAAGTGATTGATCATAACTTTTTCGGTTAGTCAGCAATGTACTACCATTCTTATCTTGGTAAATATACATTTGGCCTGCTGAAGTCGACGTTATGCCGACCGAAAAAGTGGTCGTCCCCAGTAAACAAGAAAAAAGAAATTGAACCGATTTTTTCATTTTATGTTATTCACAATTTTAAGGTATTCAAAACTTGCCGAAGAGTTTATCAAAAAATATTACAGAAAGAACTTTTGTGTAATTTTTTTTATTTCGACTCTTTCAAAAAATCAAGCTGTTTTGTTCGAATGCTCATCAAAAAAAATTAAAAATTATTTTTAAAATGATTCTATTGACTTGAATAACATGTTGATATTAAAGGTTAAAAAACATTGGTTAAAAAATGATCAATTTAAATAAAACCCTTAACAGAAGGCCTCAACAGTTTGTCAAGTACGAAGAAATCCACAATTTTATCCACAGGTTTTGTGGAAAACTGTGGAAAAGTCCAAAAAGTAAGCACTTTGCACAAATTTTGAACGCTTCAGTCAAAAAATAGCAAGACTTTTGCATCATGCCGGAGCAATGTGACGGCTTCAAGAATTGAAACTATTCTTTTGATGCGATTCTCGTCCGAATCATATAAAATTGCGCGGTATTTTTATTTATGGGTATACCTCGTCTATGTACGCGCCAGTTGAGTCTAATCAGGGATTTAATTTTAAGCCTGAACTTCCAACAAGCTCGGCCTATTACCGTTTGCTCAAGAAGCTTCGCCGTCAAGTTGGGCATGCTATTCGTGACTTCAATATGCTTGAAGAGGGCGATAAGGTCATGGTGTGTGTTTCTGGTGGTAAAGACAGTTATACCTTGCTCGATATCATGTTGCAGTTTAAACGTATTGCCCCAATCAATTTTGATGTGGTCGCTGTTAACCTTGACCAAAAGCAACCGGGCTTTCCTGAAGATGTTTTACCACGTTATATGGAAGAGAATAACATTCCATATTACATTCTTGAAAAAGACACCTATACCATTACTAAGCGTTTAACACCGGAAGGTAAAACCTACTGTGCAGTGTGTTCACGTTTACGCCGTGGTTCTTTATATGGCTTTGCTCAAGAAATCGGTGCGACTAAAGTTGCTTTAGGGCATCACCGTGATGACATTCTTGCAACATTCTTCTTAAATCTTTTTCATGGTGGTAGTTTAAAGGCGATGCCTCCAAAGCTTTTATCATCAGATAAGAAGAATATTCTGATTCGTCCATTGGCATATGTTGAAGAAAAAGACATCATCAAATATGCCGAGTTACGTCAGTTCCCAATCATTCCGTGTAATCTTTGTGGCTCGCAGGAAAACTTACAGCGTGCCATGCTTAATGAAATGCTACGTGACTGGGATAAACAATATCCGAAACGCTTACACAGCATTTTCGGTGCGTTACAAAACGTATCTCCGTCTCAGTTAGCAGACCGTGAACTGTTTGATTTTGAAGCTCTAGATTCTCAGCGTGAGCTGGATTTTAAAGATCCAGAAGAGCTTAAAAACCGTTTAGATGTCGTGAACTTAAGCTTTGCTGCTGAATAAACAATAGACATAAAGAATGTTAAAGGCACTTTATAAATAAGTGCCTTTAATGTATCAAAATACTAAAAAATGAATGTTCCGTACAAAAAGTCATAGCCCTAAATTTAAATTACATGCTATAACAACGCTCAAGCAGAATTGCTTCACATGATGTTGTCTGGATAGACAACTAGAGAAATTGAACAAATAAATTTGAGGAAGAATCATGCCTGCATTTTTAACTGAAGATTGGTTTGCTACTGTCGAAAAATTAACTGCTGAAGCAGGGGATCTTAATTTGCCACCCGCTCTTGCGAATTTGGCAATTAATTTAGTAGTTACAGATGCTTCTGGAAATACCGAATTAGCTTTAGATGGGGGTAAAATCCAAAAAGGTTTGTCTTCAAATGCCAAAACAACTTTAAATATGGATGCTGAAACTTTACGTAAAGTATTCTTAGAGTTTGATATGGCTGCTGCTATGCAGGCATTCATGACTGGTAAAATTAAAGTTCAAGGCGATATGTCTCAATTAATGGCTTTACAAACAGCTAAGCCAAGCCAAGAACAAAAAGATTTGTTCAAAAAAGTATTAGAGCATACAGCTTAAATTTAAAAGAATTCATATAAAAAGCTTACCCATAGAGGTAAGCTTTTTATTTATACAAACAATGAATTTATCAACTTTTAAACAATAAAAATTAGATATTAATTCGCGTTTGCGCCGTTTTGATATGTTCAAGATAAGCACGGATACGAGTGACATATTGAACTGCTTGCTTATATCGACCATTTCGCGTTTTATTACTTTGCAAATAGTCATAGAGATTGACCCATTTGTTCGGATCTTTCCCTTGAGATTGCAAGCGCTTCTGAATTTGACTTACCGCACCCGGTCCCATGTTATAGGCCACAAGCGCATACCAGTTCCGATCAGGGAAGGGAATATTATCAAATTCAGTTAGCATCAAATCGTAATACTTTGCTCCACCTTGAATGCTTTGAGCTGGATCACTACGATTGCTCACACCCATTGCTCGAGCAGTGCTATTGGTGAGCATCATTAAGCCACGAACACCTGTGGGCGAAACAGATTCTGGCTTTAAGTATGATTCTTGATAACCAATTGCGGCAAGTAAATGCCAGTCGAGATCATATTTCGCTGCACTTTGTTTAAAGCTCGCTTTATAAATCGGTAAACGCGTCGTTAAGTCACGTTGAATGGTCGACCAAGCTTCTGGTTTCACCACATTACGATTATAAAAAGAAGCGAGTTGCTGCGTCACACCATTTTGCTTACTTTGGCATACAAAGCCACTGGCAGTCTGGGTGAGGGGGTCATCAGCTTGTTTAAACACCCAGCTTAACTCAGGATTTAAACCATTCTTTTGCAAATTGACGGTATCACCACAACTTGCAGAAAAGGACATTAAACCTTTGTTCTCGATGGTACTTAAACCTGCGGTCGTCATTGCAAAGTTTGCTTTACCTTGCTGAACCCATCTAAGTGCAGTGGCATTGTCTGCCACGATTTTAAAGTCCAGCTTTACATTAAGGGTTTGCGCATAGTTACGAGCTAAGTCATAACCAAAACCGTGTAAAAACTGATCTTCTTTGAAAACAGTTGTCGGGCTTTCTACAGCAACAACAGTTAGAGTGTTTGTATTTACTACAGTATTGTACTGTAGGGTTTTTCCTGCATTGATACTATGAAATGGAAAAAGCATAGTACTGAGTGCAAGTGCTTTTAACGGGAGAGAAGAAAATAAAGAGTTAAGGCAAAGCCTCGACTCTGAACTTGAATTACTGTGCATGTTGTCTCCGCTACAGATAATTTATGCCCAAAAAGTCAGACAATAAGCTGCCATAACTTTTAAAAGTTGATAAATTCAATAAGGGGTGGGCAGTCATGACGTCATTCAAAATGACATGAAATGAAAAAAACAAACTGTGTAGGAAATCTACATAGTTTTCTGAAAGGTTAAAAAATGCTCAACATTTAATCTGCGCGCATCATAATATTGAAAAAAAGTATTGTCAAATTTCGTACAATTAAATATTCGATATAACATTATAAACACATGAATTTCTTAAGGAAGAAAATTTATACACTTCTGATATGAGAAAATAGGGTATAAAATGCTACATCTTGTAAGCGATATGTTGTTGAACAGTGGTTTTTAATCATGAAATCTAACTTAATTACTCGGTCAGGGCATGACAAATTAGTTGCTGAATTAAAACAACTTTGGCATGAAGAACGACCGGAAATCACAAAGAAAGTGAATTGGGCTGCAAGCTTAGGTGATCGCAGCGAAAATGCAGATTATCAGTACAACAAGCAGTTACTTAGAAAAATTGATCGACGAGTACGCTATTTAGGAAAACGTTTAGAAGAATTAAAAATCATTGATTACGCACCAGAACAAGACGGTAAGGTGTATTTCGGCGCTTGGGTAGAAATTGAAAATGAAGAAGGTGAGCAGAAAACTTTACGTATTGTAGGGATCGATGAAATTTATGACCATCACCCGCAGCATATTTCGATTGAATCACCTATGGCCCGCGCACTGCTCGGCAAAGAAGTAGATGATGAGATTGAAGTGCATACGCCATCTGGAAAAAAGCTTTGGTATATCAATACAATTCGCTATGAAAAGAATGAAAACCCAGAAAAATAAATCAATTTGTATTTATTTTGAGCGTTTGAATTGAAAGTTAAATAAAAGATTTGCCAACTTGTGTTTTTGTTTATATTATAGCGCTCGTTGGAAGCGTGGCAGAGCGGTTTAATGCACCGGTCTTGAAAACCGACGAGGGTGTGAGTCCTCCGTGAGTTCGAATCTCACCGCTTCCGCCAAATTCTTAAAAAGCCCTTGTTAATGACGAGGGCTTTTTTTTATGTATAGGACATAAATTACAGTAATAGTTAGCTTAAATTTTGCTAACAACTCCTGAAAATTTCATATAAATCAAATAAGTATATATTTTAATCAAAATTGTTGTATTTATATAATATATTTTTTATTTTCAGTGCCTTACCAAGCACATGTCTATATATCAGAATCGAACAAGTTATTTGTAGAATATTCACTTATTGATATATGATGATCCCATATTTAGAAACTGATTCAAAACATAATTCTATTGTTCAGCGAGCAAGATCAAGGAAGAAATTAGGCTGAATTCAGGCTTCTAAACCCTTATATATCTGGAGTTATTTCCAGCCAAATATTGCATTTCTACCCAATGGTTGGGAATGCCTCGCTCTTTTGTAGAGTAGGCGTTTCCTATTTTAGGATGTATCTATGAAAAAATTATTTAGTGTCTTGTTCAGCGCATCTGTACTCACACTGACTGCATGTAATAAACAACCTGCACAAACTGAAAATACAGCACCAGCTAAAGACAAAACTGAGTCAGTACGCACCATTAAACTTGTTTCAACAGGTTCAGATACTGACGTATGGAAATACGTTGCAACGCTTCCTGAAACTGCTCAAGCGGGCATTAAACTCGAAGTGACCAACCTGACCGACTACGTTGTGTTAAATACATCTGTAGCAAGTGGCGAACAAGACGTAAATGCGTTCCAGTCATTTAACTATTTGGCCGCTTATAACGCTTCAAACACTGCTAAAGTTGCTGCTGTTGCGACAACTTACTTGGAACCAATGGGTCTTTATGCAAATACAGTGAAAACTGTTGATGAGTTCCCACAAGGCGCTACAATCGCAATTCCCAACGATACTGCTAATGAAGCTCGTGCATTAACATTATTACAGTCTGCTAAACTGATTAAACTCAAACCAGACTTTGACCCTATAAAAGGGACAACTAATGATATCGCTGAAAACCCTAAAAATTTGAAGTTAAAACCAATTCAAATGACAACAGCAGTTCGTGTTAAAAACGATGTTGATGCAATTGTATTGGGTAATACTTTGGCACTTGAAGGTGGCTTAAACGTACTGAAAGATTCTATCTTCCGTGAGCCTGTTGACCAGTCTACAAAGCTTTATGTGAACTTATTGGGTGTGGCTGAAGCGAATAAAAATGACCCGATCTATACGAAATTAGGTGAACTTTACCACTTACCTAAAGTACAAAAGTTTGTGAGCGAAAAATTTGCAGGTACAAAAGTTGAAGTCAACAAACCTGTTTCTGAGTTTACAGACATCAAATAAGTAATTTTTTAATTAAAATTATTTTTCAAAGCTAAGTCACGGTAATCGGGGCTTAGCTTTTTTTATAGTATGTTCTGTTTCAGAGTAATGAGCTCTTAATAGATTTAAGAGCTTCTAGAAAATATGCTATTGAGACGCAAATAATATAATAAATAGATTAAAAGAAATGGCTAAAATATATGAAAATTGGATTTTTATGATCCAATAATAATTTTAGAGCCATACATAAGCTTATCAGTATTAACAAAGGCTTAATCACTCTTGAGCCAAATCTTACAGCAAATTTTGCGCCAATCGAAGCCCCAATAAAAGCTCCACCAGCCATCACTAAAGCGATTGGAAAAATGACGTATCCTTTAATGATGAAAATAGATAGAGACCCTAGGTTACAAGCCACATTTGCTAACTTGGTATAAGATAAGGCGCTCACCAACTTAAAACCTAACAGTAGTACAAATGCAACTATGAAAAATGAACCGACTCCAGGGCCAAAAACTCCATCATAAAATCCAAGTAACGGTGCAACTATTAGAGCAAATATAAAGTAAGGGATAAGAGGTTTTTTATCAACATCACTTAATTTGGGTGAAAAAATAAAATATAGGGCTACTAGAATCAAAAGTATTGGAACGATAGTTAAAAGTACGTTTTTAGGCATTAAAGTAACTGAAAGCGCTCCTAATATTCCCCCTAAAAAAGACATACAAGCTATAGGAATTGCCTTTCGCCATTCGATTAGTCCTTTTCTTGCGAAACTAATAGTTGCTGAAAGTGTTGCAGAAGCAGCTTGCAATTTATTGGTAGCTATTGCAGATACAGGAGACACACCTGATATAAGCAATGCAGGTAGAGTTATTAACCCTCCACCACCTGCAATAGCATCAATAAATCCAGCTACCATCGCAACTAGACCTAAAATAAATAGGAGTTCAAAATTCAATTTATTAGCCTTTCACAATAAGAGGATTTTTTTGCAGTACAATATAGTCAAGATTTTTTCTATAACCAAATAAACGAACTAATGTTCTTCGGTTATCTTTAATAGTATCTCGACAATGTAAGCATAAACTATTATTAATAATTAAAACTGTGTTAGGATTTAAATTAATAGAATCAACAATACTAGTTTGTCGAACAATTGATTCAAATTTATAAAAAGCATTTTTAATTTTTATAGAAGCATTATCATTTGGAGTAAATCTATATGAATTGTATTTTATGGCTTTATAACCATATTTATCTACTTCTAGGATAGAAACATTTTCTCCTCCAGACCCTTCGCCCTCATTAAATGTTTCACTTCTTGTGAAATTAAAACTTTCTGTTGTTAAAGCCAGTGTCTCTTCAAGAGTTAATTGGCTTAATACTCTTGATATTGGAATTAAACTTGTAGGTTCATTTAAAGGATTCCATCTTGCTGTTAAAATTAAGGAAGAAGGAGCTGGTGAATGATTATTAACAACTTTAGTAACTGTATGGTAAGGAGCTTCGGTATGTGCCGTTAATTCTATACCTGAATGTGAACTCTTATCAGGATTCTCATTTTCAATTTTTGTAACTCCTCCACCTTTTAAGTTCGCAACGACTCTAACGATTTTACCCACATTATCAATATCAAATGCGAAAGCATCTTCCTCAAGAAGTGACAATATTATTTGTTCAGAAGAAGCTAATGTTAATATATCTATATCTTTTTCGAGTATTTCAAGAGATGGTAGTTGCTTTAATTGAGTAATATCAATTCCACTATGACCTAATTTTCTAATATGTAGCCCTTCAAGTACAAGATATGGTATTTCTCTATGAATATATTTTTCTATAATACTTTTTTCATATGAATTTAACTTTTCACTTAATATTTTTTTAAAATCTAAAATTTTTTCTTGTACATCTAAAGAATCTGGACCTCCTAATAAGGCTAATTCGTATGACATTTCACTAATTAAATGAGAAATCTCAGATGAAAGATAAAGATGATAAGTTTCGAAATTCTTAACTATTTGATTCATGATTTATTTGTATTGATTAAAAATTCCGCTACAGACTAGTCTGTATTTTTTTTAAAATCAATATATTTTGAAAAATTATATTTTTTTATATTTCTTAGAAGATAATGATCTGTGTTCTTTACCATCATTAAATTAAAATTAGCTTTTCGCATAGAAATTTTTTTAAATATTTGGACTATCTCATAGGGAATTGGAGAATACTTAGTCATACCATTGATTTCATAAAATCCTTTTGATTTTCCCTCTTTTGTTTCTACTCCATCTAATTCTCCATAAATTATTAATATTTCTCTTTCATATTTTATTAAAAAAGACCAAATTGATGATGAGAGAAAACTGTATGATTTAGAAATTTCTTTTTTAAAATCATTGCCATAATTTTTGTTTACTGCTTGATCTGAATATATAGCTGGACATAAGAGAACCAATCGATCTATTGTAAATTTTTTTGCTAAATTAATTGCAATATAACCACCTAAACTATATCCAATAACAATATCTACCTTTTTTAAAAGACTGTAAAAAAAAATGGCCTCATTGATGTTTTGGGATAAAGATGATTTTGTTTTACTTGTACTATTTAACCCACTTAAATTAAATGAAAGAGTTCCAATATTTTTATTCCTAAGCAGACTTTCTAACGGGTGCAAGGAGCTTAAATCAGAATTACCGCCATGTATAAGTAAAGCTATTCTTTCTGGAAAACCATCACAATAATTGAATTTGGCTTCTAATTCATAAGTACCAAAATTATGTATAAAAAAGAAAGAGTTTTTATTTTTAACAGGATCCTCATTTTTTAACTTATGCATAGGTAACTTTGTGACTTTAGAAATAGTATTAGAAAGATATCTATGTGCAATTGATATCATGTCTTGGTTTTCCATGACTTATATTCCTATTAGAGGTATTCAGGAGTTTGTTGTATAGAAATAAAACTTAAATAAATAACAATGAAAATTCTAAAAAGCCTTGTAAAACAGGGACTCTTATATATTCTTTATCATATAATGAATAGAGATTATAACTTTATATATTTAATAAAATATTATGAAAAATTTAGATGGCTTACTTAACAGAATCCAAGCAGAGACATTGAGTTTAGTTACTCATAGAGATAGCTACTGTATACAAAGCACAAACTACTCAAGGAGAGGTTTTTGTAAAAGCGTATACACGGAAAGTAGATAATGACAGATATTGTGAAATATTGAATGAGCTTAATGCATGTTCCCTAGTCCCCAAGTTATTAAATAAATTTGAATGGGAAAATTATTCTATTGTTGTAATGAGTGCTTTAGAAGGGCAGCCAGTAAACAATATTTTAAAAAGTTGTTCGAGAACAGAAAAATTATTATTGCTAAAATCCGCGGGATTATCTCTAGGAATTTTTCATCGAGCGATTAATTCTTGTGGTTTACTTGAGATGAATTTCTGGAAGGGACGAGATAATTCTTCTGAAAACCCAACTTTATGGAGCGAACATCTAAAATTAATGACATCAAAGTGGATGTCCCGAATCGATCCCTCTAAAGCTGACTATCAAGAATTTAGTTATGAGCTGAGTGAGTTGCTTTTATATTGCAAAGATTTACGAGAACCCGCCAAGTTGAGTCTTTTGCATTGTGACTATATTGGTCGGAACCTTCTGGCAACTAGTAGTAATAAAATCTCTGGTATTTTAGATTTTGAGGCTGCTCGTATTGGAGATGCGGTTTATGATCTAGCGAAGATGGTCTGGGTAGATATAGATTTCTCTGATTTAGAATTAAGAAATTCATTTCTACGAGGTTGGGAAATCACTTATGGGGAAGAAGTTCCTCAAAGGGAATTTTTATGCTATGTCGGTATTCAATGTCTTGCAGCAATAGCTTGGACAGATAAAAATAAGCCTATGGAAGATAATACTATCTTTAGAACTTCAGCCATTAAGACATTAAAAATAGTATTAGAAGAGTTGCAGATAAAGTTTTAGTAAATTTTTAGTTTCATTAATAAATATTGCTGATGTTTGGTAAGTAATCTTATTTTCATTTAATACATATTATTTTGATTTTAGAAAAACACCTATCTAATAAATCACTATAGAGCTTAACCTATTGTCTCTTTATCTGAAAAATTTCTAAACCTTAAATTTTTACCATACAATCAAAAATCACAATAAAATTAAGGTGAAATAATGAAAAAA
This sequence comes from Acinetobacter sp. WU_MDCI_Abxb74, assembly GCF_025513915.1. Classification (NCBI taxonomy): domain Bacteria; kingdom Pseudomonadati; phylum Pseudomonadota; class Gammaproteobacteria; order Moraxellales; family Moraxellaceae; genus Acinetobacter; species Acinetobacter sp. WU_MDCI_Abxb74. The sequence continues at coordinate 66,410 of NZ_JAHPRP010000002.1, forward strand.
AATATATTGATTCTTAGCTTATTAATTGTCAGTGTACAGAGCTGGGCTGAATGTAAAATTGGTGATCTAGAGATTGATCCAAGCGCTTCACAAACACCAGAAGGGACACCAAATCCAAGCAACTATATAACAATAACTGGGCAGAAAGTGTTAACTAAGGCTTTGGCTAATATAAACATAGGAACACTGATAAAAACTAAATCTGATACCAATATTGCTCAGTCTAATGTGATTGCTTTTGAATATATTTTCAAGAAACCAATAAATCTAAATTCAAATGAACTAGCTTCAGGGTTTATCACAGGAACAAGTAATTTTGATGGTATTGTTTTTGCTGCGCCAAGTTTTGGAAGTGCATATGGTTCACAGCAGAATTTATTTATGAGTTCTATTTCTGGAAACATAACCCCAACTCAGACACAAAATGAAGTTTTAGCAAATGAAACAGTGAGAGTTGGGATTTATTACAATCAAATCAGCAAGAAAATTGGTTATATTGTAAATGGCGTAGATAGGGGATACACATGGAGTTATACAACCCCATTAAGCAAAATGAAGTTTGCTATTGCAATTGAAGAGGGATTTTATGCTTCCAACTCTAGTGCTTTAGGTAAAGAAATATCATATGAAATAGTATCTGATCATTCGAAACTACAATTTACCTATCCAACAGGCACCACAGATATTTGTGGAACATCTCTTTAAAATAGACCACATATCCAAATGCTGCCTCGCTATCTAATGAGGCAGTTTTTATTAGTCTATTGAATAATCCATTTCTATACTCGCAATCAAATAAAATATTTTATACATTCTTGTCTATTAATATTGAAAAGATATTCCTTTAAAATTATTTTTAAAGTTATTTATAAAAGTAGTGCAAGCATTTATTAACTCTGGATATGTTGCATAAATATTGTTTTGATATTTATTGAACTAAACTGAGTTAATTCTCCATAAATTATCTTTTTCTTTTCCAAAAGTGAGAATATTTTTTTCATCAAACTCCATAGAGGTGTAAGAAAAATTGGGTTTCTCATCTCTATCAAGCCATTGTTTTATGTAAATGGCAAATTCCAATAAGAGTAGATCCTCTTCATTGAAGATAATTTTATTTTTAACTTTAACTATCAAAGTACCTTCAATTTCTGATGAAATAATAGGATCTATGATAGCGCTTTGTGGGCCATGCGTGATTATATGGGAAATTTCCATATTACCTTTTTTGAGTTTTATATAGTAAAATTTTTAATAAGTGTTCTATTATAAAAGGATTTTATTTAATTCAGTTTTGAGCCAATTAAAAAAATTAATAAAATCTGTTTCAGATTGAAAGTAAATATTTGCTTCCTCTGTAAAGATCTTCCAATCTAATAAATCATCATTTACTAGCTTTGAAATTTCATCAATACATATAGGAATTTCATCAGGATTTTTTTGAAAATAATTTAAAATATCTTGATTACTTTCAAGAATATCTAAATATCCCAGAAAAAATCCTATTAGATATCTATATTTATCTAAATATGTGGCCATGAAACTCCCTTTAGCTAAACCATATACAGGTTCATCTACTTCAAAATTGACATTATATTTTTCTAGTAATAGTGTTGCAGTTTGATGTGTGCGTATATATTTGACACTATTATATGATCAATCTCGGATAATTTTGAACAAATTTCTGCTCAAGGCAATCTATGAAGAGAATAATTTTAAAAAATGGTATGGTATATCCATTAAAGTTTAGAGAAAAAGAATGACAGCTCGTGCTCTTGAACAAGCAATTAAGAATTTAGTTAAAGCTGCACAAATCGATAACTTTGGTGATGTAGAAGCTGTTGATACGGCTCTTGTAGAAGTTATGATTTTTAATGATCCTTCAGTGATTCGACCCTTAATTCGGTTAATAGAAGATAGTGCCCAATACGATGAGGCAATATTTTCGATCATACATAGTATTGAATCTTTTGATGATGATATTTATATCTCTGAAGTTCTGAAAGAGTTACCTTACTTAGTGCATAAATCTCCAAAATGGGCTGATATTTTATTTAAGAGAATATTAAATAGTGATAGAGCAAGAGAAACCCTTACTGAAAAGCTCTATTCGGCCTCTTTAGAGATTAAGTCGGTAGTCTTATGCATTGTTGGAGTAATTAATAAAGAGAGTTCTAAGTTTTTAGAAAAAACAGTTGGTGTGATGGTTGCAGCAAAGACAGGTTTATAAATTATTTAGTGTTGAATTAAATATGTTATATGATGAAAAGCTCTTAATGTATCCTTATAAAATTCTAGAAATTTGAGTAAATTTATGTGGGACACGGTCATTTCTATTTCTATTTCTATTTTTGATCATTGGCTTTCAGAAGTAGAAGCTGATCAATCGAATATCATTTGCTACGACATTTCATTGAAAAATAATAGCTTGGATGAATATTTAAATGGAGAAGAAAAATTCTTAAACTTTTACTATCAACTTTTTGATGAGTATTCTTTTAAAGATAATAAAAAAATAGATTTTGATGAATATAAAGCCACAGTTATACAAAGTCTAAGAGAACAACGGTTAATGGATATTTATATTCAAAATGGAAGAATAAGGTTACAAGGTGGATTTGATAGGACTGATCAGCTCTTTTTAGCTAATAGATCTTTGATCCCAGATATTATGAAAAAACTAGAAATAAGTAAATTACACGTTTTAAAGATAATGAGTTATGAAGATTATTTAAAATTAACGTAATGCAGCTTATACGAAATCGTTCTAGCTCAATAAAAACAGCCTTTCGAGGCTGTTTTTATTTCCCCTTTATAAACCCTCATTTAACAATAACTCACTCATTATTTATCCTTACTTTTTAATGATCTAATTTAAAACAAATGTCATTTTGTGTGCTTGACTGTAAAAGAGCGGAGCACTATCCTTTGCCTGCTGGTCACATTGCCAGTCGGTTTTAGCAGACCGTATATTATCTCCCGCATCAGAGTTATTCCTTCTGAGGAATAGTCTTGTGTGGTAGCCACTCGTTCCTTTCCCGTAGCGGTAGGACGGGAAAGGGACACCTTCGGGTGTGCTAGTTTGAGATAATACTAGTCTGCTAACCCTTTTCCGTTCTGCCACCATAATTCTATAAATGTCTGGCAGAACTCCCAATAAAAAGGAGTTGGCTTTGCACATTCTTAATTTCTTGGCAGTCTTTGCCAAAAGCTATAACGACACAACGTAAATTATATTTAGCAGCTTGATTATCTTTAGGGTTCTCAGGCTTTAAGTCATTACGGCTCAAAAAACTTGCATCAACAATAAAACTTGAGATGTGCTAAGCACAGTCTTTACGGCTTTGCTATGCCTTTTTTTCTCCCAGAAAGGGCACAGGCTTTTTTTATCTCATTTATATACAACAAAAATTTAATTTATAACGGTAAAACTATGCCACATTCAGATCTTCCATTTCGTGCTTTGAGCGTACTTCATACCTCCCGATTTCTTTTTAATAAATACGGTTTTCACAAAGTCGGGGTGGACCGAATTATTGAATCTTCGAAAACCCCCAAAGCGACTTTTTATAATTACTTTCACTCAAAAGAAAGGCTCATTGAAATGAGCTTAACCTTTCAAAAAGATGGACTTAAACATGAGATGCTTTCAATCATCTATGTTCAAAAAGACTTAACTCTGCTTGAAAAGCTTCGCAAAATTTACTTTTTACATGCGGATTTAGACGGACTCTATCATTTGCCCTTTAAAGCCATTTTTGAAATTTCAAAAACACATCCAAAGGCGTATCAGGTGGTGGTTGAATATCGAAACTGGTTTATTAATGAAATCTATAATTTACTTTTAACAGCCAATTCAAATGCTTCAAAACAAGATGCACACATGTTTTTGTTTGTGATTGATGGGGCAATGGTTCAACTTTTAGACCCAAATAAGGCGGGGGAAAGAGAAAAATTACTAGATTATTTTCTAATTTCTTGGGGGAAGTGAGGTGAAAAGTGTGAGGATAATAAAAGATGAAATATAAATAAGCTATTTTTTAAAACCAACTTTTGATGTCGAGCTGAATTGCTAAGCTCCCTGCAATGCAGGAATATTCGCTAAATATTGAGAGTTGGGTGGTTTTTTAATTTTTATATTATTACCAATTATAAAAAATCACGGCTTAAATAATGTGACTGAAGTTGTGTTATGAATTATTTCTGTGGATTGTTTGGGCAGATAGTTTCATAGTTATTACATAGGTTACTTTTTGTTCAATCACTCTTACATATAGCAACGTTATATCCATCATACTTTCTTAAAAATCTGACTAACGGACAATGTTAGAATAAGAAGGAGAGAGAACAATGTCACAATTTTTAATCATTGCGGAGAAGGTTTATAAAAAATTTGAGGATGCAAAATTGTTCTCTGACAATATTATTGAGCAGTTGAATAATTTAGTAAGTATTATCCGACAAGAGCTAAAAGGAACACCTTACAAACTTAAGTATAATTTTATTAACTTTGAAGAGTGTCTCAACAAGCCTTTAAGTGAATGTATGGTTAAGCTGGATATCAGTTTAATGCCTTCTTATAAGAATAAGTGCGAATATATTATGTGGTTGGCAAGCTTTATTGAAAGAATAACAACAGGCGGTCAGCGGAAATTCCCTCCTTTGAAAAAGCATAAGCCACATACGGTTTTACAAGACATGGGGAGCCAAGAACTTAAAGCGCATAAGGTAGATCTCGGAAAAATGATTACGAATTATTTTGATTCACCGGAATTTAAGAAAGTTTTGGGAAAGAATTAAAAAAATCCTAAAATATGAAATAGATAGAGATAGCACCACACTTTCATAGTTGATGGAGCATTTTGAATATTTCACTTTAAATAAGATTCAAAATCAGCTTTATAGTGTATCTCAAATTAAAGGCTTCCAATTATTCATAATAGAATAAGAAGCGTATAGAAGCCTGAAATCTAATTAATAACTTAGAATGTATTTTGAATAATTACATCATCAAAAGGAAGTTTACCCACACGTGGGTAGGGCTGAGATGCTGATTTACCAACGGCAATCATTAAACACACCACGTGGTCTTCAGGTAAGTTAATTAACTTCGCCATTGCATCAAAGTCAAAACCATCCATTGGGCAACTGTCTAGACCATGCTCTTGAGCAAGAAGCATTAAGGTCTGAGCAAAAATACCCGCACTACGCATCACTTCGTCACGTTGGGTTTGTGGGCGGTCGCGGTAATATTGATCAATTGCGCCTACCATAATATTTTGCACTTCTGGCGAAGCCCCATCCCAAACACGTTTAGCATCGGCTTCCCACGAGCTTACTTTCGCGCATAACACAATCAGTAAAGAAGCTTCGGTAACTTGTGGCTGGTCCCACGCAATGGTGCGAATTTTTTGTCTGAGTTCAGCGTCTTCAATCACAACAGGGCGCCAGTGCTGCAAATTAAATGCACTTGGGGCATTTGCTAAAACTTCTTGTAATAACTGTTGTTTATTTTCTTCAGAGAGTTGAAATGATGGGTCGAAGCGTTTAATTGCGCGGCGTTGCTGAATGGCATCAATAACGTTCATAAGACATTCCTATTTGTTGGTTTAACCGTTTTAAAGATACGAAGTAATGTTTAGCGGTGGTTCTGATTAAACTTAATTAATCTAGCAATATCAATGGTTCTCTCGAAAATGAGTTCCGATGCATGTTCGCAGGCTTGTTCTAATGTGATTGGACCGTTTGTCAGTGAAAAAGCAGCCGTAACGCCATGTTGATAAAGCGTTTGGTAGCCTTCGCCTAAAGTGCCTGCAATCACAATAACAGGTATATTTTTCATTTTCGCGACTCGACTCACACCAAAAACTGTTTTGCCATTTAAAGTCTGTCGGTCAAATTTGCCTTCACCCGTAATGACCCAATCCGCATTAGAGACTTTATTGGCAAGCTGATTGAGCTCAGCTACAACTTCGACCCCAGCTTTAAACTCTGCATTTAAAAAACTTTTGGCAGCAAAACCTAAACCCCCAGCCGCACCAGAACCAGCTTCATTTCTTTTATCGAAACCGAGCAATTGTGCCGAAACATCCGCAAAATGGGCAAGGGCTTGGTCAAGTAGTTGTAATTGAGCAGGGGTAGCACCTTTTTGTGGACCAAAAATATGTGATGCACCATTTGGACCACAAAGTGGATTTGTGACATCGGCAGCCAATAAAAAACGTGTCTGGTGAATACGCTGGTCGAAATGAGTTAAATCAATTTTTGACAATGTTTGTAAAGCGAGACCACCATCGGGTAAAAGGTGTTGGTTCGAGTCTAATAAACGTGCACCTAGCGCAGTTAATAAACCAGTACCACCATCATTGGTTGCACTACCGCCCACAGTTAAAATAATTTCTTTTGCACCTGCGTCTAAAGCTTCCCTAATGAGCTGGCCTGTTCCAAAAGTTGTGCTGTGACAAGCATCGCGTTGTGAGGGTGGAACTAGCTGGATGCCGCTGGCTTGTGCCATTTCAATTATGGCTATTTTTTGTTTTTCTAACCAACCCCATTTTGCCTGAACAGGTTGACCTAAGGGGCCAGTTACTGTTTTTTCACGCCATTGGCCATCCCAGACTTCTAATATTGCTTCAATTGTGCCTTCACCACCATCTGCCATGGGGCATAAAACCGTTTCGGCTTCAGGAAAAACCTCATTCCATCCTTTGGCAATTGCCTGAGCTACATACAACGCAGATAGGCTGTCTTTAAAAGAGTCAGGGGCAATTACAACCTTCATAAGTTCTCTAAATTTAATTTCTTTTCAAATAATTTATACTGCTTAAAGCAATAAAAGCCTAGCTAAAGTCTTGTAAATTTCAGTGTGAAAAGTAATTAGGGGCCGTTAAAAATATAAAAGTAATTATGTTTTTATCTGTAAAAATTAAATCTTATAGATTTTAACTTTTTGTTATTTATTGAATTTTTAAAAATTATGGATGGGCTTAGAATAATTGTAATTGTAACGGATATGGCACATATTATAACAAGAGATGAGTCTGCTTTTGCAAAGTCATGGATAAGATAAAAAGCAAACCCATGTTATTAATTAAGAGATGAGTTAACTAATTTTACCATAATGAAAATGCGACCAAATGGAATGAGCTGATCTCGAAAGTATAACGAAGAGGATGAACAAGTGGATAATTCAGAAGAACAAAAGCATATACAAGAAAATAATGGCTTTGCGCGAATTGAACCCTACACGCATCCTGCTGGGGGATGGGGTGCGTTACTCAGCGTTGCTCGAAATTTAAAACGACAAGATATTTTAAAAAAAGGTTCTATTACTTTACTCAACATTAACCAACCAACAGGTTTTGATTGTCCGGGCTGTGCATGGCCCGAAAAGAAAAATGCTCATGCCTTTAATTTCTGTGAAAACGGCGCAAAAGCGGTTGCATTTGAAGCGACCAGTAAAACAGTGACTCCTGAATATTTTGCAAACCACACATTAAGTTGGTTATCAGAACAAAGTGATTTTTTTCTTGAAGATTTAGGTCGCTTAACTGACCCAGTCCGCTACGATGCCGCAACTGATAAATATGTACCTATTTCATGGGATGAGGCATTTCAACTCATTGCCAAACATCTGCATGCGTTAGACCATCCGGACCAAGCTGCATTTTATACGTCGGGTCGCGCTAGCAATGAAGCTGCGTTTTTATATCAATTGTTTGTACGTAGTTTTGGAACAAATAACTTTCCAGACTGTTCGAACATGTGTCATGAAACCACAAGTGTCGGTTTGCTTGACTCAATTGGTTTAGGCAAAGGCACGGTAACGCTGGATGATTTTGATTTAGCCGATGCTATTTTTAGTTTTGGACACAACCCAGGAACCAATCATCCACGTATGTTAGGAACTTTACGAGAAGTCTCTAAACGTGGCGGAAATATTATTGCGATTAACCCAATTAAAGAGAGAGGGCTTGAGCGTTTCCAAGACCCACAAGCACCACTTGAAATGATGACCAATGGTAGTACACCTATTAGCCGTTATTATTTCCAGCCTAAAATTGGTGGTGACTATGCCTTGATGTTAGGCATTTTAAAACACTTAAATGAGTGGGATAAAAAAGCCATTGCTTCAGGAAAACCAAGCGTTTTTGATCGAAACTTTATTGCTGTGAATACTATTGGTTTTGATGAAATGATTGCTGAGGTTGAAAGGACTGAATGGCAAGATATCTATAAACACTCAGGGCTATCTGCCGAACATCTGGAAAAACTATCTAAACTGTTTTTAGAGTCAGAGCGTTCGATTTTCTGTTGGGGAATGGGGATTACCCAACACCGCCACGGAACTGCCAATGTTCATATGTTAGCGAACTTGTTATTGGCGCGAGGTCAAATTGGCCGACCAGGTGCGGGATTATGTCCGGTTCGAGGCCATAGTAATGTGCAAGGTGACCGAACCATGGGCATTAATGAGTTACCTAATCCTAAATTACTCGACAACATTGACCGTGTGTTTGGGATTAAATCACCAAGAAAAAATGGTTTTGGCGTGGTTGAAACGATTAAAGCGATGTATGAGGGTGAGGTCAAAGTCTTTATTGGTTTAGGCGGCAATTTCGCGGTTGCGACACCAGATACACCGTATACCCAAGAAGCGCTTAAAAAATGTAATTTAACGGTACATGTAGCCACTAAGTTAAATCGTAGTCACTTGATTTGTGGTCAAGATGCGTTGATTTTGCCGTGTTTAGGGCGAACGGAAATTGATGAGCAACTTCATGGTCCACAGGCGATTACTGTTGAAGATTCGATGAGTAATGTTCACCTGTCGGCAGGACGTAATACGCCAATTTCTGAAAATATTTTATCGGAACCAGATATTGTGGCAAGAATGGCAGAAGCCGTGTTGCCGGACAGTCAGGTTAAATGGAAATGGTATATTGAAAGTTATGACCGCATTCGTGACTCAATCGCCGATGTGTTTGATGAATTTCATGACTTTAATTTACGGGTCTATGAATCAGGCGGTTTCCACTTAGAACATCCAGCCAATCAACACGTCTGGAATACAAAAAGTGGTAAAGCCCAATTTATGATTACGCCACTGAATGAAGTCTATGGCGATAAAGAAAATCAATATGCCGCGGCCTATACGGATAGTAAGGTTTATACCTTAATGACAACCCGTTCTCATGATCAGTACAACACAACTTTATATGGTCTTGATGACCGTTACCGAGGGGTATTTGGGCAGCGCCGTGTGTTGTTTATGAACCAAGCCGATATTGATGAAGCTGGTTTTGAAGCGAACCAGTGGGTAGATATTGAAAGTGTTTTCTCAGATGGTGTTAAACGTATCGTGCATAGTTTCCGTATTGTACCGTACAACATTCCACGGGGCAGTTTAGCCGCTTATTATCCGGAAACTAATCCTCTGGTGGCATTAAGTAGCCATGATCAATATGCCAAGATTCCTGCATCAAAAAGTGTTCCTGTCATTTTGCACGCAGGCAATGCGCCTGAGCATTTTAATCTGGCAACGGCAGTTGACCCCGAAGATGCTGATAGAAAGGTGAGCAGTCTTTAAGTGCAACAGTCTATTTAATATTAAAACTCATATCCGAATGGCGCTCATTCCAAGCGCCATGAATTAAAATAAGGACGTTATTTTGACACTGCATTTATATGGGGTTGAAACCTTAGAAGTACAGCGCTTCAAAAAAACTGAATCTGAAATTGCATTAGACAATATTGTTCAAGAGCACCCGATTGCTTTGGTATATAACGGTATTTCTCACGCCGTGATGATGGCAACGCCTACCGATGTGAGTTTATTTGCAAAAGGATTTAGTCTGTCTGAAGGGATTTTAACGAGTTTAAAAGAACTCTACGCCATTGAGGTACATCAACGTGAATTAGGCATTGAAGTTGAAATGACGATTTCATCTAGGGCGTTTGCGACTTTAAAACAACATAGAAGAATGATGGTGGGACGTACAGGTTGCGGTTTATGTGGAATTGAAAGTTTAGAGCAGTTTCATCTCGATGTTCCTAAAATTACAACTCGACTTTCTAAAGCATGGCTTGAGCAAATTCCGATGGCTATTTCTCACTTAAAGAATCGGCAAGAAATTACGGCTTTAACGGGAGGGGCACATGCCGCAGCTTGGGTCGTTGAAGGTCAAATCATCGCATTATTTGAAGATGTGGGACGCCACAATGCTTTAGACAAATTACTCGGTTATTTAGCCCAAGAAAACTATGATACCAGTTCTGGTTTTGTTGTCATGACGAGCCGTGCAAGCTATGAATTAATTCGTAAATGCGCTCAGTTGAATATCGGTTTACTAGCATCAATTTCCGCTCCAACCAGCATGGCCATTCGGTTAGCAAAAATATCGGGTCTAACTTTGGCTAGTTTTTGTCGTGGGGATGGCTTTGTTTTATATACCGAATTATGAAGCCTTAAAAGAACCATTAAATAAACTCTCATTAAAAAAATGAGCAAAAAGATAGAAATTTACATTTCTATTTTTTCTAATTTTAAGCTAGGCGGGAGTTTTATACTTTATTATCAGACTTCGGTAGGTCGGAGTGTGTCCCAATGTCTTGGTTGCAGTCTCTAAAAGATTGGGCAAAACATCTAAAAAAACAAATTATTATGTTGTGGTTCGCATCGAAGCACCCGCAAATGCCGTGGCTACCAAAAATTATTGCTGTTGTAGCGGTTGCCTATGCTTTTAGTCCCATTGATTTAATTCCAGATTTTATTCCTGTTTTGGGATTACTTGATGAGGCTTTAATTTTACCAATACTCATTTGGTTGGCTGTTCGCTTTACGCCTAAACACGTCATTTTAGAGGCAGAACAACAAGCTGAAGACTGGTTTGAACAACAAGAACGCCGCCCTCAAAATTATTTGGTCGCTGTGTTGATTATTCTAGTTTGGATAACTTTGGCTGTGATGGCTTATTTCTATTTTGGCGGTGATTTATAACTCATAAACGTTAAAAATAGAGAATACTAATTTCAAGGCATTAACATTGTACTTTGCTACAACTCAAAGGATAATAACGTTTTTATAAGCTATGAGTTGCAGACAATGAAAATCGTCGCAGATGAAAACTTGGCATTTACCGATTACTTTTTTTCAGAGTTTGGCGATATTCAACACCATGCAGGGCGTACTTTAACTCATGCAGATGTAAAAGATGCAGAGGCTTTATTGGTTCGTTCGGTAACAGCAGTGAATGAGAGTTTAATTCGAGACACTTCAATAAAATATGTAGGTAGTGCCACAATTGGTACCGACCATTTAGATATTTCAGCTTTAGAAAAACAAGGAATTACGTGGGCCAATGCAGCAGGTTGTAACGCGCAGGCAGTTGCTGAATATGTCATTACTGCTTTACTGCATTTAGATGCCAACCTTTTAGAACAACAAGAAAAATTTACTTTAGGCATTGTTGGGCTTGGAAACGTCGGTAAACGTTTAGCATATATGGCTCAGTTGCTTGGCTGGCGTGTGATTGGATGTGACCCATATGTACAGTTAAATTCGATTGAGAATGTAAGCTTAGAAACGCTCTTGCAACAAGCGAATGCAATTTCAATTCATGTGCCTTTAACCAAAAATGTTGAGCATGCGACTTATCATCTTTTTAATGAGCAAGCGTTTGCAGCACTTCAACCGAACACGATTTTAATTAATAGTGCGCGTGGCCCAGTCGTTAAAGAAGCGGCTTTAATCGAAGATATTCAACGTACAAAACGAAAAGTTGTGCTCGATGTGTTTGAACATGAGCCAGTCATCTCAGAAGAGCTTATAGACATGTTGGCTTTAGCGACACCGCATATTGCTGGTTACAGCCTCGAAGGCAAAGCCCGCGGTACGCAAATGATTTATGAAGCGTTTTGCCAAAAGTTTGGTTTCGATATAAATAAGCGTTTCGAAACTCAGTTGCCTGCATGTGAAGATTATTTTTCAGGTAATGACTTAAAGACTGTGTTAAAGCAAAAATTAACTGAAATTTATGACATTGCTCAAGACGATGCCAATATTCGTGCTTGTATTAAAGACGGCAAAGTCGAGCAAAAAGCATTTGATTTATTGCGTAAGAATTATCCGCTGCGTCGGGAATGGGCAGCACATGGAGGACCGCAGGCATGAGTTTAAGTTATCAACCTACTTGTTCAATTGATGCCTTAAAAGCACGTGCCAAACTCTACAATCAAATTCGTCAGTTTTTTGCTGAACGAGCTGTTATGGAAGTTGAGACACCTCTAGTTTCACAGGCAGGCGTAACCGATGTGCATTTAGCGTCTGTTCAGGCTTTACGTCATATTAATGGGAAATTGCAAACTCAATATTTGCAGACCTCACCAGAGTTTGCCATGAAACGGTTATTGGCGAGTGGTAGCGGGCCGATTTACCAGATTTGTAAGGTTTTTCGAGACGATGAACACGGGCGTAAACACAATAGTGAATTTACGATGCTTGAATGGTACCGCCCGAGTTTTGACCTAAAAGCTTTAATGCATGAAACGGCCGATTTATTGCAAACCTGCTTGCAGCATCGTTTTGGTGAAGTTCGTCCATTTATTTTAAGTTATAAACATGCCTTTCAGGACCGTTTAGACATTAACCCATTACAAGCAACTTTGAAGCAACTCAAAGAAACTGCAAATCGTGTGGGCTTAAACCTTGATTTAGGTGATGACCGTTTAGCTTATATCGATTTGTTATTTTCACATTTTGTTGAACCAAGTTTGGGATTTGATGCACCTGTCTTTTTAACTGACTTTCCACCAGAAATGGCATCTTTAGCAAAGGTGAAACTCGATGAAGATGGGGAAGAGGTTGCTGCTCGTTTTGAGGTCTATATTGAAGGTTTAGAGCTGGCAAATGCGTACGATGAATTGCTTGATGCTGAAGTTTTACGTTCACGCTTTGAAGCGGATAATGCCGAGCGAGCTAAGCAGGGTCTTCATGTTATGCCTTTAGATGAACATCTATTAGCTGCTTTACCTCATATGCCAGAATGCTCAGGAATTGCTTTAGGCGTAGATCGTCTATTAATGGTTGCAATGGACCAGCTTCAAATTGAAAAAGTGATTACATTTCCAGCAGACATTGCTTAAAACTAACAAATAAAAAAGCCACAATATTGTGGCTTTTTTATTTAGAGCTTATTCAGCTTAAGCTTGTTGAATACCTGCAACAACCCAGTCTTGCTGAGAGCCAGCAGGTTTAACAAAGTGCCAGATTTCAGCAAATGGCTGTGGCAAGCTGTTTAGATCTTCACTCACTGTACCAGTGAAACGTACGCTTACTACGTATTGACCATTTTCAGTCGCACTATCTACAACCATCGCATTGAGGTTACTAAACTCGGCAACATCTTGATCTTGGTTTTCCATGATGTCGTTATACATAGAAGTATAAAGTTCTGGCGTTAAGTAACGGCGAATTTCTTCAATGTTACTTGCAGTATTCATCGATTGGATGTGGTTAAAACGTTGACGTGCAATACGCAAGAAAGAAGCTGGTTCACTACCGTCTGGAAGTTGATTGCCATTACTGGTCGTTACACCGCCAAAAGGAGCTTGGGTTGCAGCACCACCAGTCACAGACTGTCCAAAGATATTTGTATTATCTCCAGCATTACGTGGTGTCGCTTGTGGTGCAGCAGAACGGCCAAATGGATTTTGACCGCCATTGTTTGGTGCGTATGGGTTATTAGCCGTTAGTTTTTTTTTTGATCCCAATTTACGGAATACAAAGAAAGCTAAAGCAGCTGCAAGTAACACCCAAATCCAGCTCGGGATACCACCTTTTTTCTCTTGTTGAGCTTCAGCCTGAGTGGCTTGCTGTTCAGTTGATGTCGGTTTGTCATCAGCTAAAGCATTTGCTGCAACAGCACCTACGGCAGCACCAGCTACACCAGCTGCAACCATTGAGCCAACACCTGGACCTGATCTTTGAGGTGCAGTGGCTGGTTGTTGAGCTGGAGTCACTTGACGAGGTTGTTGATATGACTGGCTTGACGTAGTAGAGCGTGCCATACCGTGGCTTTTACCACCACCCGCACGTTTAGCTTCAGCAAGAGGAGAAATTGCTAAAGCAGCCATTAAAATACCGCTAATCAAGCCACGCTGGTGTACTTCCATAAGAAATTCCTGTTTAAAATTAATTTACAATAGTATTTATGCAGGCATTTACCCTAAATTTCAACTATAAAAGTATATTTTTTATGTCAATTCATCACTCAATTGCATAGCTTCGGTCAAGGCTTCATGCAAACGGGCAACGGCAATGACCTGAACCCCTGGAATTGCTTTTTGCGGCGCATTGCCTCTTGGTAAAATGACATATTTAAAACCATGTTTAGCCGCTTCTTTTAAACGCTCTTGGCCATTAGGAACTGGGCGAATTTCACCAGAAAGACCAACTTCGCCAAAAACCGCAAGCTGCTGTGGTAAAGCCTTAGTACGTAAACTTGAAGCACATGCTAATAAAACTGCTAAATCTGAACCTGTTTCAGTAATTTTTAAGCCACCTACAATATTTACATAGACGTCTTGTCCTGTTGTCTGGACGCCTCCGTGACGGTGCATGACAGCAAGAAGCATGTTTAAACGGTTTTGTTCAAGACCTAATGCGACACGACGTGGTTGGCCTTGTGCATCGTCAACCAATGCTTGTACTTCGACTAAAAGAGGGCGAGTACCTTCACGGCTAATCATGACGATTGAACCCGGAATCGCTTCATCATAACGACTCAAGAAAATGGCAGAAGGGTTAGCAACTTCACGTAATCCTTTATCTGTCATGGCAAATACACCCAGTTCATTGACTGCGCCAAAACGGTTTTTAACTGCACGAATCATTCGATAGCGTGAATCTGACTGACCTTCAAAGTAAAGTACACAATCCACCATGTGTTCTAAAACACGAGGGCCTGCAAGAGCACCTTCTTTAGTGACATGGCCAACAAGAAATAGTGCCGTACCACTATTTTTTGCATAACGTGTAAGTAATGCAGCAGATTCACGAATTTGAGAAACACCACCTGGCGCCGATTGAAGGGTTTCGGTGTAAAGTGTCTGAATAGAATCTAAAATAGCCACAGCAGGCTTTTCTTGTTCTAAAACCTCACAAATTCGTTCTACGCAGGTTTCGGCCATAGCCTTTAACTTGTCAGTAGGTAAATCAAGACGTTGAGCACGAAGAGCAACCTGAGATAACGACTCTTCACCCGTAATATAAAGTGCGGAGCTTTTCGCGCTTGCCATATGGGTCGCTGTTTGTAACAGAATGGTGGATTTACCAATACCAGGATCACCACCAATCAGTACGACTGAACCGGTAACTAAACCTCCGCCAAGTACACGGTCAAATTCGCTAATACCTGTCTGTAAGCGGGTTTCATGGGAAACTGAGACTTTATTGAGTGTTGTAATGTTGGCGGCTTGGCCTGCATAGCCCCCAGTTTTGGGGCGTGCTCGGTGCGCAGTGGTTGGTTCAAGTCTGACTTCGGTCAGGCAATTCCATTCACCACACTCTGAACATTGACCTGCCCATTTAAGATGATCGGCACCACATTGCTCGCAACGGTAAATAGTTTTGACTTTACTCATAAAAAATTGAAATTTTGCTCGATATTATATAAATATAGTTCTATAGAGAGTCCTTAGCTCTTTTTCCTAAATTTTTCATGTAAAAGATTAGGAATTAGAAAAGCGGAGCTTTTTAGGAACTAAAAGGGAAAGACATCAAAAATAACACGATATAGGATTTTTACAAGTCAGATAGAGTTTGTTTTCAGTGGATATAAAAAATCTAATCTATCCCCAAGGAAGGTGTTTTTACTGACGTATATATCTACCTGTTTATTATAGAGATGGCATGGATATTGCTGAAGTAAAAAACGAACAAAATAATATGAGTATTGTATTTTAAAAATACAAAAGGTTGATATCTATGAGTGCAGCAGAAATTGTTGATTGGGTAAATAGCATAATCTGGAGTAAAGGACTGATTTACTTGTGCTTAGGCGCTGGTTTATTTTTTTCTATTTTGACTAGATTCGTTCAAGTACGCCAAATGAAAGAAATGGTAAGGTTATTAATAAAAGGAACTTCTTCAGAACAGGGGATTTCATCTTTTCAGGCGCTTGCAGTTTCATTATCTGGCCGAGTAGGTGTTGGTAACATTGCAGGTGTCGCGGCAGCAATTGGTTTTGGTGGTCCTGGTGCTGTCTTTTGGATGTGGCTAGTGGCATTTCTAGGAGCAAGTACTGCATATGTTGAATCGACATTAGGCCAAATCTATAAGGTTGAATATCAAGGGCAATACCGTGGCGGTCCAGCTTTTTATTTTGATAGGGGGTTAGGACAACGCTGGTTAGGAATCGTGTTTGCTATTGCTGCGATTATTTCTTGTGGTTTGTTTTTACCAGGTATCCAAGCAAATGCTGTAGGTAAAGCTTTTACCCAGATTACAGGTGAAGGCACAATTGTTTTTGGAGATATTGGATTATTTAAATTTGTTGCCCTTGCTGTAATTGTAAGTTTGCTTGCCATTATTATTTTTGGAGGAATCAAGCGGATCGCACGTTTTGCTGAATTTGTTGTTCCTTTTATGGCAGCAGGATACATTTTAATGGCTGTCGTTATTGTGATTGCTAATATTCAAGAGTTACCTGGCGTAATTAAATTAATTTTTGAAGATGCTTTTTCTCCTATGGCTGGTCTTGGTGCGGCGATTGGTTGGGGAGTAAAACGTGGTGTTTATTCAAATGAAGCAGGTCAAGGAACAGGTCCTCACGCAGCGGCTGCGGCTGAAGTTCAGCATCCGGCTCAACAAGGATTTGTTCAAGCATTTTCAATTTATGTGGATACTTTATTTGTCTGTTCCGCTACAGCGTTCATGATTTTAATCACAGGGATGTATAATGTACAAGGTACCTTAGAAGCAGGTCAATTTATTGTACAAAACGTGGGAGCTACAGTTGAAATTGGTTCTCCTGCATTCACCCAAATGGCTGTTAGTACAATGTTTGGTAATTTTGGCCAAATTTTTGTGGCTTTAGCTGTTTTCTTTTTTGCTTTCACAACAATTGTTGCTTACTACTACATCGCGGAAACTAACATTACTTATCTAAGCTATATTACAAAATCTCCATCACTATTATTTGTGGTTAAGTGCTTTATTATTTTATCGGTATCTTATGGTGTGCTTAGTGCAACTGGTTATATATGGGGTATTGGTGACATTGGTGTAGGTTTAATGGCATGGATCAACATCGTTGGTATTATTGTGACTTATTTTATATGGAAACCTACTATTAAAGCATTGAAGGATTATGAGGCACAGCAAAAAGCTGGAGTAACAGAATATACATTTGATCCTATTAAATTAGGAATAAAAAATGCGACATTCTGGGAAGAAAAATTGAAAAATAAACAAAAATAGAATTTCAGAAATTTAGTTTATTTAGTTATTAAATTCCGGAAGGGTAGTCTTAGGACTACCTTTTTTATTTGTATGAAAGAATGAACTTGTCAGACAAAAGTTGACTTAAAAGTGCGTTGTTTTGAAATGAGCTTGTGCGTATTATCGGCCATAATTGTATGTAGCTTGAAATCATCGGCAATACAGACAAAAATTGGTTAGCTGAAAAGTTGTCAAAAAATATACATTTAAAAGATACCTGCAAATGGTGCGATATCAACTTTTTGATTTGATTTTGGCTAACGGACTAAAAAAATTACTGGAGTGTATTCATAAGATGTCGAATCAAAATTTGAGTGAACCTCATGAACAAGGTGAACTCCATCGTAGCCTTTCCAATCGGCATTTACAGCTTATTGCGATCGGCGGTGCAATTGGTACTGGATTATTTATGGGATCAGGTAAAACCATTAGCCTTGCTGGTCCATCTATCTTATTTATTTATCTGATTATTGGTTTAATGGTGTTTTTTGTCATGCGTGCGCTTGGTGAACTACTCCTTTCAAATTTGGCCTATAAATCATTTATCGACTTTACAACAGATTTAATTGGCCCATGGGCAGGTTATTTTGTAGGGTGGACTTACTGGTTATGTTGGATCACGATTGGTATTGCTGACCTTTCCGCGATTATCTATTACTTACAATTCTTTAATAATGGTCTGCCTTTTTCGCCTTTCGAAGGAGCAATGATTAGTGTTGCGGCTATTGTCTTTATTATGGGTTTAAACCTGTTAACAGTACGTCTATTTGGTGAGTTAGAGTTCTGGTTTGCTCTCGTTAAGATCCTTGCAATTGTCATTTTAATTGCTGTGGGTTTATGGATGATCTTTACTGGTTTTACCTCTACTACAGGTGAAGTTGCTTCATTTACTCATCTTTGGGCTAACGGTGGTTTCTTCCCAACTGGTGTGAATGGTTTCTTAGCAGGCTTCCAGATTGCGATTTTTGCTTTCGTTGGTGTCGAGCTTGTTGGAACAACGGCTGCTGAAACTAAAGACCCAGCACGTAATTTGCCAAAAGCAATTAATTCAATTCCAATCCGTATCATTATTTTCTATGTGTTGGCACTATTGATCGTCATGTCAGTAACACCATGGAACAGAATTGATCCAAGCATCAGTCCATTTGTGAACTTGTTTAGTCAGGCAGGTATTGCTGCAGCGGCAATCTTGATGAACTTAGTCGTGTTGTCATCTGTAATGTCATCAATGAACAGTGGTGTATTCTCAACCAGCCGTATGTTATTTGGTCTATCGCGTGAAGATCAGGGACCAAAAGCTTTTGGTAAACTTAACAAACGTGCAGTCCCAGCAAATGCATTGTATTTCTCTGCAGCATGTTTATTGTTAGGTGCAGCATTACAGTATTTTGTACCAAATACTGTTGAAGCCTTTACGCTTGCGACGACACTCTCAACTATTTTTTTTATTTGTGTGTGGTTACTCATTATCTGGAGTTATATCCGTTATTACACTACACGCCCTGAGTTACATGCTAAATCAACATTTAAATTGCCGGGTGGTTTATTTACATGCTGGATCACGATTATTTTTTTCATTGGCATGATTTACGTGTTGTCTTTAGAAGCAGATACTGCCAGAGCACTTAAAATTAGCCCGATCTGGTTTGTGATCCTGATTATTGGTTACTACTTTTTCTATAAACCGCGCCATAAAAAATAAGTTTTTTCTTGGTACTAATCAAACGCTGGCTAAAAAGCTGGCGTTTTTTTATCGATATTGTTTTTCCTGGTAAGTTTACTCTTTAGCCGTTTGCCTGATCACGGTATACTGCACCGAATTGTTTAAATCAGGTGCTCAGATGCGTCGTGCCATTTGCCTCATCAGTTTATTGAGCAGCAGTATTGTGCTTACCGCTTGTGGTCAGTCAGGAGTATTGCAATTACCTTCTGATCCAAATTATGACAAACGTGCAAAATACTTGCTCTATCGTAATAACGAATCGAAACAAGCTGTGCAAAAACAAGATGAAGCTGAACAACCAGTTGAATCATCATCAGCTCCAACCCAAACAACATCACCTTAAGCTTTGAAATAAGGACACCTTCATGAGTTTCACCCGCATTAATGGAGTATTGCATGCAGAGCAATGTTCTCTCGAGCAGCTTGCGCAGCAATTTGGCACACCGTTGTATGTTTATTCAAAAACAGCTTTTGAAAAACATTATTTAGATATGGACCGTGCCTTTAACTTTATTGATCATCAAATCTGTTTTGCGGTGAAATCTAACTCAAATTTAGCTGTTCTTAATGTATTGGCAAAACTGGGTGCGGGTTTTGACATTGTATCTGGTGGTGAGCTTGCACGTGTTCTCAAAGCTGGCGGAGATGCATCTAAAGTTGTCTTTTCGGGTTTAGGTAAAACAGAAGTTGATATTGAAACTTCATTAAATGTGGGTATTGCCTGCTTTAATGTAGAGTCTTATGCAGAACTAGATCGGCTTCAAAAAGTTGCGGCTCGTTTGGGTAAGAAAGCTCCGATTTCTTTACGTGTAAATCCTGATGTAGATGCAAAAACACATCCTTATATTTCAACAGGTCTTAAAGAAAATAAATTTGGTATTCCAAGTGATACCGTTTATGAAACCTATCAATATGCAGCGTCTTTACCAAACCTTGAAATTATTGGGATTGACTGCCACATCGGTTCGCAATTAACCGAGACTAAGCCATTTGTTGATGCTTTAGACCGTGTCATGGTGATGATCGATGAATTGAAAAAACTTGGTATCAATCTTAAACATATTGATATTGGTGGCGGTTTAGGTGTTTGTTATAAAGATGAAACACCACCAAGTGTTGAAGAATATGCCAACTCAATGAAACCTGCTTTAGAAAAGTTAGGTCTCAAAGTTTATATGGAGCCGGGCCGTAGCATTAGCGCAAATGCTGGTGTGCTTTTAACAAAAGTTGATTTGCTTAAACCAACGAGCCATCGTAACTTTGCCATTATTGATGCTGCAATGAACGATTTGATTCGTCCTGCATTATATGAAGCATGGATGGATATCCAGCCTGTGGCGCCAAGTTCAGATACTGAAGAAAAAACTTGGGATCTTGTTGGTGCAATCTGTGAGACAGGTGACTTTATTGGTAAAGATCGTTCATTGGCTTTAAAAGAAAACGACTTGTTAGCTGTACTCGGTGCTGGTGCTTATGGTTTTGTAATGAGTTCAAATTACAACACACGTGGACGTGCCGCTGAAGTGATGGTGTCAGGTGATAAAGCTCATTTGATTCGTGAACGTGAAACAGTTGAATCCCTTTGGGAAAAAGAACGTTTATTGCCAGAGGAGTAAATGAGATGTTATTAGAATTTACTAAAATGCATGGCTTAGGCAATGACTTTATGGTGGTTGATCTGATCAGCCAACGTGCTTATTTAGATACAGAAACAATTCAACGCTTAGCTGACCGTCATTTTGGTATTGGTTTTGACCAACTTCTAATTGTTGAACCACCAGATTTACCAGAAGCAGATTTTAAATATCGTATTTTTAATGCTGATGGTTCTGAAGTTGAACAGTGTGGTAACGGTGTCCGTTGTTTTGCTCGTTTTGTACATGAACGTCATTTAACGAGCAAAACCAATATTACTGTTCAAACCAAAGCCGGTATTGTGAAGCCAGAGCTTGGGCAAAATGGTTGGGTACGCGTGAATATGGGTTACCCAAAATTCTTGCCGAACGAAATTCCATTTGTTGCTGAACAGCCAGAAGCTTTATATACACTTGGGTTAGCAAACGACCAAAACATTAGTATTGATGTGGTCAATATGGGCAATCCTCACGCCGTAACGATTGTTCCTGATGTACTCACAGCAGATGTCGCGGGTATTGGTCCACAAGTTGAATCACATAAACGTTTTCCTGAACGTGTTAACGCAGGATTTATGCAAGTAATTGATGAAAACCATGTGCGCCTTCGTGTATTTGAACGTGGTGTAGGTGAAACACTTGCATGCGGTACAGGTGCTTGCGCTGCTGCGATAAGTGGTATGCGCCGTGGTTTACTTGCCAACTCAGTGGAAGTTGAGCTTGCTGGCGGTAAGTTACAAATTGAATGGCAAGAAGGCGATGTGGTCTGGATGACTGGTCCAACAACCCATGTGTATGATGGGCGTTTGGATTTACGTTATTTCCAAGGCTAATAGCGTTACCTAAATAGAAGCCTCTTTTCATCAGCTAAACTGATAAAAGAGGCTTTCTTTTATATGTACAATAATATTTGATTTAACTACTTTATAAGAAATATGAATAATTTAATTTTCTTACCTGGCGCATCAGGCAGTACGACATTTTGGCATCCCTTAATTGAAAAATTACCTCAGCATTACCAGACAAAAATTATTGGTTACCCCGGTTTTGGAGATACACCAGAATCCTTTGAGGTCAAAAGTTTTGAAGACCTAACACATTATGTAGTTGATCAAATTAATGAAGAATCTGTAATTATTGCGCAATCTATGGGAGGAATTTTTGCTGTTGCTGCAGCGTTGCAAAAACCTCAGCTGGTGAAAGGGCTGGTTTTGATTGCAACTTCAGGTGGAATCAACCTTGAACGCTTTAATGTTCAAGATTGGCGTGAAGCATATCGCCAAGCCTTTTTTAAATATCCAGATTGGTTTATTACTACCAATGCTAACTACGAAGAGTTTTTATCAGATATAAACATTGAAACTTTATTAATCTGGGGCGATAACGATCCAGTGAGCCCCGTTCAGGTGGGGCAATATTTAAATCGAAAGTTTGAAAATTCGACGTTATATGTTGTTAAAGGTGGGGACCATCAATTAGCAGAAAAACATGCCGATGAAGTTGCAGTCCAAATAGAAACCTACTTAAAAAACCTAATCTAAGTTTTTAAGTCTTATTTAGCGTGCTAGATTTCAGCACGCTTTTTAGATTTATTTTTTGCTCAAAGCCAATTTCAAAGCAAACAACACAAAAATACTGCCTGTAATACGGTCCATATATTTCACAAATTTAGGTTGCTTTAGATAACGTGACAGTGGTTGCATGGCCAAAATTAATAGAGTTGACCATAACATTCCAATTACCACATGAATCATCACAAGCCCCATGACCCAAGTAACAGCCGATGCTTGTGGTGGAATAAATTGTGGAAGAAAT
The DNA here is from genome assembly GCF_025513915.1 of Acinetobacter sp. WU_MDCI_Abxb74. Classification (NCBI taxonomy): domain Bacteria; kingdom Pseudomonadati; phylum Pseudomonadota; class Gammaproteobacteria; order Moraxellales; family Moraxellaceae; genus Acinetobacter; species Acinetobacter sp. WU_MDCI_Abxb74. The sequence goes on from NZ_JAHPRP010000002.1 coordinate 89,079, forward strand.
GAAATATAAAAAATACCGACTTTCGGATTAAGTAAGTTACCTAAGAAACCTTTAATGAACCAGTTCTGTGAAGCTGAAGTGTTTGAATTATTATTTTGTATTTCTGCAAGTTGAGTACGTGGTTTTAAAATCATATTCAAACCCAGCCAAGCTAAATAAGCAGCTCCCATCCATTTCAATATATTAAAAGCTAAATCAGAAGCCATGAGCAAAGCCCCCAGACCACAAGCAACCACAATTCCCCATGCAATACAGCCAAGACTAATACCTACTGCCGCTTGGAATGCTTTAGATTTGCCTTCGAGTGTGGCGGTACGAATAATTAACGTTGTATCCAGACCAGGTGTAAGGGTAAGTAGTGTAATCGCAATTAAGTAAGGAAAGAGTAAGGTAGTCATGGCAGCAAGGTTCCGACAAATACTTGAGGTAAAGTGTAATATATAAGTCGATTAATTGTTGTGCTGTGGCTATTCAATTTTTCTGAACAACTACTTTTTGGTACACTGAAAAAATAAAATGAGCAAATAAATGGAGAGCAATTTGGATTTTGCATTACAACTGCTCTCAATGTGGTTAAAAGAAAGAAAAATTCAGAACCAATCTGAACATACGCTTACTGCTTATGAAAGAGATGTTAAAAGCTTTCTTGAGTTCTGTGATCTCAAACAAATTGATTTAAGAAATGTCGAAGCTTCAGATTTACGTGAATATTTGGCCCAGCGTGTTGAGCGGGACCAGTTAAGTTCAAGCAGTATGCAGCGCCATCTCACCTCAATTCGCCAGTTCATGAAATGGGCTGAACAAGGAAAATATTTAGAAATTAACCCGACTGATGATTTTAAGCTAAAACGTCAGCCTAGACCTTTGCCCGGTATGATCGACATAGAAACAGTTAATCAAATTTTAGATCAACCTATGCCTGAAAAACCGATTGATCAGCAACTGTGGTTACGTGATAAAGCTATGTTGGAGTTACTTTACTCAAGTGGTTTGCGTCTGGCAGAGTTGCAGGGATTAACAATTAAAGATATAGATTTTAATAGGCAACTGGTACGTATTACGGGTAAAGGAAATAAAACCCGTATTGTACCGTTCGGGAAAAAGGCGAAAGAAAGCCTATTGAATTGGCTAAAAATTTACAAAATATGGAAAGGCCATTTTGATCAAAATGCTTTTGTTTTTATTTCTCAAAGAGGTGGCGTGTTAACTCCGCGACAAATTGAAAAACGTGTAAAGCTGCAAGCGCAAAGGGCCGGCGTGAATGTAGATTTACATCCTCATTTATTAAGACATTGTTTTGCTAGTCATATGTTATCAAGTAGTGGTGATTTGCGATCGGTACAAGAAATGTTAGGTCATAGTAATTTGTCCACCACACAAATTTATACACATATTGATTTTGATCATTTGGCGCAAGTCTATGATCGAGCTCATCCGAGAGCGCAAAAGAATGAATAGATTTAAAAACTATCTTAATAATAAAGTTGATTAAAATGGCAAGTCTTATACGAATGTAGACATCATTTGTATTTTTTTAGAAATTTGTTTAAAAGAAATAGGGAAAATAGTCAAATTGACCATTTTGATCTTTGGATATTTTGTCGGTACCCCTGAGTCAAAAACATCTAATCTCGATTATTTAAAGGCGATCTTATGTTTCTGGCTAATAAGCTAAATAAAATAAAAAGATAATAAAAATCAATACATAAAATAGAGTGTAAAAAGAATGAAATAGCACCTAATAAGGCATAATATTTTTTTTATGAACTGATGGTTTCATCTTTTTTGTGCTGTTCTGGAAAATTGTGACTTGACCGAAATGCCAAACACATTGCAAGATAGGGTACCTAAAAAATTTTAATTGAAGAGTTAATATACTTTTCTCAACATTTACTTTTGCTAGAACAGCCGAGGATTACATGAAGGCTCTTGTTGCTGTAAAACGCGTGGTTGATGCCAACGTCAAAGTTCGTGTTAAGCCGGACAATAGTGGGGTTGACCTTACTAACGTTAAAATGTCAATTAACCCATTTTGTGAAATCGCAGTAGAAGAAGCGGTTCGCTTAAAAGAAAAAGGAACAGTATCAGAAATCGTTGTTGTTTCTGTTGGTCCTAAAGAAGCTCAAGAACAAATCCGTTCTGCAATGGCTTTGGGTGCAGACCGCGGTATTTTGGTTGAAACCACTGATGAAATTGGCGCTTTAGAAGTTGCTAAAATTTTAAAAGGTGTTGTTGATGCTGAAAAACCAGAACTTATCCTTCTTGGTAAACAAGCAATTGATGATGACTCTAATCAAGTAGGTCAAATGCTTGGCGCATTATTAGGTGCGGGCCAAGGTACATTCGCTTCTGAAGTGAAAGTTGATGGCGGCAAAGTACAAGTAACTCGTGAAGTTGATGGTGGTTTACAAACTGTTGAACTGGCACTTCCAGCAATCATTACAACTGATTTGCGTTTGAATGAGCCACGTTATGCAGCTTTGCCTAACATCATGAAAGCTCGTAAGAAGCCACTTGATACTAAATCTCCTGCTGATTATGGCGTTACAGCTGGTACTAAGCTTAAAACTGTTAAAGTTGAAGCTCCAGCAGAACGTAAAGCTGGCGTACAAGTGAAATCTGTAGATGAGCTTGTTGAAAAATTGAAAAATGAAGCGAAAGTGATCTAATACGGAAGGATAAAATCATGAGTATTTTAGTTATCGCTGATCACAACAACCAAGTACTTAACGGTGCTACTTTAAACGTTGTTGCTGCAGCACAAAAAATCGGTGGTGATATTACTGTATTAGTTGCTGGTTCTGGTGCTCAGGCAGTTGCTGATGCTGCTGCTAAAGTTGCTGGTGTAAGCAAGGTTTTACTTGCTGACAACGCAGCTTATGCAAACCAGTTAGCTGAAAACGTAGCTGCTTTAGTTGCTGATTTGGCTAAAGGTTACAAATACGTATTAGCTGCTTCTACAACAACTGGTAAGAACATTCTTCCACGTGTTGCTGCTCTTCTTGATGTAAGCATGATCACAGACATTATTTCTGTTGAATCTGCGAATACATTCAAGCGTCCGATCTACGCAGGTAACGCAATTGCGACTGTTCAATCTGACGAAGCAATCATTGTTGGTACAGTTCGTGGTACAGCATTTGATCCAGTAGCTGCTGAAGGTGGTTCTGCTGCGGTTGAAGCAGTAAGTGAAGCGAAAGATGCAGGTATTTCTAATTTTGTATCTGAAGAAATCGTGAAACTTGACCGTCCTGAATTGACAGCTGCTCGCATTGTTGTTTCTGGTGGTCGTGGTGTAGGTTCTGGTGAGAACTATCATAAAGTACTTGACCCATTAGCTGACAAGCTTGGTGCAGCACAAGGTGCTTCACGTGCGGCAGTTGATGCAGGCTTTGTACCTAACGACTTCCAGGTTGGACAAACTGGTAAGATCGTTGCACCTGACCTTTATGTTGCTGTAGGTATTTCTGGTGCGATCCAGCATTTAGCTGGTATGAAAGATTCTAAAGTTATTGTTGCAATCAACAAAGACGAAGAAGCGCCAATCAACAGTGTTGCTGACTACTGGTTAGTTGGTGATTTGAACACTGTAGTACCAGAGTTGGTATCTAAACTTTAATCCTTACTGGTTAAAGTCAAAAAACCCTTAGTTTTTACTAAGGGTTTTTTTATTGTAGAGATGGATGTTGAAGACTAAATTGGATTTGTTATCTCATTTTAGGTTTGATTTTTATAGAATAAAAATCACATAGTTTTAATAAGGTGAACCTATGCTCATTACAGCGATATGATAAGAATAATATGCAATTAAATTATACAAATATCACCAGATTGACCCTGTAGATTCAGTACATTCCAAAGCGCTTTTGTGCTATAGTATACAGCTATATTTTTTTCGACTTTAGTTCAGTTTTCGGAACTAAATTTTTTGCAAGATCAAGACATATAAGCAGATGGAAATTTCTATCTGTAAGAAGGAGTATGCATGAGCGTATCGGAAATCCGACCGATTGCCATTGAGGATGAACTCAAGCATTCATATTTAGATTACGCAATGAGTGTAATCGTATCTCGTGCATTGCCGGATGTGAGAGACGGTCTAAAACCTGTTCACCGTCGTGTGCTATTTGCCATGCACGAATTGGGCAATGACTATAACAAAGCCTACAAGAAATCTGCACGTGTTGTTGGGGACGTAATCGGTAAATATCACCCTCATGGTGACTCAGCTGTTTATGAAACCATTGTACGTATGGCTCAAGACTTTAGCTTACGTTATTTATTGGTAGATGGTCAGGGTAACTTCGGTTCGATTGATGGTGATAGCGCAGCTGCAATGCGTTATACCGAAGTCCGTATGACGAGACTGGCGCACGAACTTCTTGCAGATCTAGAAAAAGACACTGTTGACTGGGAAGATAACTACGACGGATCTGAGCGTATTCCTCAGGTGGTTCCGACACGTGTTCCAAACTTGTTAATTAATGGTGCTGCTGGTATTGCTGTTGGTATGGCAACCAACATGGCACCACACAACATGACAGAAGTTGTGAATGCATGTTTAGCCTATGCTGACAATCCAAATATCTCGATTGAAGGATTGATGGAATATATTACTGGTCCTGATTTTCCTACAGGCGGTATTATTTACGGTAAATCAGGTATTGTTGATGCTTACCGTACAGGTAAAGGCCGACTACATATTCGTGGTAAGTACCATTTCGAAGAAGATGAAAAGACGGGACGTACAACGATCGTCTTTACCGAAATTCCATATCAAGTCAATAAAGCAAGAGTGATTGAACGTATTGCCGAGTTGGTTAAAGAGAAAAAACTTGAAGGTATTTCAGAACTTCGTGATGAGTCTGATAAAGACGGTATGCGTATTGCGATTGATTTAAAGCGTGGTGAAAATGCTGAGATCGTTGTCAATAACCTGTTCTTAAATACACAGCTTGAAAACTCATTCAGCATCAATATGGTTTGCTTGGACAATGGCCAGCCAAAATTGATGAATCTGAAAGATATTATTGCGGCATTTATTCGTCACCGCCAAGAAGTAGTGACACGCCGTACCATGTTCGAATTGCGTAAAGCACGTGAACGTGGTCATATCTTGGAAGGCTTGACTGTTGCCTTAGCCAATATTGATGAAATTATCGAAACCATTAAAACTTCTGCTAACCCGGCTGAAGCGCGTGAGCGTTTACTTGCTGGTGAGTGGGCTGGTGGTGGCGTTGTTTCTTTACTAGAAAAAGCTGGTGCAATTTCTGTACGTCCAGATGAGATCGAAGGTGAGAACCCAGATCGTCCATTTGGCTTATCTGAAACGATTTACCGCTTATCTCCAACGCAAGTGGGTGCAATTCTAGAATTGCGTTTGCATCGTTTAACAGGTCTTGAACAAGACAAATTACATGCAGAATACACTGAAATTTTAGGTCAAATTGCAGAACTTACGGCAATCCTTAATGATTTCAATTTGTTGATGGCTGTAATTCGTGAAGAGTTAGCGCAAGTTTTACAACAATATGGCGATGCACGTCGTACTGACATTATCGAATCTCGTATTGATTTCAGCCGTGAAGATTTAATTCCGGAAGAACAAGTTGTACTAACAGTTTCACAAACAGGTTATGCAAAAACTCAACCGCTTTCAGACTATCAGGCTCAGCGCCGTGGTGGACGTGGTAAGTCTGCAACTTCAATGAAAGATGATGACTTTATTCAACATCTCATTGTAGCTTCAAACCATGCGACTGTGCTGTGCTTTACTAACGTAGGTAAAGTATACCGTCTTAGAGTGTTCGAAGTGCCTCAAGCATCACGTGGTGCAAAAGGTCGTCCAATTGTGAACTTGTTGCCTTTAGATGCGAATGAAACAGTAACAGCGATCTTGCCGCTAACACAGTTCCTTGAAAACCATTACGTATTTATGGCGACAGCTTCGGGTACTGTAAAACGTGTTGATTTGGAACAGTTTGCTAATATTCGTTCAAATGGTTTACGTGCGATTGAACTCAATGAAGAGGATACCTTGATTGGTGTTGCGATTACTGATGGTAATCAGCAAATCATGTTGTTCTCAAATGAAGGTAAAGCAATCCGTTTTGCAGAAACTGATGTACGTGCAATGGGGCGTACAGCTAAAGGCGTTCGTGGTATGCGCGTTAGCATTGCAAGTAGCATGTTAACTGAAGAAGATGCAGACGTCGTTGAAAATGATGCATCAGATGATAATGAAGATTCAACAGATTTAAATGTAGTTAGTCGTATCGTTTCACTTGTAGTCGTGCCTGAAACAGGTGAGGTTCTGTGTGCAAGTGCGAATGGTTATGGTAAGCGTACGCCTGTAAATGACTTCCCTACTAAAAAACGTGGTGGTAAAGGCGTTATTGCAATTAAGACCAGTGAACGTAACGGTGAGCTTGTAGGTGCTGTTTCTATTGATGAAACTAAAGAACTACTGCTTATTTCTGATGGCGGTACTTTGGTTCGTACTCGTGCAGTAGAAATTGCAATGACTGGGCGTAATGCACAGGGTGTTCGTCTGATTCGTTTAAGTGAAAAAGAAACTTTAGTTGGTGTTGTATCAATTGCAGCCGTTGAAGATGAAGAAGAGTTTCTCGAAGGAGAAGTTGATACTTCAGAATTAGATGGTGAAGAAGCAGTTTCTACGAATGACGATGCGTCAGAAGAATAAGTAGAACTTAAATAAAAAAGGAAGCGTAAGCTTCCTTTTTTATTTTATGAAGAAGATTTTTTAACAAGTCGATAATAAGCTAAGCACATTAATATTAATCCAGCTGTCGCAAGAAAAATCAATTTTGGTACAACCGTGGCTAACGGAACACCCATCTGATTAAGTTGTACAAACATTTGTACCGCATGTGTAGACGGTAAACACCACGCAAACCATTGTAACCATTCAGGCATTGCTTGATGTGGCCATGCAGCCCCAGTTAACAAGAATAAAGGTACAGAGCTAAACACAATAATATGTCCGGCACGTTCTGGCATATCTAAAAGTGAACCAATCAACATGCCTAATCCAATCACACAACTAATAAAAATAGGAACGGCGACTAGTAAACCTGTGAAGTTTCCACCGTGTGGATAATCATTGAACCACAAGGTAAAGCCAAAAAGATAAAAACATCCTAAGCAGCCAATCGTAAATATACTTGCAAAAATTCCAGCAAAGCGAACACCTGTAATTTTTTGGTGTTGTTCACGGTAGCTTGCGATTAGCATCGCTAAACCTAGCACAATGGTTTGATGAATAATTAGAGATGCAACAGCTGGAAAGATATAGCTTCCATAGCCTGAAAGCGGGTTAAATAGAGGCATTTGATGAATAGAAAGCGCTGGTTGGAAATGTGTACGTTGTCCAAATTTTTCAATATATTCTTTTAAGGTCGCTTCAATGGATGTAGCTAAGCCTAAACCAATTTCTTTAGTTTTTAAAAAGTTGGTTGTGCTCAGATATAAGCCAATTCCACCTGTTTCTCCTCGACGCAAGCTTTGTGTTAAGTTGCTTGGTAAAAGTAAAATACCATCGGCCTTTTGTTCACGAACCATTTGTTCAGCTTGTAAAAAATTACTTGTAACGGTAACAATATGAACATGCGGGCTATTTGTACTTTGGCCGATTAATTGAGAGGTTAATAGGCTTTGTTCTTCATCAACAATCACAATTGGAATTGATTCTGCACGCTCAGCTTTATAGGCGGTAGGATAAAAAAAGCTATAAAGAATGACCGATAAAATGAGAGTCGTGAAAACCGAGCTATTACTCACAATATCTTTAAATGTTTGCCCATAAGCCTTTAAAAACTCTTTCATGGAGTTGCTCCCCGAATTAATTTTTTAAGCAGCAGAGAACTTAAAAAGAAATAAATAAGGCAGTAACTTAGTAGTATTAAAAATGGAATGATTGAAATAGCAATTGGACTACCAATCACCCATTGTTCAGTTTGCAGTTTGGCATAAGGTGTATAGGGAATAATGAGTGACCAAAATTTAGTAAAAATGGGGGCATTGTTTAAAGGTAGAGTAACACCCGCAAAACTTAAAGATGAACCACCATAGACTGCAATAAAGCCAAAAGTTTTACTTAAATTTTTAGTGGCAAGAATGACTGTGCTGCTAATCAAAGCGTAGGCAAAATAAAGTAGGAACTGTGCGACCAGCAATAGACTTAAGGAACCTGCTACGAACCAGCCACGGATTTCAACTAGCCAAAACATCCATAACCAGGTCCATACACAAAAAATAAGGCTATAGAGCAAATTTTTAGCCAATAAGCCTTGAATAAAATTTTCTCGATTTACCCATTGAGTGAGTGTTCCACGTTTAAGTTCTTGTCCAATTGCAAAAGCAACACAGCAGCATAGCAACAGATGCAATACGGCAGGAACCATAAATGGCTCTAAATAAAACTCATAGCTCATGCTCGGGTTGTAAAGCGTTGATACTTTTACATGCGCCGTAGGTACATCTAAATAGGGAATACTATTTGCAAGATAACTTTGACCAGCATAGTCTGCTAAAGCATTAAGTGTACTCACCAGCATTGCGGAGGAAATCGTATTCCCCACGCTAAAAAAAGACTGGTTAAAAGCAATGCTGATTTGTGCATCCTGCGCTTTCACAAAGCGCTTTTCAGCACCGTCTGGAATGAGAACATAACCCCAGATTTTAGTTTCGTTAAGTAATTGTTCAGCTTCAGTTGAGCTTGCCGTAATCGTTTTAATATCTACCGTATGATTTAACGAAAGATACTTTTCAATATTACGACTAAGTTCACTTTGGTCTTGATCAATAATCGCAATCGGTAAGTGCTCAGCTTTACCTGCGTAAAACATGCTGCTAAACAAAAAAATGATAAAACCAGGGATGAGTGTCACCATACACAAATCCCATTTATTGCTTTTTAGATAGTTTAGTTCACGTAATATACTGGCAAACATGCGTTATTTTTCTTCTTTAATTTTAAATAGAACACTCATACCCACTTTTAAATCTTGCACTGGTTTTTCAGGTACAAGATGAAGTTTAAAGCTACGAATATCATAGCCTCCAGTTTGGCGAGTAGTTTTTATAGTGGCAAATTCACCTTCAGCATCAATATTCTTAATTTTAAAAGTCACATTCTGATTAAGTGCTGGAATGAATCCTTCAAGGGTTTTATTTTTATAAACAGAGGCATATTGATTTTCACCTACGTTTAAACTTACCCATAAATCATCATCTTCTAAAATGCTGACAACAGGCACACCCATAGCCACTAACTCAGAAGGCTTACCATAAGTTTTTGAAACTGTACCCGAAATCGGAGAGAGTAAGCGTGTCTCTTCCTCTAGCGCTTTTGCTTCGCCTACAGCTGCTTTTGCAATTTCAACCTGTGCATCTGCTGTAGATTTTTGCTGACTCGTACTACCTCGTTTTGCACGTGCATATTGTTGATAAGAGGCTTCACTTAATTCTTGGGCAGAAGTTTGTGCCGCTAGCATTTCATCTCGTCTTTGACGTGAAATTACACCTTGTTTATATAAATTTTCACCACGTTGATAAGTGGTTTTTGCAAGGTTTGCTTGTGCTTTGGTGCTTTGCCAGTTGGCATAAAGAGTATCGATATTTTCTTGTTGAGAACCGCGGTCTACCGTAGATTGAAATGCTAAAGCTGATTGTAAAGCTGCCAAGGCTTGTTGCTTTTTAGCTTCTATTTCTGGGCTAACCAAGCGAACAAGTGGCTGGCCTTTGGAAATTTTCTGGCCTTCTTGTACATAAATTTCTTCAATACGACTTGGAACTTTCGTACTCACGTGAATAGTTTCGGCTTCAACCCGACCTTGTAGTTCAATAGGCTTTGGCTGATAACTTTTCCATAAACCAAAAATAATTAAACCTAATAGGGCAATAATTACTAAGCCAATAATCAGTTTAAGCTTGGAGTTTCTAGGTGGTTGAGAGTCACCGTTATTTATGTTTGATTCAGGGGTGTCACTCGCTTGATCATTTTTTTGAGATTGATTCGTTTCTACCGTATCCGCAGCAAGAGAATCCTGTTCTGAATGAGATGATTCTTGATTCATTTTATACTCCTATTAACGGATATAGTCGGTATGTGGTTGATTGACATAAGCTTTAAATTGATCAATTGAACCATGACTTTGCAATAGAGTCGCGAGTGACATGACATATTTATAGGCATTTAAAGCCATTTCAGTTTTTAAAGCACTTAAAGCATTTTGTGCATCAATGACTTGGGTAGCTGTACCCATTCCTTCACGGAAAGAAAGCTCTTGAATACGTAAGTTTTCTTGAGCGGCATTTACGTTTCTTTGTAAGAGTTGATGGCTTTGCTGAGCAGAGTTGAGTTCGTTATATGACTTATTCAGAAGTGCCTCAATTTCTTGTTTAGTATGTTCAGTCATAAGTTCAGAGGCATAACGCTTTAATTCGGCGGCATGGATATTCTTATTTTTATCTACACCAGAGAATAGGTTGTATTTTGCCATTACACCTACAATCCAGTTTTCATTTTCATCAAGGGCATATTCACCAAATGCAAAAAGACTTGGTTTTTTTGCGGCTTGTTGAGCTTGAATATTTACATTAGCCAGTTGGGTATCCATCTGCATTTTTTGTACAAGACTGGATTTTTGCGAATAACTGGTTAAAAGTGATTCTAGAGTGTGGCTTGGAGTGTTATTTACAAATAATGGGGTACTTAAATCTACATTATTTTGTTGATGTAGAAGATTATTAAGGCTAAAGCGACTGGCATTTAAGTTGGCTTGAGTACTTTGTAAAGTACGTTCCGCATTATTGCGAGCTACTTCAAACTGCATGCGTTGTCCTTTACTAATAAACCCTTGTTGTTCGAGCTTTAGGGCATTGCTGTAATGTTTTTGCATGGCATTAAAGTTGAATAAACTACTTGCTACCAGTTGCTGTTGTAATTGAACATTAAAATAACTTTGTACAACTTCAAACCGCTGTACATCTTGTTGTTGTTGACTTGAAAGTTCCGAACGCTGTGCTTGAATGTTGGCTATTTTTTTTGCACTACTGGTTAAGCCGCCTGTATATAGTGGCATAACGACCGAAATAGAAGGGCGTACAACCTGATCTTCTACAGTCAGATTCGCATAGTCGGGAAAGCGATTTATACCATCATGAATAGTTTGATTTGCACCTTCTTGAACTTGTCCAAGCACATCCGATGGAATGACATTGTTCCACTGCGAAAGTTTATCGTTGAATCCCTGACTTAAATCATTCTCAAGCTTTTGTTTAAAAGAGGCGAGGGGGACGTCTGTTTCGCTATGAAAGGCATATGCTCTAACATTTAAATCAACTCGAGGTAATCCGAGTCCTTTCACTGCTTCAGCTTCTAATTGAGATGCTTGCTGTAATGCTTGATTGGCTTGAGTACTATATGAACTTTTCAAAGCTTGCTGCTCTGCTTCAGCATAGCTTATGCTTTGAGCATATAAATGATTTGTGCAAAAAAATCCTAAAGCCAAAGCAAGATGTTTTGGTTTAAATGAAAAGGGAAAAATAGACTGTCTATATCGATGTACTGGCATTTTAAATAACAATTTCTGGCATCCCTTATAGTTTAAATTTCTTGTTATTAAATTCAATTATCATCTTGTTTCTTATACATTTGTATAAAAACAAGATAGTTTAAGCTCCCTTTAATTCTTAAATATTATAAAGCCCATATTTTGTACTACATATCAAAGTATGTGAAATCATAATCACAAGTCAAGTTGATCTTTACTCAATGAAAATGTTTTAAACTGATAAAATCGCAAATAAAAGCAAAGAAATAAATACAACAATAATTGAAAAAATGATCCTAAATACAGCCCAGCATTGAAATATTTACTTGAGAAGCTGCTGCAAGCTTAAGCAATCTGTGGTTAAATGCCATTTTTATTGTGTTTGACTTTATACAAGGGAAAAATCATGCGCGCGTACAATTTCTGTGCTGGTCCTGCTGCATTACCTACTGCCGTTTTAGAAAAAGCTCAACAAGAAATGTTGGATTGGCATGGTAAAGGTCTATCCATCATGGAAATGAGTCATCGTAGTGCTGACTATGTTGCTATGGCTGAAAAAGCTGAAGCAGATTTACGCAAGTTAATGAATATTCCAGAAAACTATAAAGTACTGTTTTTACAAGGCGGAGCGTCATTACAATTTTCTGCGATTCCTTTAAACCTTTTAGGTAAAAACACTAAAGCTGATTATATTGATACGGGCATCTGGTCTGAAAAAGCGTTAAAAGAAGCAAAACGTTATGGCGACATTAATGTTGTAGAAGCTGGTATTAAAGTAGATGGTAAGTTCGCAATTTCTGAACAAAGCGAATGGAATTTATCTGACAACGCAGCCTATGTACATTATGCAGATAATGAAACGATTGGTGGCTTACAGTTTGCAGGAATTCCTGATGTAAAAGCTCCACTCGTTTGTGACTATTCATCAAGCATTTTATCTGCTCCATTAGATGTGACCAAATTTGGTTTAATCTATGCTGGTGCACAAAAAAATATCGGTCCTGCTGGTTTAACAATTGTCATTATTCGTGATGATTTACTTGATCAAGCTAAACCAGAAATTCCAAGCATCTTAAAATATGGTGACCAAGCGAAAAATGGTTCTATGGTGAATACACCATCGACTTACGCTTGGTACTTGTCTGGTCTGGTATTTGAGTGGTTACTAGAGCAGGGTGGGGTAGATGCTATCCATAAAGTTAACCTTGCAAAAGCTCAGTCAATATATGGTTATATCGACTCAAGCGATTTCTACAATAACCCGATTGCAATTCCAAACCGTTCAATTATGAATGTACCGTTTACTTTGGCAGATGAAGCTTTAGAAAAACAATTCTTAAAAGAAGCGGAAGCAAACCATTTATTAAACTTAGCTGGACATCGCTCTGTCGGTGGTATGCGTGCAAGTATTTATAATGCGGTGCCTTTAGAAGGCGTACAGGCTTTAATCAACTTTATGGATGATTTTGCAAAGCGTAATGGTTAAGTAAATCAAATAAATAAAGCCCTCAAATGAGGGCTTTATTTTTGAATAAATTTTATAAACTAAAAAGGAACTAAACCAAATTGGTGCATGAATATAGCTGCTAAAAACATACCCAATACAAAAAAGCAAAACGCACCAGTATCGACCTTTATGCGCAGGCTACTAGATTGAATGAGGCTGGTCGTTTGTTCGGGTATAATCTTCATTCAATAACCTAATTATTAAAATATTAGTGAAATTCAATTAGTTTCACCCTTTTTAGCACAAATAGTCGCCTGAATCCAGATATTACCGCGAATATATTCGCCAATATTAAAGTTTTTATACAAATCATTTTTGGTTGCTATACGCACTAATATGGCAGGAAGATCATCTTCTAAAACCAAAGTAACATCATAAAGGGTATATTCTGCCTCCATAAATGTCATAGAAGTTTTGCCAACGATATTGCCTTGGAACCATGCTTCATCTTCTTGACCAAGATTTTCACCATATAAATAAGCAACCATTTTTGAAAAATCAACGGTTACAGGTTCTTGATCTTCTGGAGTTTTTGGTTGCCATTCATTAATGAGCTCCTGTAAATTTTCAGGAGCAATACCATTATGTTCAGTTAAAATTGCATTTAATGCACGGTGATGTTTAATTGAAGTTGGGTCATCAACAACAATTTTTTCACCGGCTGGAACAGATTCTAATTCATAAGCCCATGCATTAAATTGGACTTGATAGTCTTGGGTTTTGTCATATTGACAATAATTAACGCTAAATAAATTATCAAATGCATAAACAGTTGTATTTTTATTTAGTCTTAAACTTAAAACTGCTTGCGTCGCAGAGTCACAAGTAATGATACGTTCAATTTTCGCATTATATTGATATGGACTTTCAAAACTTGGAAAGGCTGTTTTAAGTGCTCTAGGTTTCTGATTTTCAACCGCAATAATCTGGTTGATTGTAACTTTTTGGTCTTGTGGGCCTTGAATCAACCAAAAAGATTGATCCATGTCTTCTTCATGTTCACATAAGCCCATTGGCATTACAGGCGCATCAAGTGCTAGTCCTAACCATTTTGGTACATCTGTTTCAGGATGGGACGTCAATAGATTCCAATGTTCGCCATGACTACCAAAATTTTGGTCATTTACTTTAATAATTTCTGGACTGTTTTGATTTTTCATAAGCACGATGCTGTTGGGTTCACATTACTTGTTATATTAAATCGAGGGTGTTTGCTATTTTTCAAGTCACCCTCTGTAAATTCTCTTGTAAAAGCACATATTTAAACATTTAAAGACAGATATTCCTTCTATTTATAAAATAAAAGGTAGATCGAGCTCGTAAAAACTTAAACAGCAAATTAAAAATAAGTTTAATACTTATTACTATTCACCTTAGAAAAGCATCTGTTAGACTTATATTTTTAGTGGAAATAGAGAATAACTTGCTGCCATTTAAGCTATGGGTAGATGCAGACGCCTTACCAAGAATATTACGTGAAGTTATTTTGCGCGCATCAGATCGTTATCATTTAGAAGTCATCTTTGTTGCTAATCAAAATGTTGGGATTACACCTTCAGTTCGCATCAAGTCCATACAGGTTTTAAGTGGTGCAGATCAGGCCGATAAAGAAATAGTTGATCGTATGATTGAAAATGACATTGTCATTACGCAAGATATTCCACTAGCGGCTCAAGTCATTGAAAAGGGAGGCGTTGCTATTCACCCCCGAGGTGAGGTCTATACAACTGCGAATGTTAAAGCGCGGTTACATCTACGTGATTTCATGGATACGCTTCGTGGTGCAGGTGTACAGACTGGTGGACCACCGCCTATTTCAGAGCGGGATAAACGTGAATTTTCGAGTGCATTAGATCAAACAATTTTAAAGCAAAAACGTAAAACAGCTAAGTGAGCATCCCATGCCATCGCAAACCAATTTGGCTTTAACCTATGCCTTGTTAGTGTTTATCTGGGCAACAACCCCATTGGCAATCGTTTGGAGTGTGTCCGATTTACATCTTATGTGGGCATTGTTGTTACGCTTTTTTATTGCATTACCTTTGGCCGTAGCCATATTACTGATTTTAAGAACACCTTTTCCAACGCATCGACAAGCTGTTCATAGTTACGTTGCCGGTTCTTTTAGCTTAATTGGTTCTCAAATTTTTACCTATGCTGCTACCCAATATTTAAGTTCAGGCATGATTGCGCTTATGTTCGGTTTAGCACCCATTATGGCTGGGCTGATTGGTCGTTTTGCATTTGGGCAGCAACTTTATAAGTTGCAATGGCTAGGTATGGCGATTGCAGTATGTGGTTTAGCGATTATTTGCTTGAATGGATCAAATCAGCATGTACATCCGTTCGGCATTGTTCTCATGCTAATGAGTGTGTTTGTTTATTCTTTTTCAATTTTTTGGGTAAAGAAAGTGAATGCACAAATTCAGCCTATGGCTCAGGCAACGGGCTCTATTTTAGTTTCTTCAATTTTAGCAAGTTGTCTTATTCCATTTATTTGGCAATATGCACCGACACATTTACCAGAAGCTAAATCTTTATTTGCTTTAATTTATACAGTACTGATGGCTTCATTAGTCGCTATGTTCTGTTATTTCAAACTTATACAGAATATTCAGGCAACGACTTTATCTTTAACAACGGTAATTACCCCAATGTTAGCCATGATGATTGGAGCGGCTTTAAACCACGAACAACTTTCGATTATGGTTTTTGTGGGGGCTTTAATTATCCTGTTTGGACTATTTTTATACTTTTATAAAGACATTCAAGCAAATCGAAATTTTGTCCGACATATTAAGCCTAAATAGGAGAAGATTTGGGTAATTTGTTGAGCTTATTCATTAAATTGTTCTAATTCGTAGCGAAATGCATGATCAAATTGATCTCCCAACTTAAGTAGTAGAAAATAGCGCAGCAATATAATATTAGGATTGTTAAGGAAAGATCAGAACTTACTGATTTTTAAACCTTAATACAGCATCTAACGATATGGTAAATAGTAGATGTGGATGCGATTGACATGAGCATCAGCTATTTTCCATCAATCACCTTGGATTTAGAAGGTATGTTTAAACCAATCTCACTGTATATAGGGTTGAGATATACTCGCGCAAGACGCAGTAATCATTTTATTTCTTTTATTGCATTGGTTTCGATGATCGGTTTGACACTAGGTGTCGCTGTGCTGATTACGGTACTTTCTGTGATGAACGGTTTCGATCGCGAATTAAAAAACCGTGTTTTGGGAATGGTGCCGCAAGCGACAGTTTCATCTACACAAATCCTCACGGATTGGCCTGAACTGGTAAAGAGAGTTGAACATCATCAACATGTAACGGGGGTTGCACCTTTTACCCAATTGCAAGGTATGTTAACCGCGCAAGGGCAAGTCGCAGGTATTATGGTGACGGGTATTGACCCAAAATATGAAAAGAATGTGTCTATTATTCAAAATCATATTGTTGCTGGTAGTCTAGATTCACTTAAAAAGGGTGAGTTTGGTATTGTTCTTGGTAAAGATATGGCCGATTCATTAGGCTTACGTCTAAATGACAGTGTGACATTGGTTTTACCTGAAGCAACGCCATCTCCAGCGGGTGTAGTGCCTCGTTTCAAGCGCTTTAAAGTGGTTGGTATTTTTAGTGTAGGTGCTGAAGTCGACTCTATGGTGGGATATATCGCTCTCTATGATGCATCAACACTATTACGCTTACCAGATGGTGCTCAAGGTGTCCGTTTAAAACTAGATGATATTTTTGCCGCGCCACAAGTTGCTGACGACTTGGTAAAAAGTTTACCAAGTAATTTCTACGCAACGAACTGGACCTATACGCATGGCAATCTGTTTAATGCCATTCAAATGGAAAAAACACTAGTTGGTTTGTTACTTGTACTCATTATTGTGGTTGCAGCATTTAATATCGTTTCGTCATTGGTCATGGTCGTGACTGATAAAAAATCAGATATTGCAATTTTGCGTACATTAGGCGCTTCGCCATCAATGATTACTAAAATATTTATGGTGCAAGGCACCGTGATTGGTGTGATTGGTACAGTTGCGGGTACGGTTTTAGGTGTAATTTTGGCTTTAACCATTAGTGATATCATTTCATGGTTTAACAATGTGTTGGGCCTAAATCTATTTGATGCTTACTTTGTGCATTACCTTCCTTCTTATTTAAGAT
This sequence comes from Acinetobacter sp. WU_MDCI_Abxb74, assembly GCF_025513915.1. Taxonomy (NCBI): domain Bacteria; kingdom Pseudomonadati; phylum Pseudomonadota; class Gammaproteobacteria; order Moraxellales; family Moraxellaceae; genus Acinetobacter; species Acinetobacter sp. WU_MDCI_Abxb74. Next base: position 106,349 of record NZ_JAHPRP010000002.1, read on the forward strand.
GGCAAGATGTGACGATTATTGTGATTGTGTCTTTACTTTTAAGCTTCTTGGCGACTATCTATCCGGCGCTTCGTGCTGCCAAAGTTCAACCTGCCGAGGCACTGCGCTATGAGTAAAATTGTTTTAGAAGCAAAAGATATCTATAAACATTTTGATGATGGTAAATCTAAGGTTGAAGTCATTAAAGGTCTTTCTTTACAAGTTGAAGCAGGGCAGTTTGTTTCGATTGTTGGTGCGAGTGGTTCAGGTAAAAGTACTTTGCTTCATGCACTAGGCGGTCTAGAGCAACCAACGCAAGGACAAGTATTTTTAAATGGTCAGCGTTTTGATAATTTAGGTGAAGCCGAGCGTGGTTTTCAACGTAACAAGTACCTTGGTTTTGTTTATCAATTTCACCATTTGTTACCTGAGTTTACTGCGCTTGAAAATGTGGCAATGCCTCTTATGCTTCGCCCAGATAGCCAATACAAATCGGTAAAAGCACAAGCTGAATATTTACTAGACCGAGTGGGATTATCTCATCGTATGGACCATCAGCCAGGTGAGCTTTCAGGCGGTGAGCGCCAACGTGTTGCTTTAGCTCGTGCTTTGGTCACTCAACCTGCGGTTGTTTTGGCTGATGAACCTACCGGAAACCTAGATCGTAAAACAGCTTTAGGCATTTTTGAATTATTGACCGATCTTAAGAAAGAATTAAATATGGCGATGCTCATTGTGACTCATGATGAACAGTTAGCTCAGGCAGCAGATTCAATCTTGCATATGGAAGACGGTCTTTGGGTGAGCGGTTCTTAAAAAATTGTCATTAAATCACATTGTTAAAGCCCACTCAGTTGGGCTTTAATTTTGCCCCTAAAAAGATAACGATATGACTTTAAATGTTAAAACTTATTTTAGTGGGGTGGGTTGGAGGTATTGCATTTATGGGAATAGATTTTCCTCTAATAACGCAATATGGTTGGGTTGGTAAAGTTCTCCTCTTTATCAGCTTTATTTTTTATGTTTTTAAGCAGTACATCGTTGTAAATCGACCTATATTAAAAGCAGTTTACTATTTAGTTTGTGGGGGAAGTCTCTTTATTATAGGTCATCAATATGCTCAGCACGCCTTAAATGAAAGATTACAACTACGGGAGATGCAACCTGAGTCTTTAGACATTGTTGTGTATATAGACCGAATAAGCGAGGAAAAAGATAATAAGACACAGCAACTCGCTCAAGTTCTAGGGCGATCACCCCATGTGGTGAATTGGTTATTATATTTAAAAAATGAAAATGAGAACGCATTGATAGAAGGACCAAAATTACAATTAGGCCACTACTATCGAATTTCGGGTAAAACCAGACCAGCTCATAGTTACGCAGTATCAGGTGCTTTTGATCAGGAGCAATGGTTCATTCAACGAAATATAATGTCAGGTTTCAGTGTCCAGCATATTGAACCTTTAAGCTCTGATGAAATTTATCGATTGGGTTATCAAAAACATTTACAACAGCAACAAAAGTTTTTTACTAGGCAACAATTAAATATAGAAAAATTGCGCCTAAAATTTAGATTGATGCTAAAAAAATCTCCCTTACAGAACAAAGGACTGCTATTAGCACTTCTAACAGGAGATGAAAGCCTTTTAAATGAGGATATTAAAAATCAATTTAAGCAGTTAGGAATCTCTCATTTGTTGGCCATTTCAGGGCCTCATGTCCTTATCTTTGCAATCATGTTGTCTTGGGGAGTACATCAATTAGTACGACGTTATTATCCGCAGATTTATTTGTGGCAACCCAAGCAAATATTGGCAATGATTCCCTTATGTTTTGGGGTTTTGATTTATACAGCTTTCGTAGGCTTTGAAATTCCAGCCTTAAGAACTTTAATTTCAGTATTTTTATTTGCCTTTTTATTGTTAGTCAAACTGCCTGTTAAACCATTTTCGCTCTTAGTTTACAGCGCAAGTCTACTTTTACTTTTTGATCCATTTAGTGTTTTATCGGCAGGTTTTTGGCTCTCTTATGGTTCTTGCTTTATTTTATTACGCATTTATCAAACCATAGTACAGACTCCAAATCTTGCTTCAGTGAGTCTGCTATCTAGAATAATTCTTTTAAGCAAAACCCTCATTGAATCTCAGGGCAAAATATTTATCGCCCTATGTCCCCTAATGCTGATTTTCTTTCAACAAATTTCATGGGTTGCACCTCTCACAAATATTATTGCAGTTCCTTTGCTAGGAGGAATAATTGTTCCTTTGAATATTTTTGCTGCTTGTTTGTGGCTTATTTTTAATTCAATTGGAAATGCACTCTTTCAGATTAATGATATTTTGCTCAGTATAGTGCTGACATGTTTTAGTCTTTTAGAAAAGTTATCTCTACCATTGCAAGGTTTTAGCCTGACACCACTTGCTTTAGTGTGTCTTAGCTGTGTCATTATTATCTTATTCTTACCACGTGGTGTTTTACCGAAATCTTGGGGTCTCATATGTTGTTTACCATTAATCATTCCAAATAAGTCATCCCAGCAAATCCAATTAAATATTATAGACGTAGGCCAGGGCCAATCTATTTTTTTACAACATCCAGAGCAGACATGGTTAATTGATACGGGTGGTTCTTATGATGAGAAAGCTTTTAGTATTGGTCAAAATGTAATGATTCCATATTTACGTCAGAAAGGTATTAAACAATTAGATCATGTGGTGTTATCTCATCTTGACCAAGATCATAGTGGTGCATTTCCTGCCATCAGTCAGGCTTTCCCTATCAAACAAGTTATATCGAATGAGTTGTGGAAAGAGCAGGTTAAAGAACCATTTACTTATTGTCATCAAGGGCAAAAATGGCAATACCCCCAGTTAGATATTGAGATACTTTGGCCTAAAGAAAATGATTTAAATTTAGTTTCTTCAAATCAAAATCAATACTCTTGTGTCGTTTATATTCATTTAAAACAAGTAAAGGGTTATCAAAATTATTTAATTATGGGGGATGCTGGATGGGAAGCAGAATATCAATTGATAAAAGAATATCCTGATTTAAAAGTAGATGTTTTGGTATTAGGTCATCATGGTAGTAAACATAGTTCTGCCTATGACTTTTTAGCAACTTTAAATCCCAAGCTGGTTGTTGCTTCTGCTGGGTTTAATAACCGATATGGTCATCCAAGCAAAGAAGTCTTAGCAAGAATACAAAAACTTAATATCCCGTTTAAAAGCACAGTTGAACAAGGAACATTAAGCTTTGTATCTCGCAATCATCAAATGGTTTTATACACTCGACGTTTCGAGCGTACATGGCTTCACAGGACTTTGTGAAGCTTCGGCTTTAAGTCTATCTACAATTTGAAGTGCTTCATTTGGATCAATATTGTAAATATTATCTAAAGCAGGATTTGCTTTAAAACGTTTATAGCTCCAGTGATAATGCTCTGGGTAACGCTGAATGAGTTGTTCGATAGCCTGATGAATGACATAAGTTCCATCATCCGCACTACCTTGGTAGATTTTCTCATCCATAGGTTCAATGTGCATCGTAAAGCCGTCATTTTCGTTACGAATTGCGTAAAGGAATAAAGCTTTTGCTTTAGTTTTTTGGATGAGCTTGGCACTTAAATTACTTGAAGCAAGTGGAACACCAAAATAATTGATCATATCGCCGCCTACGTTGGGTGTATGGTCAGGTAAAATTGCGGTGGTTTGACCTTGTTTTAAAGCTTTAAAAATTTGTCTTACACCACTTTCATCAGTAGGAACCAAGTTGGCTTGTTCACGACTACGGGCATCTCGAACAAAACGGTCCGCATCTTCATTTTTTACAGGCTTGTATAAAATTGTCATTGAAGTGAACTGTGAACACCAGGCATTCATGATTTCCCATGTGCCAAAATGTGGGATGATCATAACAAGCCCTTTTTTTGCTGCAAGCGCTTCGTGATAGTAATGTTCACCTTCAACATGATGAATTCTTTCGATATTCTTACTATTTGATGAACCCCAAATACTTAAAAATTCAAAGTATGAGGTGATTTCATTACGAATAGCTTGTTGCGTAATCTCTATTCGCTGCTGTGGTGTTAAATGTGGAAGGGCGATTTGTAGGTTTAGTTCTATACTTTTTGATGTTTTAGTAATTTTTAAAGTATTGATTAACCCTGCCAACATACGAGCAAGAAAACGTCCAAATTTAATTGGCTGACGGCTAAAAGTTTTGAGTAGGAAATAGTTCATGCTTTTTATATCTAATTTGGTCATCTATCGCGGAAAAAGGAAGCAATAATTAAAAAAAGATAAAATTATTATAAATGAAATCATATTATTTAGACAGTTTTTATCAAATCAACGTATATAATGACATCATTTTAGATTAATTTGGATTGGAATTTTATGTCCGATTGGCCGCCAAAACCACAAAATGAACCTATAACTCCTAAACAGAATGGACAAGAATGGCAAATTCTCGAGAAGGCTGTGCTTGCCTCCGTCGAGGAACAGCGTCGTAGCCGCCGTTGGGGCATCTTCTTTAAAACACTAACTTTTATTTATCTATTGTTCATTATTGTACTCATGGGTAAAGGCTGCTCAACCAGCAAAGAAGGCTCTGCTGTAAGTAGTAGCAGCGCTCATCTGGCAGTGGTAGATATTGTGGGTACTATTGATGCTTCAAGCAATCAAGCTGTAAATAGTGAAGACACCAATAAAGCACTTAAGCGTGCTTTTGAGGCATCAAATAGTAAAGCTGTTGCACTTAATATTAACTCACCTGGCGGTTCTCCAGTTCAATCTGATGAAATCTGGCAGGAAATTCGTTATTTGAAAAAACAGCATCCTGATAAGAAGGTTTACGCTGTTATTGGTGATATGGGTGCATCGGGTGCGTACTATATTGCATCTGCTGCTGATGAGATTATTGTCAATCCATCAAGTTTGGTCGGCTCAATTGGGGTCATCATGCCGAACTATGGGATTAGTGGTTTAGCTCAGAAACTTGGTATTGAAGATCGAACTTTAACAGCAGGAACGAATAAAGACATTTTAAGTATGACAAAACCGATTGATCCTGTTCAAAAGCAACATATTCAGTCTGTTCTTGATAATGTTCATACTCACTTTATCAGTGCAGTTAAAGAAGGGCGTGGAAAGCGTTTGAAATCGAATGATCCAGCTATTTTTTCTGGTTTATTCTGGACTGGTGAACAAGCAATCCAGTTAGGTATTGCTGACCGTTCAGGTAACGTTACGAGCTTGATGCGTGAGCTAAACCTTGGTAATAAAGTTGACTACACAATTGAGCGTAACCCTTTAGAATCAATTTTAGGTCGTATGGGTGCACAACTAGGGCAAGGGGTAAGTGAATCTATTGCTCAAGAAGTGCAGACTAGTCAAAGCGCAAAATTACAATAAAATCTGTTTTAGGATAGCGGTATGTCAATGAAACCAGTTATACACTTTGCTCATGCGAATGGTGTACCGTCAAAAGTGTATCAAAAACTGTTTGATCAGTTGAAAGGGGAATATGACTTTATTTATGTCCCTCTAATTGGCCCTGATAAACGTTATCCTGTGACTAACCATTGGCCTTCTTTGGTTGATCAGGTGATTGATAGTATTGTGCGGCAGGCGAAAGGACGTAAAGTCATTGGACTTGGACATTCTCTTGGTTCAGTTTTAACGTTGATGGCATCTTTTCAGCGTCCTGAACTGTTTTCTCAAGTGATTATGTTAGACCCACCTCTTATTTTAGGGCGATATTCATTTGCTTTTCATATGGCAAAATTATTTCGTCCTAAATTGGTTGATGCGATGACACCAGCAGGCTTATCTGCACGTCGTCGTGAACATTGGGAATCGAGAGAACAGGCGGCCGAATTACTGCGTCCTAAAGGCTTCTATAAAAATTTTGATGAAGATTGTTTTCAAGCTTACATTGACTATGCTTTAAAAGAAGACTCGGTCCGCGGTGGAGTTACTTTAACTATTTCTCGTGAAGATGAAGTTGCAATTTTCCGTAAAAATCCTTCTTGGTGGTGGTTACCTATGCCAAAACCTAAGATGCCTGTGCATTTAGTTGTGGGTAAAGGAAGTGATTTCTTAAAAAGAGGCTTTCCTCAAATGGCAAAGCGAAAAATGGGAATTCCGTTTACTGTAGTTGAAGGAGGGCATATGTTTCCTCTAGAACATCCTATTGATACTGTGAACTCTATAAAGAAATTGATTCATCAACAGCAAAGTTAATTTTTAAACTTATAAAAAAGGACATGTCAGCATGTCCTTTTTTATTTTTGCTTTTAAGTAAAAATTTTACCAATTTGCAAAACGAATAGGGTGTTCAAGAACTTGATCACGGAAATAAGCTTGACCATTTTTCCATGTAAGTTGACCGTTACATAACCACTCTGCTACTTGTGGGTAGATAAAGTGCTCAAGGGTATGTACTCGATCTGCTAATGAAGCGGCAGTATCATGTTCTTTAACTGAAATAGCGGATTGAGCAATTGATTGACCAGAATCTAGTTCAGCAGTGACAAAATGTACGGTACAACCATGTAAACGATCACCTGTGTTTAAAACACGTTGATGAGTGTTCACACCTTTATAAGCAGGAAGCAGTGAGGGATGTATGTTCAGCATTTTCCCTTGCCATTTATTGACAAAGGTGGGAGTTAAAATGCGCATGAAGCCGGCTAAAATAACCACATCCACTTGCCAAGCCAAGAGTTGTTGATGCATTGCTTCATCAAAAACTTCACGAGTTGGAAAGTCTTTATGGGAGATAACAGCGGTAGCAATATTAGCTTTTTGAGCACGCTCTAGGGCATAAGCATCTGCTTTATTAGACAGTACACCTACAATTTGCCCTGATAGATTTGCGTCTATCAAGGCTTGTAAATTACTGCCGTTCCCAGAGACTAGAACAGCAATTTTTATCATGCAAAGATCACACGAATTTTTTCGTCTGCACCTTCCACTGATTCAGCATTTTCTTGGATGTGTCCAATTTTCCAAGCTTTTTCACCTTGAGCATTAAGCACTTCAATTGCTTTTTCTGCATCATTGGCATCAACAGCAATGACCATACCTACGCCACAGTTAAACGTACGGTACATTTCAAAGCGTTCTACATTGCCTTCGCGCTGTAGAAGTTGGAATAACTCAGACCATTCCCAAGAAGCTTCATCAATGACAGCTTGTGCACCATTTGGTAATACACGAGGTAAGTTACCTGGTAAACCGCCACCAGTAATGTGTGCCATAGCATGTACATCAACTTGTTTGCATAGCTCAAGAACTGGTTTTACATAAATACGAGTTGGCTCCATCGCAACATCAGCAAGAGAGCGACCATCAATTATTTGAGTTAAATCAACGTTTTTAACGTCTAAAATTTTACGTAATAATGAATAACCATTTGAGTGAGCACCACTTGATGCAACACCAATAAGCACATCACCAGACTTTACTTTAGAGCCATCAATAATTTTACTTTGCTCAACAACACCAACAGCAAAACCAGCAAGATCGTAATCTTCGCCTTCATACATGCCTGGCATTTCTGCGGTTTCACCACCTACAAGTGCGCAACCTGCAAGCTCACAACCTTTACCAATACCAGTAACAACATTTGCAGCAACGTCAACATTTAAGTGACCAGTTGCATAATAATCAAGGAAGAATAATGGTTCTGCACCACAAACCAAAAGATCATTTACACACATAGCCACAAGATCTTGGCCAATTGTGTCATGACGATTAAGATTAAGTGCCAAACGTAATTTAGTTCCTACACCATCGGTTCCAGAAACTAAAACAGGCTCTTCATAACCTTTAGGAATTTTGCATAGTGCACCAAAGCCACCAAGTCCGCCCATTACTTCAGGACGACTTGTACGTTTAGCGACTGACTTGATACGATCGACCAGTGTGTCGCCCGCTTCAATGTCGACACCCGCATCTTTATAGCTTAAACCGGTATTTGGGGTAGAAGTTGAGTTGCTCATAAATGAAGTCTCCGCATTGGCGGCAGATTATAACCTGAATATACGAAACTCTTATGTTATTTATGCTCGAAAATGCTATCTTTAATAAAAATATTTTTTCATTTATAACGATTAAATCAAAAAAGGCTAGATTTTATGCAAGATCGTATACTGCGCCGTATTTTTTTACTCGCAGGTATTGTATTGCTGGTATGGGTATTGTACTTACTCAAGCCTGTAGTCATTCCTTTTATCGGCGCTTTTTTCCTGGCTTATTTATTCAGTCCACTTGTTGATGTTCTGGTAAAAATCAAATTGCCTCGCTGGTTAGCAATTAGCGTAGTGTTTATAGGAATCGGTGTAACACTAACCATTGCATTGTGGTATTTGGTTCCCCTTATCTGGAAACAATTAGTTTACGCCCGAGATAGCATTCCAGCTGGTATACATTGGATTAATGCAGAACTATTACCATGGGTTTCTTCGACATTTAATGTTCAGCAAATGGAAATTGACACAGAGCAGATGTCTAAAGCTGTGATGGAATATGTTCAAACCAATTATAGTGCCGATAGTATTCAATCAGTGTTATTAAAATTGGCCCAGTCTGGTTTGAATTTTATTCAAATTGGTGGAACAGTTGTTTTAATTCCAATTATTGCTTTTTATTTTTTACTAGACTGGGACCGTATGCTACAAAACTTACGTCGTCTCATTCCACGTCGATATGAAGCAAATACTTTACAGATCGTTGGCGAATGCCATAGCGTTTTAGGGGCATTTGTTAAAGGTCAGTTTCTCGTCATGCTATTGCTAGGCATAGTATATGCAGTTGGTTTGCAGCTCATTGGTTTGGAAGTTGGTCTTATTATTGGTATGGTGGCTGGCCTTGCCAGTATTATTCCTTATTTAGGATTTGCAGTAGGTATTATTGCCGCCGTAATTGCAAGTTTGTTCCAGTTCGGATTGGACTGGATGCACTTATTACTTGTTGGCGTAGTTTTTATGATTGGCCAAGCGATAGAAGGCTATATTCTACAGCCATTCTTATTGGGCGATAAAATTGGTCTATCTCCTGTAGCAGTTGTCTTTGCCGTATTGGCAGGTGCACAACTTGCAGGTTTCTTGGGAATGTTAATTGCATTGCCTGTTGCTGCTGTGATTGTGGTGCTATTGAAACACTTAAGAGATAACTATGAACGAAGCTCACTTTATGCTCCACCGTCTACGTTAGTCATACAACAAGGTGACATTAAGCAAATTCATGTAGAAACCGAAAGCACTAAGCTTGATCTTGAGGTTAAAACACAGCAAGATACAGATAAACTGAAACCATCTGACCAGAAATAATTTCAAGGTTAATTCAATATATGCGTCAACTCCAACTGGATATAGAACCTCAACTTGATGCCCGAATCAGTGATTTTTCGGGACCAAGTTGGGGGAATGTAGTCGATGCTGTGCGTCAACTACATGCTGGTCTGGTCAGTAGGTTTTATATCTACGGTGGTGCAGGGACAGGTAAGAGTCACTTACTTTCCGCAATTTGTGACTCTTATTTAGAAATAGGCAAATCTGCAATTAAAGTTTCTTTGCTTGAACTTCTTGATGCTCCTATCGAAGCAATTACTTCGTTAGAGCATTATGACCTTGTGGCTTTGGATGATATTGAATCAATTAGTGGTGTGCCGCATTGGCAAAAAGCTGTCTTTCATTTAATGAATAATCACGAAGGGCAGTTGGTATTTTCTTCGCGTGTAGCGCCTATCGAATTAAAGTTGGAATTACCAGACTTACAGTCACGACTTACCCAAGCTGTCAGCGTTAAAGTGCCGAGTGGAAGTTTATATGCGGACCGCTACGCCTTGGTTACCTCTGTAATGTCTAGACGTGGTATCCATTTTGATCAGCAAATTGTTGACTATTTATTGTTACATGGTCCTCATCAACCTTCTCTTTTATTACAGTCAGTTGCCCAATTAGAAAAATTACTTAAAGGTGAAAAAACAAAACTTTCGAATGCAACTTTAAGACAAATTTACGCTTTGATTGATGAATATCAACAATAGATATTCTTTCATTTGAGCTTATGGCTTTGTCTGAACTTTGCATTAGCCATTTAATTTTTCTGAATCAAAATATAAAAACGAATTATGAAGTAGTTATCTTTCTATACTTCAAGCCTTCTGTTGATTTTAAAATAGTTAATTTTTTGCATTTAAAAAAGTTTTTTAAATCTAACAGGCTTTTTGTAATGTAGCTTTAAAATGACTCTACAGACCGACCAAAATGTCTTGAGAAATTCTAGTTCCTGTGACAAAGTACGCACAAAGGATGCGGTTGCAAAAGCGGAAATTTTGCAATTTTGACAAAGAAAAATGAAAAAAAGATGTAAGGAGATGGGTATGCTCAAACGGAGCATTGCTTTTGCTTTATTGGCTGTCGCTGGACACGCTTATTCTGCCGATATTCAAGTCACAAGTTTAATTGATGAAGATAAAGATGATACGCTCTGTACATTGCGTGAGGCTGTACAATTTCTTAATTATCGAGCATCTTCCAATGCTGCTGATGTTGAAAAATATGCAACTGGTTATCATGGATGCGGAAATAAAGAGGCTTCTTCAAATATTATTTTGCAGCGTGATAAAGAATATACTTTGAATAAAAGTATAACAATTACTGTTCCTTTAGCTATTAGTACAGCAAAGAATGATTCTACATTGGTTGAGGAAGGAGCACCCAATTCTCATAATGCAACTATTAAAATGATAGGTACGGATCAATTATTCCGTGTAGATGATGGTAGTGTTGAAAAAGCCTCTTTTACAGTTTCATTTATTGATGTCAATTTAAAAGGTGCCGGATCAAAAAGTGCAGTACCTGATGGTGATGGTGGATTAATTTATAACCATGAACAATTGGTCATTCAAAATTCACGTTTAATAGATGGGTATGCTACTCGTGGCGGGGCAATTTATAACGCGGGAATTTTATCTAATACTACAAAAACAGCAGGCTCGGTAATGATTACTAATAGCCTGATGCAGAATAATAAAGCGAGTCAGGGCGGCGTTTTATATAGTGATATGCCACTTTACTATATTGGTCGCTCTGTCGTGCGTGATAATGAAGTGACTGCTGCAGATGGCGCATTGTTCCACGCACAAACTAAATTTGCAGATGAAAGTACTGGTGGCTATTTAACCTCTCGTGCTATCGGTTTAAGTAATAGTACGATTTTTCATAATAAAGGTAGTTTTATTGCCAATGTCCGAGATGGAATGGTGATCAATAACATTACAATGATTAAAAACACGGGTGGGCTATTTTTTGATGCTCCACAAGGAAAAGCTTCCGTTTCTAATAGTATTCTAGTGGGCAATACAACCAACTGTCAGACATCTGCAACAGATAAGACGATTGTACAGAGCAATTTGGTGACTACGGAATGTAACCGTAATGCTTCAGCAACACTTCCTAATATTATTTATCCAGCCAATGAAAAACTAATAGCAGGGAATGCAGATGAAGGAACATGTGATGTACCACCTGCAGATGGATTGCTTTGTCCTTATTCAACACCAAGTAATAGTTTCTTAGGTTTCTTTAAACCCAGAATTCTCGATAAATATACGAGCTTTTCACAATCATTATTAATTAACAAAGGCCGTTTATATAGTGATGGAACTTCAGTCGGTTTAGCAAGTTGTGAAAAACAAGATCAACGTGGAAAAAATAGAAGTGCTTATGATGAGCTATGCGATTTAGGCTCAATTGAATTAACAATTAACCGAGATGATATTAGTACGCATGGTCAAGATATTAAATATGGAGAAATTGCCAAGTTTAATATTGCTGATGTTGTGGGTGATGGTGAATTAGTTTCTCCACAAACATGTGAAAAAATGTTTGGAAAAAGAACAGATGGTAAAGCATGGCAATCAGGTTGTATGAAAGTGATTCAGACAAGCACGTCATCTAAGGGAACTTTGTCGATTGATACACAAGGAAACTTAACTTATGTTCCAAATGATAACTGGCATGGAGCCGATGTATTTAACCTTTTAATCGTCACAACTATAACACGTTTTAATAATGCAGCAGATGTTTATCTAACGGTTCCAGTTCAAATCGTACAAGATCCACCATCAGGTATTGAAGATAAAACTGTAAGCACGGGTGGCGGGGGGAGTGTCAGTGGTGGCTTAATTTTAGGTTTATTTGGCTTAATTGCTTTGCGACGTTTAAAGTCATAATCAAGGATGATAAGGCTATGAAAAATTATAAAAAAGCTTTTTTAGCATTAGCTGTAATTGCTGCAATGCCATTATTTGCAGATACTACAAATGGAAGAATTGATGTTACAACTTTTGTCGATGAAGATGGTGATAATACCAATGCCTGTTCATTGCGTGAAGCGATAAAGACTGCTGAATTGCGTAAGTCTTATGGTGGTTGTACAGTTATTGATACACGTGAGACTACACAGAAATCTATTCAGCTTAAAGCAGGAATCTATAATTTAAGCAAGGAGCTAGTTCCTAATGCCAATATTGCTATTTTTGGTGCTGACCCCGTAGATTGGCAGAAGAAAAGTGTTTTAACTAATGATTATCCCGCACAGCTTGAATTACAAACGTATATTGATGCCCAAGGTAAATCACGTATTTTTAATACAACTTCCTATAAGCAACCCCTAAGCTTAAATAATGTCATTCTTACAAATGGAGTTACAACTGGTCAGGGTGGGGCGATTTATGCCGGTGCTGATATTGCTTTACAAAATAGCCAGATTTTATTATCACGAGCAACAAGTGGTGGAGCAATTTATTTAGCTTCACCTAATATTACTTTGTCAGTAAATCATTCATTACTGAAAGGTAATAGCGCAACACAAGGCAGTGTGTTATCAATGGGGTGTTTTAGTGACACCGTCTATGCGCCACGTACCATTACCCTTACATCAAATAGTATTGTAAATAATGGTAATACAGCTTCAACAAGTACATTTGAGTTTTGCGGTAAACCTACTGCGACATTGTCGATTAATACTATTGCGAAAAATATAGCGAATAGTACTAACGGCAGTGTTATTAAGTTTACTGGCGATACCAATAATCCAGCCAATACATCAAGTATTTTAAGTTCAAGCAGTAGTCTAGTACTTTTAAATAATACAATTGTTGAAAACAATGCGAACAGTACTTTCCTCTACGACAAACTGGGCACAAAAAAGCTTAGTTTTAACGTACTGGCTTATAACACTGGAAGTTATGCTTGTAAATATTTGTTAGGCGCGGCAGCAGAGCAGAAGAGTGTAGGTTTAACACTGAGCTTCAATGCCCTTGATTGGACGTCTACGATAGCAAAATGTGATGTACCAAAAGAATCTCTGCCTGATGGTCATACGAATATTAATATCAGTACACAATCATTTAATACTCTATTGAGCCTACAGGATGCAACGGCTTCTACAGGTTTTTTACCTATTTATTATCCAAGAGATATTTCTTCTGACAAAGATTTAATTGATACTGATAAAGATGGAAAAGGAGGCTGTGCTACAACTGACCAGCGTGGTTTAAACCGTTTAGCAGATGGAGCCTCTTATTATCAGTCAGAGAACCGTAATAGTTGTGATATTGGGGCTGTTGAGTTAATGAAATTAACTTCAGGCGACTTAAAGGACGTCAGCAATATTTCATTAACGACCTTAATGGATACTTATCAACAAAATTTTGATTTATTTGATAAATATATTAAAGATCCTAAAACACCCTCTAATTTTATTACTTATTATAAAGTACGTTTAGCTGAGTTTAAAAACCTGATTGATACAACCAAAGCCAATCTTAAATATCGTGCGATTTATCTTGATTTAAAGAACTATGATTTACCTTTACCGGCCGAAGATGCTAATCATGTGTTGAAGTTCTTCAATACAACTGACTATCGTATTACAACAGAGGCATTGGGTATTGGATCACTTGATGACACATTTGATCAAAGCCAAATCGATGCTTTGACTGATGAGGACAAGGTATTTTGTGAGTGGAATAGCGCTTTACAGCAAATTGTTTTTTATCGCAAGGATGATGTAGTTACTCAAGCCGGTAGCTATGCTTATTGTAAATATACGATTACAACAGCCGATAGTAAATCAAGCTCGAGCGGTTTGATAAAAGCACGTTTTAATAATATTGAACCTGTTTCTGGAGATGGAACACTTACCTTTAAGTATCTGGCAAATGAAACAATCCCATTGAATCTTCTTAAATATGCGGATGATGATGGAGATGGGCCAGTAAGCACAATTTCAAAACCTAAAACACAATTTTGGGTGAATGAAAAAGGCGTAGAGTTACCAATCTATTTACCAAGCAAAACTTCAAAAGATGGAATTTTTAAGGTTGTTAAAGCAGATCGAGAAGGACCTTGTCCGGAAGATGATAAAGATAAAACTTGTTATGGTGGGAATATTTATATTCAGGCAAATAACGTCTTTAATGTTTTCAACGATTCATTGAGCTATAACGTTTATGATGCAGATGGTAAAATCTCATCTAAAGCTGGCACAATTAATCTAGTAAGTACTGCAACTACCACAGACGATACACGTGGCGGAGGCGGTGGCGGTAGCTTAGGAATTTTATCTATAGCATCTTTACTGGGTTTAGCGGCCTATAGACGCTACCGTAAATAAAATATATAAAACAAAAAGCCTCCAATTGGAGGCTTTTTTATAAAATTTATGTAAGACACTAAATTCACTACATAGGAATTTTGCAGAGTTATTTAATGTTCTAAATACTTATTCATATATTCTTCCCGAATAGCTGTTTTTTCTTCACCATTTGCTTTAAGCATCCGCTGGCGCAAATCATTACGCTCTTGCGTACTCATTTTTTGCCATGCTTCACGCATTTTTTCTTTTTCAGCATCGGGAAGCTGAGTAAACCAGTCCATACGTTGCTGTAGGTTTGTACTTTGATTCGCTGGTAACTCTTTTAAGCTCTGGTAACGTTTAATAACTGCACGTTGTTCTTCTTCAGAAAGAGCATTCCATGTGTCATCAACTTGTGTATTGGCATCTTTAGAAAAAATCCAAAATCGTTCAAAACCTGCAAAACTGGTTTGCAAGAAACTTAATGAACAAAGGATAAGCGCTAATTTTTTAGCTGCCATGTTGTACTTTATCCTCACCCAAGACCATTAGCATTTCTAAATCTTCCACCATTTGTGGGGATAATTTAGGATTTACAATCACTTGATTTTGTGGCTTATCAACAATATCTGCTGAATTAGGTAAAATTACAAAACCTGTGATCGCTGCTGCAAGTGCAAAACCAGACATTTTCCAGACACTATAAAAAGAGGCTGGTTTTTGTTGAATATGGTCAAGCACATGATTCATGACCACTGTTTTATTTTTATGGTGATGTGCCAAACTATCAAGTTTAGACGTCACCTTTTTAGTGAAATCATCATGATTCATCATAACCTCCCAAGGGATTTAAATGGGCCAAATACTCTCTAAGTCCCTGAATTGCTCGGTGATAATGGGTTTTTACACTACCTTCGGTACAGTTCATGATCTGAGCTGTTGTGTGTGTGTCAAAACCTTCCCACGCACGTAACATAAATGCCTGTTGTTGACGAACTGGTAGCTTTGAAATCGCTTCTCGAATTTCTTCGATAGTCACTGCTTGATCAAGAAAATCCGCAGGATTGATGGCTTTTTCATCAACTACATCAATAATTTCGTCGTCATCATTGTCGAGACTAACTTTTTTGAAGAATGAAAATGGGTTTGCTCTACGAGATTCTTTGCGACGCCAATCCTGAAGTTTGTTGTTTAAAATCGTATAAAACAGGGGATACCATTCTTCAGTACTTTTATCGGCATAAGATTTGTGTAAAGAAATAAATGCTTCTTGAACCAAATCCATTGCAATACCTTGTTGACCTTGGGTAGCACTCTCCATCATCACCAAAGCACGACCAGTTACATCTTGCATGAAAACTTTCAGGCGTTGCTCAGCCGTGCTTGCATGAGCACTAGATGTTTCCGATCGAGACTTTTTCGGTGCTAAATCCATGGAGATGGAAAATCCTGTCATTGGACATACCCACCTTATCTTCAATATATCTCTTATATAACGTTGAAAAGAGGTGGGAGGTTGACAACAATCGGCTATTTTTTACTAGTGTAATTGATTTTTTTCACAAATATGTGAGATGTAAAATAAATTAACGTTTTATTGGCGTTGACGAACCATCTCAAAAAAACAAATAGACCCTGCAATTGCTACGTTTAATGACTCTTGTCCACCTGGCTGTGGAATAGTCACTGATTGCGCGTGCTCTAAGGCGTAATCACTTGCACCTTGGCCTTCATTTCCTAAAATCCAGACACAGGGCTGAGAAAGATCTTGTGAGTAAAGGCTTGTTGAGTGATGAGAGCTTGTAACAAAAACTGGGATTCTAAATTTTGGAAGAATATCTGTAAGTTGGAAGTTTTCAAAACAATGTAAGCTAAAATGAGCTCCCATACCTGCTCTTAAAACTCGTGGAGACCAAAGTGATGCAGAGCCTTGTGTGCAAATGATTTGCTTAATATTTGCTGCTGCTGCTGAACGTAGCAATGTGCCTACGTTACCTGGATCTTGTATATTCTCCAGAATCAAAGTGTCCACTTTGTAATCAATTGTTGATGCAGTTTTAGGCAAATCAATAATAGCTAAACAAGGTAAGCTCGTACCTAATGTACTCAAATCTCTATATAAGACTTCGCTAATAACAAAGATATGACCTTGATGTAGCTCAATTATTTTTTTTAAATCAGTGTGTTCTAGTGCTTGTTCTGTCGTAAATAAAGAAAAAATCTTCTTTTGCTGTTGTAACCACGTTAAACAGAGATGGGTACCTTCAAGGACTGTTTGTTGGTGCTTTTTTCGAGCGCTATTAAGTTCGATTAATCCACGCAAATGTTTAATTTTTGCATTGTCTTTTGATTCTAAAAAAATAACCGCCATGAGAAAATATCCAACAAAAGGGCACCATCATACTATGATGCCCTAAATAATTAAAATTATTAATGATAGCTTGTTACGCGTTCAACTTCATTTTTAGAGCCAATAATTACAGGAACACGTTGGTGAAGCTCCGTTGGTTCAATGTCTAAAATGCGAACACGGCCAGTAGTTGATGTACCACCTGCTTGTTCAATGAGCATACTCATTGGATTTGCCTCATACATTAAACGTAAGCGACCCGCTTTTTTCGGATCTTTTAAGTCGTATGGATAAAGGAAAATACCACCGCGGCATAAAATACGGTGAATATCACCCACCATACATGCTACCCAGCGCATGTTGAAATCTTTTTCACGAACAGATGTTTTACCTGCAAGTAATTCATCAATATATTGTTTTACAGGTTCTTCCCAATGGCGCTGGTTAGACGTATTAATTGCAAACTCTTGAGTGTCTGCTGAAACTTGAACATTATCAGTAGTAAGCAAGAAGGTTTGAGTTTCTGGGTCTAAAGTAAAGAATACTACGCCATTTCCTACAGTTAAGGCCATCATGGTTGATGGGCCATAAAGTACATAACCAGCAGCAACTTGCTGAGTACCCGCTTGCATGAAATCGTCTGCTTGAGTTACCGCATTTTTTGCAGGCAGGATAGAGAAAATTGTGCCTACACACATATTGATATCGATGTTACTTGAGCCGTCTAACGGATCAAATAAAACCAGATATTTACCATTTTCTTGTGCAGGTGTGAACTCATCAAGCTCTTCAGAAGCAAGACCACTCACTTGTGGATGAACTTTTAAAGCATCAATTAAGTAGTCATTAGAAATCACATCAAGTTTTTTCTGTGTTTCACCTTGAACATTTTCATTACCAGCACTACCCAAAATACCAGCGAGCGCGCCCTTTTGTAAGGCTTGATCGATAGTTTTACAGGTGGTGGCAATAGTGTCGATGACTTGAGCCAACTCAGGTGTTAGATTCCCTTTTTGTTGTTGTAAAAATTGGGACAATGTGAGGTTGGACATATAAAATAGCTCCTGTGCTTCAAGCATCAAAATGAGTCAGATAAATACGTGGCATATTCTAGATGAGAATGTCACAAAATAAAAATTATCTTACTTTATTTGTGTTGGATTTATGCTTACAACCTCCATTTTAAATGGTATGTTGATTATATGACAACGGACTGTATATTTTTAGGAGAATCGAAATGACAACAAAGAAGTTTGATGCGACCCCCACAGCAGGTGAACCAATCAATCTAGATGAAATTTCGAAAGAGAATGTTCAGGAAGCTTGGAAAGATTATGAGGCAAAACCTGAATATAAAGATTTTAATAAGCATGATTTGATTGAATCTATGCAACATACGGAAGAAGAAAAGAAATCTTCTTAAGTTTTGTTGTTATAAAAAAACGCTCATATATGAGCGTTTTTTTATGCATATGCCTTATTTTAATAAAGGAGGCACTGCTTCGTAATTAATTTCAACGCGGCGATTTTCTTTCCACGCAGATTCATCATGTCCTGCATTAACAGGAGCTTCTTTACCATAACTTACAGCTTCAAGTTGCTGTGGGTTTACACCATTGGTAATTAAGTAGCTTTGTACAGCTTTAGCACGACGCTCGCCTAAAGCCATATTGTACTCACGTGTACCACGTTCATCTGTATGGCCAGTTAATGCAACTTTTGAATTTGCATTTGCCATAAGGAATTGTGCGTGAGCTTGCAGAGTTTGATAGTCTTCAGTAGATAAGTCACTGCTGTCATAATCAAAATGAACAACACGTTTAGCCAAAGCAGCTTTATTTGCCTCAGTCACACCTTTCGATGAAGCACCAGCCAAATTTTGAGCATTTAATGCCGCATCTTCACTTAAACCAGAAGTGTTTACCGTACTTGGATTTGTACCAGTTGTAGTCGTCGCTGCTGGTTTACGGCTCGCACAACCTGTCATCACAAGTGCTACGCTAAGAAAGGGTAAAGCTAAATATTTGATTGATTTCATGATCATCTCCATCAATGGAATTAAAAGTTATTTTGGTGCCCAAGCTGGTTCACGTACTTCACCTTGTTCGCTTGGTAAATTCATACGGAAACGTCCATCAGTAGACATGATAGATAACAAGCCACGGCTTCCTTCACGAGTTGCGTACACCACCATTTGCCCATTTGGTGAGAAACTTGGTGACTCATCTAAACTGGTTGGAGTAAGAATATTGGTGATGCCAGTATTAATGTCCTGAATTGCAACTTTATAACTGCTGCCACTTGGACGATGAACAAGAGCAATCTTTTTGCCATCTGCACTCAAAGTTCCACGTGCATTAAATGAACCTTTAAACGTTAGACGTTTTACTGAGCCATCAGCAAAGGTATAACGATAGATTTGGGCAGAACCACCACGGTCAGAAGTAAAAATAAAAGATTTTCCATCTGGTGTATAACGTGCTTCCGTATCAATGGCCGAGTCGTTTGTCATACGTTTGACTTGGCGAGTTGATAAATCCATTTGATAGATTTCAGGATTGCCATTCATCGATGCTGTAAATAGCATTGATTGGCCATCAGGTGAAAAACTCGGTGCGCCATTTAGGCCTTTAAAGCTTGTGAGTACTTCACGCGTTCCAGTAGATAAATCTTGTAAATAAATGGCTGGACGTTTGGTTTCAAAAGAAACATAAGCAATTTTCTTGGCATCTGGTGTCCAGGCCGGAGAAAGAATTGGGTCACGAGATGACAAAACAGTTTTTGGTTGTTCTCCATCCGTATCTGCAATTTGTAATGTATAACGTTCTGCAGGAGTAGCCGGATTTCTAAGCACATATGCAATACGGCCACTAAAATCACCAGGAATGCCTGTAAGAGCCTGATAAATAGCATCACTTACCATGTGGCCAGCTTGACGTATACGTGAAGCAGGTACATTTAAAAGTTCATTTAAAATGTATTGCTGCTTTTGTACATCATAAAGTTGGTAATGAACTTCAAAACCTGTAGCTGTTTGTTTAATTTGTCCAGTAACTACATATGGAATTCCGGCAGCTTGCCAGTCAGAAGCTTGAATCTGATTGATTGCAGCATTAGCAGGTAAATTTTTAGATGAGCTTGTAAAGCGCCCAGAACGGTTTAAGTCAGTTTCGACAATAGGAGAGAGCCCATTGTCATTACTAAACGGGACAATTGCAATTTTGGGTGCCTGATCTGGTGCTTTAGCAATTTCCAGATATAACTGGGCAAAAGCAGTTGTAGAAGCAAGAGGGCTTAGTGCGGTGATCAATGCTAAAGATAGCAGGTGTTTGCGGCTCGTATTCATAAGTTTAAAGTCATAGCTGGTATTTTTGTGACTGTTGATTTTGTAGCATAGTTACATGCCTTAAACTATTTAAAGCATGTAACTCTTTCAAAATTATTGCGCTCTAAATGTAGAGTTAACACTTCTTGATTCGCGCCTTGCATCTGGGTCCGATGGCATAGGATATGGCGCTGCGGCTTGAATTGCAGCTTTAATACTTGCATCTAAAGCATCATCTCCGCTTGAACGCGTGATTACAATTGAATTGACACTTCCCGAATCTGAGAGGGTAAAACGAACACCAACTGTTTTACTACTACTGCCTGTTGGAACATCCCAAGAGCGTCGAATTTTTTGCTCAAAATCACGTCTAGCTGAAGAAGCAACTTTTTTAGCCTCAGCTTTCTTTTGAGCTGCCTCTTCTTGTGCTTTTTGAGCAGATGCAGCTTTTGCTTCAGCCTCTGCTTCAGCTTTGCGTTTAGCATCGTCAGCAGCTTTTTGTTGTTTGGCTTTTGCATCTGCTTCGGCTTTGCGTTTAGCGTCGTCATTGGCTTTTTGCTGTTTAGCTTTTGAGTCGGCTTCAGCTTTACGTTTAGCGTCGTCAGCAGCTTTACGAGCTTCACTTCGTTCATGCTTAGCTTTTGCATCGGCGTCAGCTTTGCGTTTAGCATCTTCATTTGCTTTTTGTTGTTTAGCTTTTGAGTCGGCTTCAGCTTTGCGTTTGGCATCTTCATTTAATTTTTGTTGCTTGGCTTTTGCATCGGCGTCAGCTTTACGTTTGGCGTCTTCATTAGCTTTTTGTTGCTTAGCTTTAGCATCTGTCTCAGCTTTACGCTTAGCGTCGTCATTGGCTTTTGCCTTAGCTTCAGCTTTGTGTTTAGCATCTTGCTGCGCTTGTAGTTTAGCGTTTTCGGCCTTCTGAGCCTCACGTTTCAGCTTTGCCTCTGTCTCTGCTTTTCGCTTAGCCTCTTCAGCAGCTTTACGTTGTTCAGCTGCTTGTTTAGCTTTGGTCGCTTCATCAGCTTTTGCATTTTGCTCGACTTTACGTTTTTGTTCGGCTTCAGATCTCGCTTTAGATTCGGCTTGGCGTTTTGCTTCAGCATCAGCGCGTTGCTTTTGTGCTTGAGCTTCATCAGCTTTACGCTGTTCAGCAGCTTGTTTAGCTTTAGCTGCTTCATCAGCTTTACGTTTTTGTTCCGCTAATTTTGCTTGTTGTGTCTGTTCAGCTTTTTGCTTTTGAGCAGTAAGTTGCTGAGCAGTTGGCGGAGGAGGTGCGGCTGGAAGATTTTGAGGGAGAGTCTCATCTACAATAGGGGTTAACACCTCTTTTGCTTCATTTGTAGCAGTTGTCTCTTGTTCAACTGCTTTTGCTAAAGGAGGGGGTAAATCTTCTGGCTTAACTAAAATAGTTGTTAGCTTTTTTGGCTGTTCAGGTGGTTTACTCAAGCCTAAAAAAAGCAAGCCAACAATGGCAATTGCATGAACTCCAATTGTAAAGCTCAGTGCAATCGCATTTTGTTTAAAGTGCGGCTTTTGATTTTTATTCATAGCTTATTTTAAAGGCTCTGTCAGAAGGCCAACTTGAGTTAAACCTGCTTCTTGTAAACTTGCCATCAATGATACGACTTCTCCATAAGGACGAGACTTATCACCATTGACTAAAACTGTGAGTTGTTTATTTTCTTGTTCAGCTTGTTTTTGAGCATTGCTTAAAACTTCTTCAAGTTTTTCACGAGATAATGGCTCACTATCTTTATAATCTTCATACTGAAGATAAATATTGCCGTCTTTACCAATCGTTACCATGGCTGGCATATCTTTTGATTCGATTGGATGGTTATTTGCTTGAGGTAAATCGACTTTAATTCCACTGGTAATCATGGGAGCAGTCACCATGAAAATAACCAAAAGTACAAGCATAACGTCAATATAGGGTACGACGTTCATATCACTTTTTAGTGGTTTTTTTATGCGCTCAAAGCGCCCTGAACGCTGAATTGCCATTATGCATCTTCCTGTGATGAACCCACAGACTGACGTTGCAATAAAGCAATCATCTCTTCAGCAAATAAAGCACGATCAGAGTAAACACTTTCGCTTTTAGAAGTGAAATGGTTAAAAGCCAATACAGCAGGAATTGCAGCAAATAAACCAATTGCAGTTGCAATAAGTGCTTCGGCAATACCCGGTGCAACAGTGGCTAGAGTGACTTGATCAACAGCAGCTAAACCGATAAAGGCATTCATAATGCCCCAAACGGTACCGAATAGACCGATGTAAGGAGCTACAGAGCCAATACTTGCTAAACTACCTAAGCCGTATTCCAGATGGCTCTGATCACGACTCAAACCTACACGTAAAATACGTTCAGTTCCTTCAATCGTTTGTGAAACAGGGGCCTGACGTTTTTTAAGTTTAAAAAACTCACTCAATCCTTGATAAAAAATATCTTCAAGACCTGAGCGTTTTGAGTTGAGTTGAGCATTGTTGTAAAGCGTATTGAGTTCAGCACCTGACCAGAACATTTTCTGGAAATGTTCATCTTCTTGATGTGCTTTTTTATAACTCATATGTAACTTGGCAATCAGATACCAACTAAAGATTGATGCTAACAATAAAATTAGCATGACCAACTGAACGACTGGACTTGCCTGTAAAATAAGGTCAGAAATATGCAGGGTTGATTCAATGTTTGTTGCCATAGTTACATATGCCGGTTGTTTTTTTAGTCTTGTTCCAATTCTTTACGAATAAGATCACGTATTTCTTCTGGAAGACGACGAGCTATCAGTTCTTTGCTTAAACATGCCAACTCAACCTCACCAGAAGCAAGCAAGATTTCACCACGATAAATATTTTGTTGCAACACAAATGACGCAGCTTTACATGAAACTACACGTGCTGTAACAGTAATTAAATCATCCATTAAAATAGGACGCATGTATTTTACGTTAATTTTGTGTACGACAAAGTTGTAGTCTTTTTGATGCCAGTAATGATCAACACCAGAAGCACGGAGCCATTCAGTACGGGTACGTTCCATATAGCGAATGTGGTTGGCATGGTAGACAATACCACCTGCGTCCGTATCTTCAATATAAACACGAATGTTGAATTCAAAATGATTCGCCATGAGAGGATTCCGTTTTAGTTCACTATAGAGCTTTGCATTTAAAATATGACTGCTGAATAAAACATCAATTTTATTCGAAGCCACGTATATGCTTTAAATACGGGGCAGTTTAGCAGATTGCATACTAAGTCCTATGGCACAACCTTTCAATTGCGGCCAAAGCATTTTTACGTTTTATAACGCTGTGAAAAACGAAGAAAGTAAATATAGAAAGAAGACAATATTTGATTTCTTTAGCTATTATTTATAATGATATAAAATTAAAAATAATAATTTAGGAACCAAAGTAAGGAGAGACATGCTCTCCTAATCACTAGTTTTTAGGCTCAGGTGGCGTCAGTCCAAACTGTAAATAAGATTGATTAGTTGCAATACGCCCGCGCGCGGTACGCATCACATAACCTTGTTGAATTAAATACGGTTCAATCACATCTTCAAGCGTACCACTATCTTCTGCCATGGCTGCTGCAAGTGCTTCAACTCCGGCAGGTCCACCATCAAAACGTTCCAGAAGCATACTCAAATAACGGCGATCTAGAGTATCTAAACCTGCTTTATCAACCTTAAGCATATCAAGAGCAAGTTGTGCCATTTCGTGAGTGACTTCACCGTTACCTTTAACTTGTGCATAGTCACGAACACGTCGTAATAAACGGTTAGCAATACGAGGTGTGCCACGTGCACGGCGGGCAACTTCTTCTGCACCTTCAACTGTAATGGGTACATTCATTAGCTTTGCAGAACGGGACACAATATGTGTTAAGTCTTCTACAGAATAGAACTCAAGACGCTGAACAATACCAAAACGGTCACGTAGTGGTGAGGTAAGTAATCCCGCGCGTGTAGTTGCAGCGACAAGCGTAAAAGGTGGTAAATCCAGTTTGATTGAACGGGCAGCGGGGCCTTCACCAATCATGATATCTAATTGGTAATCTTCCATGGCTGGATAGAGGATTTCTTCAATAACCGGTGAAAGACGGTGAATTTCATCAATAAACAAAACATCGCCTTCTTCGAGGTTCGTAAGCATTGCAGCTAAGTCACCCGCACGCTCTAAAACTGGCCCCGAAGTAGATTTAAGATTACCACCCATTTCACGTGCAATAATGTTGGCAAGTGTGGTTTTACCCAAGCCCGGTGGACCAAAAATCAGCGTGTGGTCGAGTGCTTCACCACGACCGCGAGCTGCGCCAATGAAAATTTCCATTTGCTCGCGTACTACAGGTTGCCCGATGTAGTCGGCAAGAGAAGTTGGTCGAATAGCCCGATCAAAATGATCTTCTGGTTTTTCCGCTCCACTGATTAGACGGTCTTGCATAAGTGTTTTACTTCATCATTGATTTAAGAGCAGCACGAATAATATCGGCTGATTCTGTGTAATCGGCTTTAACCGCAGCAACAGCTTTTTGAGCTTCAAGAGGTTTATAGCCTAAAGATTGCAAGGCTGCTTCTGCTTCTGCCACAGGCGAGTTTGCAGCAAACTGAATTTGAGGCAGGGTAGTCGCAGAAGAAGTTCCTTGAGCCAACGTTTTGAAACGGTCGCGAAGCTCGATCATTAAACGTTCAGCTGTTTTTTTGCCAACACCCGGAACTTTGACTAACGTGTTGATATCGTCATGCTCAATCGTGTGCACTAATAACTCAACACTTAAGGTTGATAGAATCCCTAATGCCATTTTTGGGCCTACACCATTTACTTTTAATAAGGTGCGGAAAATTGTTTTTTCTTGAGCATCACTAAAGCCGTAGAGTTGCTGTGCATCTTCACGGACAACCAAATGCGTCCATAACGTAACTTTCTGGCCTTTTTGTAATTGGCAAAATGTTGAAAGTGGCGTATCGATTTCATAACCCACACCATTTACATTCAGTAAGACAGTAGGGGCTTCTAGGGCAAACACTTCGCCAATTAAACATCCGATCATAGAGGATTTCACTTATTTATTTCGGTAAATCTGGAAGTTCTAAATTCTTTTTAAAACTTCATACATTTCTTTAACTATAGTAAACCATACTTAAAACAGGCCAATTTTATTACCTCGTAATTCTTGAGCCAAGCTATAAGCCTGATGATCTGAGAATTTGCTGATAATATCGAGTACTTGCATAATATTACTGTAGTGATTATTGCTAAAGTCAGCACCATACAGATTAAGGATAGACATTAAACGTTGTTCTTTAAAGCTTAAAGATTTATGTGGTGTGGTCAGAGGTACAAATGCATCTAAAATCGTTTGCAAACTTTGGTGAGCAATAATTTCTAAACCAGACTTTTGTGGGTGCTCAAAAATTTTATCACGTGCCAGATTTTTGGCTGTTTCGATACCAATTGCAATATCAGGTGAGCAATATTGTAAAAGGTTGCCTTTAAGCTGACCGGTAATGATTTCATAATGATGTTTAGCAAAGGCTGTGGTGACTTCATCAACCAGACGTTTCATGACACGTCCACGTAATGCTGAAATCTTTTGCTGCCAAGTACTGTTTGGATGTGATAATTCTTCTGGTTGACCATAGTCGGCAATCAAATTAAGAAAAATAGGTTCAACTTCTTGGTAACTTAGCATATTTAAGATAATGCCGTCTTCTAAATCAATTAGGGCATAGCAAATATCGTCAGCGGCTTCTAATAAGTAGGTCAGTGGATGACGGCAGTAATGATATTCACCCAACTGAATAAGTCCGAGTTGTTCAGCAATCTGTTTTAAAATTTCTTTTTCAGATTGATAACATCCGAATTTTGCTCGTTGATGTGAGGGGCGATCACCTTGTTCAGCAATGGTTTTTGAAAGCCATGGGTACTTTAAATAAGCACCTAAGGTGGCATAGGTTAATCGCATTCCACCATCATTTGGATGATAGTCAATACGGCTTAATAGACGTAATCCTTGAGCATTGCCTTCAAACTGACGGACATCTGCTTCTTCTTCTGGGCTTAATTTTTTCAAAAAATCATTATGCGAAGCATCATCAAACCATTCACGAATCGCATATTCACCCGCATGTCCGAAAGGTGGATTACCAATATCATGGGCCAGACAGGCTGCTTGAATGATTGCGCCTACATCCGCAGGAGAAATCCAGACGGGTAATTCATTTTTTATTTTTTCTGCTGCGAGCATGCCCATTGAGCGGCCAATACAGGAAACTTCAAGTGAGTGAGTTAAACGGGTGTGAATACCATCATGCTGTGCGAGTGGGTGAACTTGTGTCTTACGGTTTAGTTGTCGAAAACTTTGCGAAAATATAATACGGTCATAATCTTTATGGAATGGGCTACGAGCCAGTTCTGTACTGCTTTTTTTACTGCCTAAACGAACTGCAGAAAGCAGCTCTAACCAACGCATTTGTTCCATTTATCATTATTCAAAAACTATAAAACCCGATCATGCCAAAAAAAAGTTAAAAGCACTAGCTTGGTGCGACATAGTTTGTCCTAGTTCAGGTTTTATTATGTTATTGAACAAACATGAAACAATTTATTTTTAGCTAAAATGAATAAAAAAATGATTTTGAACAAAAAAGAAATCACTTCTTACAGAATTAGGTTACAGAATACTGATTCTACATCTAGCTGATTTTAGCAAGACGCAGTAGAATATGCGCTCTCTCTAAAGTCACATTGCGGTAAGGTTCACAAGACCTGCCCGTGGAGCCAAAATCAACATGTTTATCGTGGCCGGTGCAGCAGCACATTCTTCTTTTAAGAAAGCTCAACTATTAACACGTTTATCGTCAATTAGTTCTGTTCAATCTTTTGACAGCCAGTGGGTCTATTTGTTTGATCAAGCGCTCAACGAGCAGCAACGTCAATCTGCTTTGCAATTGTTAAATGACGGAGAGTCTTTTGAACTTCGTCAAATTGCAAGTGATGAGATTCAGATTTTAGTTACGCCACGTGTGGGTACTATTTCACCATGGTCTTCTAAAGCAACTGATATTTTCAAAAACTGTAATACGCCAGTACACCGTTTAGAACGTGGTCTTTTATTTACGTTAAAAGGTGTTTCTGAAATTTCTAATGAAGTTAAACAAGTACTTCATGACCGTATGACAGAAACAGTTTTTGCTCAAATTGATGATGCAAAAGCATTATTTTCAGAAACTGCTCCAAAACCATTAAATTCAATTGATATCTTGGGTCAAGGTAAAGAAGCCTTGGTTAAAGCGAACAATGAATTCGGTTTTGCGTTATCTGAACAAGAAATTGATTACTTAACTGAAGCATTTGGTAAGCTTGGTCGTAATCCAAACGACATCGAGTTGATGATGTTTGCTCAAGCGAACTCTGAACATTGTCGTCATAAAATCTTTGGTTCTGAATGGACAATTGATGGTGAAAAACAACCATTGTCATTGTTCCAGATGATTAAAAATACCTATAAAGAATCTCCGAACGATGTGTTATCGGCATATAAAGATAATGCTTCAGTGATCGTGGGGTATGACACGATGCGTTTTTATCCGAAAGCGGATGAAAATGGTCACTTCGTTTATAAATATAAGAGCCAAGCTGCTCATATTTTAATGAAGGTTGAAACCCATAACCACCCAACAGCAATTTCTCCATTTGCTGGTGCTGCAACTGGTTCAGGCGGTGAAATACGTGATGAAGGTGCAACTGGTCGTGGTGGTAAACCAAAAGCTGGTTTAACCGGTTTCACCGTTTCGAACTTAAATATTCCTGGTTTTGAACAACCTTGGGAAGAAAACTACGGTAAACCTTCACGTATGGCATCGCCATTACAAATCATGATTGAAGGTCCATTAGGTGGCGCGGCATTTAACAACGAATTCGGCCGTCCTGCATTAAATGGTTATTTCCGTACTTTTGAACAGAATGTAAATGGTGAAGTGAAAGGCTTCCATAAACCAATCATGATCGCTGGTGGTTACGGTAATATTCGTCCTGACCATGTAGAAAAAGATGCGATTCAACCAGGTGATTTACTCATTGTATTGGGTGGCCCTGCAATGTTAATCGGTCTTGGTGGTGGTGCTGCATCTTCTGTAGACAGCGGTACAATGGGGGAAAGCCTTGATTTCGCATCTGTACAACGTGAAAACCCTGAAATGGAACGTCGTTGTCAAGAAGTGATTGATACTTGCTGGCGTTTAGAAGACTTCAACCCAATCGTTTCTGTACACGACGTTGGTGCTGGTGGTTTATCAAACGCTATGCCTGAACTTGTGAATGATCATGAGTTGGGTGCAGTGCTTAATCTTCGTAAGATTCCTTCATTAGAGCCGGGCATGAGCCCAATGGAAATCTGGTCAAATGAAGCGCAAGAACGTTATGTTCTCGCAATTCGTCCAGAATCTTTGGATCAGTTCGAAGCAATTTGTGCGCGTGAACGTTGTCCATTTGCTGTGTTAGGTGAAGCAACAGAAGCGCGTCGCTTAACAGTTGAAGATCCATTATTCCAAAATGATGCAGTTGATATCCCAATGCAGGTAATGCTTGGTGGTACACCGCGTATGCAACGTTCTTATGAAACTATTGAGCGTAGTGGCGATGATTTCGATGCTTCAAAAGTTGATTTGAAAGACGCAATTTTCCGCGTATTGAAAAACCCTACAGTTGCGTCTAAGTCATTCTTGATTACCATTGGCGACCGTTCAATTACAGGTATGGTTGCTCGAGATCAAATGGTTGGTCGTTGGCAGGTTCCTGTTGCAGATGCAGCAGTAACAACAACAAGTTTGCAAGGTTTCACTGGTGAAGCAATGGCAATGGGCGAACGTCCACCAGTTGCTTTGTTAAACCCAGCGGCATCTGCTCGTTTAGCAGTTGCTGAAGCAATTACTAATATTGCATGTGCGAACATTGAACAAATTAGCGATATCAAACTTTCTGCAAACTGGATGGCTGCTGCTGGTCAAAAAGGTGAAGACCAAGCATTGTTTGAAGGCGTGAAAGCGATTGGTATGGAAATGTGCCCTGCTTTAGGAATTGCGATTCCTGTAGGTAAAGACTCACTTTCAATGCGCACAACTTGGAATGATGACGGCGAAGATAAAGCTGTAACTTCTCCAATGACAGGGGTAATCACTGCGTTTGCTCCAGTAACAGATGTCCGTAAGACCCTAACTCCTGAACTTAAAAATTTAGAAGACTCAGTACTTGTACGTATTGATTTATCTAAAGGTCAGTTCCGTTTAGGCGGTTCGATTCTTGCGCAAGTATATAAAGCAATTGGTTCAATCACTCCAGACGTTGATAGTTTTGATGACTTCAAAGCATTCTTTGCTTTAATCCAAGACTGGAATAACCGTGGTTTGATTCAGGCTTATCATGACATCGGTGATGGTGGTTTATTAGCCTCTGTAGCTGAAATGATGTTTGCTGCGCGTTTAGGTGTTGCATTAGAAAACCAAACTCAAGCAAGTTTGTTTGCAGAAGAAATTGGTGCAGTACTTCAAATCAAAGCAACTGATTGGGAAGCTTTACAAGCAGAAATTGCTGCTTCTAGCTTGAAAGATGCAATTGCTGTAGTGGGTCGCATAAACAACACAGATCAATTATCTGTAGACGGTTTAACTTTAGATCGTGCTGAATTACAACAAGCTTGGTCTGAGGTATCTCATCAGATCCAACGTCTACGTGATAACGTAGAAACTGCTGATCAGGAATTTTCATTAATTACTGACAATGCGCACCAAGGTTTGATTGCTAAACCAACATTCGACTTGAATGAACCTGTTGAAGCGCCGTTTATCAACACACGTCGCCCAAATATGGCAATCTTGCGTGAGCAAGGTGTAAACGGTCATATTGAAATGGCAGCAGCCTTTGATAAGGTTGGTTTCAATACTGTCGATGTGCACATGAGTGATTTACTTGCTGGTCGTGTAAGCCTAAGTGATTTCGAAGGTTTAGTGACTTGTGGTGGTTTCTCTTACGGTGACGTAATGGGCGCTGGTGGTGGTTGGGCAAAATCAGTATTGTTCAATGCTAAATTACGTGATCAGTTTGAACAATTCTTCCTCCGTGAAGATACGTTCAGCTTAGGTATCTGTAATGGTTGCCAAATGTTGTCACAATTAGCGCCACTTATTCCGGGTGCTGAACACTGGCCGCGTTTCCACCGCAATATGTCAGAAGTTTTTGAAGCTCGTAGCGTAAACGTTCGTGTTGAAAAATCTGTTTCTGTATTGCTTGATGGTATGGAAGGTTCGATTTTACCGATTGCTGTTGCACACGGTGAAGGTCGTGCTGTTGCAAGTGAAAGTGCTCTTGCTGGTTTAAATGCAGGTAATCAAGTGGCGTTACGTTATGTTGACAGCCTTGGTAACCCAACTCAGCACTATCCATTGAACCCAAATGGTTCACCTGAAGCAATTACTGGTGTAACGTCTAAAGATGGTCGTGCAACGATTATGATGCCACACCCTGAACGTACTTTCCGTGCACTTCAGCATTCTTGGAAACCAGAAGAGTGGACTGAAGACGGTGCATGGTTGCGTATGTTCCGAAATGCGCGTAAGTTTATTGGTTAATATAAAGTTTGAAATAAGCCACCGTAAGGTGGCTTATTTATGTGTAATAGAATATTAAAAATAGTGGAGAAGAAAAATGAAATCAAAAATCCATTTCCGTGAGTTTGCATTGCTGATGGCATTGCTTATGTCGATTGTTTCTTTTTCAATAGATGCAGTTTTACCTGCTTTAGGTGAGATTGGACGTATTTTTGAATTAAAAAATAATAATCAGTCGCAGTGGGTCATCATTGGTATTTTTTCTGGAATGACCATCGGGCAGCTCATTGCAGGTCCATTATCTGATGCTATCGGGCGTAAACGCATTTTATTCACAGGAATTATTATTTATTTTCTGGGAAGTTTATTGTGTTTTTTCACACAAAGTTTTGAGTGGTTCTTAGTTGGGCGCTTTATTCAGGGACTTGGTGTTTCGGGGCCTTACGTTGCTTCTATTTCAATTGTTAGAGATAAATACAGCGGAGCTCAAATGGCTCGCATCATGTCTTTAATTATGATGGTGTTTATGGTGGCTCCTGCAATTGCACCAAGTTTGGGGCAGCTCATTATTCATTTCTTTGGTTGGCGTGAAATTTTTGTTTTATATATGGCCTATGCCACAGTTGTGGGAGCATGGGTCGCTTTACGACTAGAAGAGACGCTACTTCCCGAAAATCGTTTGCCCATGCGTATAGACGCATTTAAGGAAGGCTTTAAAGAGGTCGTAAGTAATAAAACCACCATGAGTTATCTCTTATGTGCTGGGTTCTGCTTCGGTGGGTTTATTGGTTATTTAGGAACTTCACAGCAAATTTTTATGCAGCAGTTTGGTAAAACAGGGCAAGAGTTTAGTGCTTATTTTGCTGTGCTGGCAGGTGTAATGGGAATTGCATCATTTACAAACTCTAAAATTGTCATGAAGTTTGGTATGCGCCCAATCTGTATTTATGGCTTTTTGGGCTTATGTTTAATTTCTTTAATTTTCTTGTTAATTCAACTTGCGGGTGTAACGGTATCATTTTGGATGTTTATGCTTTATGCCTGCATTTTGTTTTTAT
This sequence comes from Acinetobacter sp. WU_MDCI_Abxb74, assembly GCF_025513915.1. Classification (NCBI taxonomy): domain Bacteria; kingdom Pseudomonadati; phylum Pseudomonadota; class Gammaproteobacteria; order Moraxellales; family Moraxellaceae; genus Acinetobacter; species Acinetobacter sp. WU_MDCI_Abxb74. The sequence continues at coordinate 138,330 of NZ_JAHPRP010000002.1, forward strand.
TATTTGGAACCCTCTTTGGTAATTTAAATGCGATTGCAATGGAGCCGATGGGGCATGTTGCTGGAATGGCATCGGCTATTATTGGTGCAGCTTCCTCTGTATTGTCACTTATTCTGGCATCTATTATTGGGCAGTTATATAACGGTACATTAATTCCAATGACTTGCGGTTTTGTGATTTTGTGTGGTTTAGCTTTTGTTATGACGATATATGAGAACAGACATTTAAGAAAAATGAGTGCTTAAGAGTTTAAAGGTGAAGATAGGCCACTGATTTTTTAAATTTTCTTTAGACTAAAAGTTGCATATGGATGAGTGCAGCTCTTTTAAGCGTTTTAGAAAACTTAGGAGACTATAGACATAGAGCTATTTATCCCCGTATGCTTGGTTTGAGGTTGGACCAATTTTTGCTTTCTCTGTAACAACGATAAAAAATCGGAGATCAAAATGATGAAAAACAAAAATCACATGAAAATGATTTATACAAAAGATAAAGGCTGGCGTTGGTTTGGTTTAGCGCTTGCTCTTCAAATACTATTTATTGGAGTGAATTATTTAGCAATGATGAGCTGACTTTGATTTTAGTTCTTTTTTAACGGTATGATTTAAACCTAATTTATAAGTCTTGAGCCATTTTACTCATGCTAAAGCTGATTTATTACGTACCAGAATCACATCTTGAGACGACTAAACAAGCCATTTTTTCTGCTGGTGCAGGCGGCATTGGTAATTACGAACACTGTGCATGGCAAGTGAAGGGAATAGGGCAGTTTAAGCCAGTTAAGGGAGCTGATCCTTATATCGGGCAACTAAATGAACTTGAGCAAGTCGAGGAATGGCGTGTTGAAACAATTGTTCCTGAAGAAAACGCAAAGGCTGTAGCGAAAGTATTAAAGGCAAGCCATCCTTACGAAGAGCCTGCCTTTGAGTTTGTTCAAATCATAGAAATTGATTTTAATTAAACTGAGAGAAGTCGGGTTTACGTTTTTGCATAAATGCTTGAACGGCCTCTAGCATTTCGGGTGAGCGAACGCGTTGCATAAAGATTTCAGCTTCATGATCAACACATTCAATAATTTGTTCTAAATTATGTTTCATGAGTGCTTTAGTTTGTTTTAAGGATGCAAGAGGTAAAGCTGCTAAGTGTTGAGCGGTCTGTTGAGCTGAAACATAAGCGTCTTCAACCACTTCATTGACTAAGCCTGCTTTTACCGCAGTTTCTGCATTAAACTTTTTCGCAGTAAATAAAAGCTCGGCTGCTTTATGATAGCCTGCTTGTTGAACCAGTAATTGGCTTGCTCCACCTTCAGGAGAAAGACCGAGGCTTACAAATGGAATTTGGAAAAGAGCTGTATTGTCAGCAAAAACCAGATCTGCATGTAATAAAATCGTAACGCCAATACCAATTGCGACACCTTTTATAGCAACAATAAGTGGCTTTGATAATTTGGCAGCGGCTTTAAGTAAAACGAATGGTGGGACTTCTCCGGCTGGGCCTGTGTTAGGATTTTGTACAAAACCCATAAAGTCTTTCATGTCATTGCCAGCAGTAAAATCTTGTTCTGCACCGCGTAGAACGACTACTCTAACTTCTTTATTGAGGTCGGCTTCATCAAGTGCTTTAGCAATCCATAAATAAAGTTCGCCATACAGTGCATTTTTTGCTTCTGGACGATTTATGGCTAAGGTGAGTACGCCACCCTCTAAATTTGCGTTTAAATGTTGATGAGGTTGTTGAATACAGCTAAGTGTCATCGTACTATCCTTGCTTTAAACCACGTTGTTAATTTTTAGGCTCTCATTATGGCGCATATTTTTTGTATTAAGCGTAACTGATGAGTTCATAAAAAGTGAAAATCTAATTATGTATAAATTTGACTATCTCGTTTTTATAGGCCGTTTTCAACCATTTCATTTGGCTCATATGCAGACAATTGAAATTGCCTTACAGCAAAGCCACTATGTGGTTTTGGCATTAGGCTCTGCGCAAATGGAACGTAATATTAAAAACCCGTTCCTTGCGATTGAACGAGAGCAAATGATTTTATCTAATTTCTCATTAGATGAGCAAAAACGTATTAAATTTGTGCATGTGGTCGATGTTTATAATGATGAAAAATGGGTAAAACAAGTCAAATCTTTAGTGAATGGGGTGATTGAACCTACCTCAACAGTAGGTTTGATAGGACATTTTAAAGATGAGTCTTCTTACTATTTAAAACTTTTCCCTGAATGGATTATGGTTGAGCTTGATAGTTTAAAAGATTCTATTTCGGCAACGCCAATGCGTGAAGCTTATTACCGTGGTGAAATCCAAACAGAATTTTTCCCTGTGGGAACCATTCAGTTTTTGGATGAATTTCAAAAAACACGTACTTATCAGCAGTTACAACAACGATTTGAACAAGATGACCGTTCTAATTTAGATGAGTTTGAATAAACGCATTAGAATAGATCAAGCATCTGCCCAAAAAATAATTCGATTGGAAAAAGGATCGGTGATACTAAGCTCAAGTGTTTCCCAATCTGTTTTTTCAACTTGAGGTTTGGCGAACTTATAATCTTTTTGACTCAATTCACTATGCAGCTCATAAATAGGTTCCCAATAAATACGGATTGCACTATGCGGGCTTGCATCTCCAAAATGTTCCGATAAGTGAATTACGCATTCATCTTTGGAAATTTGTAGATATAAGGGAAAGTTATCTTCAAATTGATGCTGCCAATCAAGCTGAAAACCTAAGAATTCTAGATAAAATGATTGGGCTAAATTCACATCAAAAATTCTTAAGATAGGAGTGATTGAACCTGATTGCATCATTATTCCTTTTAACGTATGCCAAATTGTTGAGTCCAATAACTCTTTTGTTTTACAGACTGATCAGAGGCGCAGGCAAGTGCGTAAGTTGTGAATTTCGGATTCATTATATTACTACAATGCAAAGGGCTAGCTATCCATTTAGTAATTACTTCATTTAAAGTTTTTTGACCACTTGCAACATTCTCGCCATTGGCTTTACCCAAGGCATTATAGTTTTTTAAACGTGTTCTTAAATCTTGACCTGTTGAGCTTACGTGGCTAAGAAAATTATGATTTGCCATATCTACACTATGGGCGAGGGCACCTTTATATAAATTATTATTCCAGCTAAGAGGCTTTGCGGCTGAGAAATATTGTTGGCCACATTGGCGTGATTGTTGGCGAACTTGATTAATTCTATCAAGTACAGCTTGTTGATAAGCTGGGTTTTGTAAATCTTGGCAGCTTATTTCAATGGCAGTTTTCTGAATTTGAGCAATTGATGGGGTGGTGTCGGTTGGCATGGGTAATGTATTTGCACTACATGCGCAGATAAAAAGAGTCAAAGGCAGTAAAGAGTAATTTTTGAGTAGACTCATGTGAACGCCTTAAAATAATTATTCTAATGTTTTTATCATACGCCAAAGTAAAATTATTGAGCAATTCTTTGCAATAAAAAAGCAAGTTCGATACTCGCTTTTTTATTGCATAACTTTATCAAACCGATTGAAGGGCTTTTAGGTCTTCAAGTACTTGTTCAGCATGTCCTGCTGCTTTGACTTTACGGTAGCTTTTAACTAAGGTTTTGTTATGGAAAATGAAAGTAGAGCGTTCAATTCCCATAACTTTTTTGCCATACATATTTTTTTCTTTAATGACATCAAAATGATTACAGAGCACTTCTTCTTTGTCGCTAATGAGGTCAATCGTGAGCGCTTGTTTTTCAGTAAAGTTTTGATGGGCTTTTACCGAGTCGCGTGAAATACCGAAAATACGTGTACCTAAAGCTTCAAATTGGTCTTTTAAACAAGAGAAACCAACTGCTTGTGTTGTACATCCTGGTGTTGAATCTTTTGGGTAGAAATAAATGATTAACCATTCATTTTCAACCTCGGCCAAGTTCACTTCACCATGGGTCGTTGGTAAAACTTGATTTGGTAATTGAATATTCTCAGACATTTCTCATCCTTCAAAAGCTAAATTTGATCTAATTCAAGTGGTAAAAAAGCATATTCTTCATGATAAACAATATCGAGCTTTCTTACAGGAATTGCTTTGTTAAAAATTGGACCGTCAATCACGGTTGTATGAAATTCGCCGCCTTCACCACATGGATCAATACCGCGATTCTCAAGTTCTGTTATATATTCTAAGGTTAAAGTTTTTCCTAAATCTTCAATTGTCATGCCTAGTTTTAAGTTCACTGTCACAATGATGCTACGAAAACCAAGATTGATAAACTCTTCAACAACCTCACGATGTGGACGTAGCCAAAGAGGCATGCCTAATTTGAGCCCCACTTGTTGAGTGATTCGATCATGCCAACACCCATGTTCAGGCATATCAAGGTCACCTGTAACGAGTACCTCTGCACCTTGTTGTTTTGCTTGAATGAGTAATGTAATAAATTTAGCTTCATAGTCATTCCAGCTTGATGAAGCCATGAATATTGGTAGGCCGATTGCTTCAGCTTGAGCTTGAATAATATCAAGTGGCATAGCATGTGAACGAGAGCGCTCGCCTTGTTCTTCCAGCATAACGATTAATCCATTAACCGTACCAGTTTGCATTGCATGGTAGAGTGCAAGGGAACTATCTTTGCCACCACTAAATGAGAAAATAGACTGTTTGTTAATTGCGTTGGTTTTCCATTGTTCTTGCATGGCTTATTTCAAATGAATTGGTCAAGATCGATGTTATTTTAACAGAGCTACAAAAAAGCCTGCATAAATGCAGGCTTTTTTTGGAATAACAAAAGCTTATTTTTTAGGAGCTTGTTGTTGAGCTGCTTTCATAGCATCTTCAGTTAATTTTTCAAGCTTAGTTGTTAACTGAGGGCCGAAACATGCTTTAAGATCACGGTTTTGTTGTTGTACAAATCCTAGAGAGCTTGGGCTTTTCTTGGCATTGATTGCACTTTGGATTTCCCATTTTTGTGCTTCAGTGACTTTACCTTGTGCTTCAACTTGGCAGCTACAGAATTTGCTAACTTCAGATGAACTTAGTTTGCCACCTTTAGCTGTTTGATCTTTACAAACGTTAACTAATGCACCTTTAACGTTAGTACTTTTATATGCTGCTTGAACTGGGTTTTCGGCAGCATGTGCTGCGCCAGCCATAAGAGCAACTGTTGAAAACAAAGATGAAAGAATAAGATTTGATTTTAACAACTTCATAAATTTTACCTACTTATTACGGTATATAGCGTGTTGGATCGGCAACACCGGCCTCGATAAAGCCTTCTTTACGCAAACGGCAACTGTCACATTTGCCACACGCACGTCCTTGAGCATCTGCTTGGTAGCAAGATACCGTTTGACTATAGTCTACGCCATGTTCAATCCCTAAACGTATAATATTCGCTTTGGATAAATGTAACAGGGGTGTTTCAAATTTAAGTGGTTTTCCTTCTACGCCAGCTTTAGTTGCTAACCGTGCCATATTGGCAAAAGCATCAATAAATTCAGGACGACAATCAGGATATCCTGAATAATCAACAGCATTGATACCAATAACGATAGCTTCAGCATTAAATACTTCGGCTGCGGCTAGGGCATAAGAGAGGAAAATAGTGTTACGCGCTGGTACATAAGTTACAGGAATACCTTCTTGTAACTGTTCTGGTACGGCAATGTTGTGATCTGTAAGTGCAGATCCACCTAAATTAGCCAAATCGATATTAATTACACGATGTTCAACACCTGCACGTTGAGTTAATGCTTTTGCTGCATCGAGTTCAGTGGTTGAGCGTTGACCATACATAAAACTAATAGCAATACATTCATAGCGTGCTTGTGCCCAAGCTAGGCAAGTGGTTGAGTCTAAGCCGCCTGAAAGTAAAACAATGGCACGAGGGCGCATATTTTTCTCCATATTCGGAATGATTTATTTTATTGAGTGATTAGCGACCTGATTCGTCATTCCAGAGCAGTTTATGTAACTGAAGTTGGAAGCGAACAGGTAATTTATCATCCAGTATCCACTGTGCCAGATCACGTGCTAGACGTGGCAGGCCAACAGCACCTTTTTCAACTGCAAAGGCAGGGGAGAACCAAACGGTACTGACTTTTTTATGCAGTTGATATTTTTCAACTTGTTGCTTTGACCATTCATAATCTTCGCGGTTACAAATGACGAATTTAATTTGGTCACGCGCAGTCAAATGATCAAGATTGCTGATGAGATTACGATGTTCCTCACCAGAAGTTGGAGTTTTTAAGTCGAGAACTTTAGAAACACGCGAATCTACTTTTGAGACATCGAGCGCGCCACTGGTTTCTAAAGAAACATCAAAGCCAGCTTCACATAGACGTTGTAATAAAATCAAACAGTTTGGCTGTGCAAGTGGTTCACCACCAGTTACACAAATATAAGGCGTTTGAAATTGAGTAGCTGTTTCAATGATATGTTCAAGTGAAAAACGTTCACCACCTTCAAAAGAATAAGTGGTATCACAATAGCTACAACGTAATGGACAGCCCGTTAGACGAATAAATACAGTCGGTAGGCCAGAGGCATTTGCTTCACCCTGCAACGAGTAAAAAATCTCGGTAATGCGTAAACCGGACGCAGGGTCTGAGACAGGAATTGCAGAGGAACGTAAGGAAGCCATTCTAGAAATACCACACTATATAAAAAATAAAATCTCTACGATCAGTTTGACCGTAGAGATATTTGATCAAACTGAAATTAGTCAGCGCGTAACAAATCGTTCAAACTTGTTTTTGCACGTGTTTGCGCATCAACTTTTTTCACAATAATTGCAGCGTATAAGCTGTAAGTACCACATTTAGAAGGCAGGCTACCTGCTACAACAACTGAACCTGCTGGAACGCGACCATAGTGGATTTCGCCAGTTGCGCGGTCATAAATTTTAGTCGATTGACCAATGAAAACGCCCATTGAAATTACTGAGCCTTCTTCAACAATAACGCCTTCAACGATTTCCGAACGCGCACCGATAAAGCAGTTGTCTTCAATAATGGTTGGGTTCGCTTGTAATGGTTCTAAAACACCACCGATACCTACACCACCAGACAAATGAACGTTTTTACCGATTTGAGCACATGAACCTACAGTTGCCCAAGTATCAACCATTGTGCCCTCATCTACATAAGCACCAATGTTTACATAAGAAGGCATTAACACTACGTTTTTAGCTTGGAAGCTACCACGACGTGCTACAGCAGGAGGAACGACACGAACACCTGCTGCTTTAAATTGTTCTTCAGTCCAACCAGAGAATTTAGTTTCAACTTTGTCGTAGAAACGAAGATCACATGACTCGATTGGTTTATTGTCATTTAGTTTAAATGATAATAAAACAGCTTTTTTTAACCATTGATGAACAACCCATTCACCTTTGATTTTTTCAGCAACTCGAAGTGTACCGTTATCTAAACCAGCAATAGCTTCTTCAACAGCTTGGCGAATTTCGCTTGGGCAGTCTGCTGCAGTAAGGTTTGCGCGGTCTTCAAATGCTTGCTCAATGATCTTAGAAAGCTGAGACATGATCTTCCTTCCATAAAAAATTTTAAAGATTTTACACTAATTTGTGACAAGAATCTTTGAAAAAACGTGTTACGTTTAATTGAAGATACAAATAGGTTAAATGAAAATAAGCTTATTAGATAATCAAGTGTTTTTTACACAAAAATGATTTGAAAATAAAAATTTAACTCAATTTGTATCAAAAAATAACAGAAATCTAGCATTTTTTGTATAAAAAAGACTCTAAGCTCTCTTTATTATGATTTCAGTCACAAGATGAATAAATTAAAAACAAAGCCTTTTTGAGGAGAAAACTATGAAAGTATTACGTGTTTTAGTAACAACAACAGCTTTATTCGCTGCTGGTGCTGCAATGGCAGATGAAGCCGTTGTTCATGACAGCTACGCATTTGATCAAAAACAATTACTTCCTGTGGGAGTGCGTGCTGAGGTAGGTACAACTGGTTACGGTGGTGCTTTATTATGGCAAGCAAACCCATATGTAGGTTTGGCTCTAGGTTATAACGGTGGTGACATTTCGTGGACAGATGATGTTTCTGTAAATGGTACTAAATATGACCTAGATATGGATAATAACAATATCTATTTAAATGCTGAGATTCGTCCTTGGGGTGCTAGTTCTAATCCATGGGCTCAAGGCTTATATGTAGCTGCAGGTGCTGCTTATCTCGATAATGATTATGACTTAGCTAAACGTATTGGTAACGGTGAAACTTTATCAATTGATGGTAAGAACTATCAACAAGCAGTTGCTGGTCAAGAGGGCGGTGTAAGAGGTAAGATGAATTATGAAAATAATATTGCCCCTTATTTAGGTTTCGGCTTCGCTCCAAAAATTAACAAAAACTGGGGCGTATTTGGTGAGGTAGGTGCATACTATACTGGCAACCCTAAAGTACAGTTAACTCAATATAACCTTGCTCCAGTGAATGGTAATCCAACATCTGCTCAAGATGCAGTTGATAAGGAAGAAAATGAAATTCGTAATGATAATAAATATGAATGGATGCCAGTTGGTAAAGTTGGTGTGAATTTCTACTGGTAATATCCTAAAGAAAAAACGAGCCACGGCTCGTTTTTTTCATCTAGCAAAATAAAAGAGCTAAAAAGCTCTTTTATTTTGTTCTTAATTTTTATTCATCTGGGTAAGCAATTTTCTTAAGTGCTTTAATATCAGCATCTGGAGAGCACAGCGAAATAAATTCATAGCCATAACCGCGTAATAGATGGCCTTTACGAACCGCAATCCATGTCGTGTTTACACCAAAAATATCGGTTTTAGTTTGTTTTAAACGATGATCACGTTCTGTGTCATAAGCTACGGCATTGACAATTCCGACCCCCATGCCCAATTCGACATAAGTCTTAATAACGTCCGCATCAAGTGCAGACATTACGATATCTGCATCGAGGTGAGCTTCTTCGAAAGCTTTGTCAATTTTAGATCGACCTGTAAAACCCCCATGATAAGTAATGAGTGGATAGTCCGCTAAAAGTTCAAGCGTAATCTTGTCTGCCTTCACTAAAGGATGATTTTGCGGTGTAATAATGCTGTGTTGCCATTGATAGTAAGGAATACTTGCTAGATTTTCTTCAGTCGTTAAAGACTCTGTAGCAATCCCAATATCTGCCTCACCTTGTAAAAGCATTTCTGAAATTTCAACAGGGCTGGCTTGTTGTAAAATCAAATGAACTTTAGGAAATAATTTCTTAAATTGATTGACGATCGGAGGCAGTACATAACGTGCTTGAGTATGGGTCGTCGCGATCGTTAATGTCCCTTCATCAACTTTATTAAAGTCTTCTGCAAGGCGTTTAATATTTTCAGCATCAACCAACATGCGTTCAACAATGCCAAGAAGAGATTGTCCTGGTTCGGTTAAACCTAAAAGACGTTTACCTTTTCGTATAAAAAGTTGTACACCTAGCTCATCTTCTAAATCTTTAATATGTTTACTTACACCCGATTGAGACGTGTAGAGTGCAGCCGATGCTTCGGTTAAGTTAAAGTTTTGGCGTACAGTTTCTCGGATAATTCTTAATTGTTGAAAGTTCATTCACACTTTTCCTCAAAAGAGGTGAGGAACTGCTTTAGTTCCGCAAGATATTTCCTCACCAAATATATTTCTTAAGCAACTTGATCTGCAAATAAGTGCAGTTGTGATGCACTTACCCAAACAGTTTGATTTGGTTTAAATGCATGTAATTTTGCAGCTTCATTGCTCAGAGCAATCTCAATTAAACGTCCATTACGGTCTTGTAATTCCGCCACAACTTTTCCAGCAATCCAGATTTCACGTACAAAAGTCGCTTCAATAGTATTAGCCTGCGGTTGCGAGTGAATATGTAACTCATCTGGACGGGCAAAAGCAATCACTTTTCCTTGAGGTGCCTCAACTAAAGTTGGTAATTGAATACGGTCATTGCCAATACGGATAATACCGCCTGTGTTTTCACCTTCAAAACGATTTGCCTGACCCAAGAAATCAAATACAAATGGCGTCGATGGTTTTTCATAAACTTCACGAGGAGAACCAATCTGCTCGACATTACCTTTATTCATGACAATAATCTGGTCTGCTACTTCAAGTGCTTCTTCCTGATCGTGGGTCACAAAAATTGAAGTAATGTGCAACTCATCATGTAGGTTACGTAACCAGCGACGTAATTCCTTACGGACTTTGGCATCTAAGGCACCGAATGGTTCATCAAGCAATAATACGCGTGGTTCTACTGCCAAGGCGCGTGCTAAAGCAATACGCTGGCGTTGTCCGCCTGAAAGCTGAGCAGGGTAGCGGTCTGCCAAAAATCCAAGTTGAACCAGATCAAGCAAACGAGTCACACGTTTTTTAATTTCAGCTTCAGAAGGGCGGGTTGCACGAGGACGAACACGTAAGCCAAAGGCAATATTGTCAAATACGGTCATGTGGCGAAATAAAGCATAGTGCTGAAATACAAAGCCGACCTGACGCTCACGCACATGTACATTGGTTGCATCTTCTCCTTCAAGCAGCACTTGACCGCCATCGGCTGACTCTAGGCCCGCAATAATACGTAGTAGAGTTGTTTTACCGCAACCAGATGGGCCGAGTAGGGCAACCAGTTCACCTTCCGGAAAATCTAGGGAAATATTTTTAAGCGCATGGAATGCACCAAAGTGTTTTTCAATATTTTTAACTTGAATACTCATGTGTTCATTCCTTACGAATTAGTTGAATGTGGTTCTGGTTTGTCTTGGCGTAGTTCTAACCAAGTTTTTAGTACCAGTGTTAATAGGGCTAAGAAAGCAAGTAATGAGGACACGGCAAACGCTGCACTAAATGTGTACTCGTTATATAGAATCTCGACATGAAGTGGCAGGGTATTGGTTTCACCACGGATGTGACCAGAAACCACTGATACTGCACCAAACTCACCCATTGCACGGGCATTACACAAAATCACGCCATAAATGAGGCCCCATTTAATGTTGGGTAGTGTGACCTTCCAAAATGTTTGCCATCCTGATGCGCCGAGTACAATTGCTGCTTCTTCTTCTTCAGTGCCTTGAGCTTCCATGAGGGGAATTAACTCACGAGCGACAAATGGAACAGTAATAAAAATAGTGGCTAAAACAATTCCAGGTACGGCATACAAAATCTTGATGTCATGGTCCATTAACCATCCGCCAAACCAGCCTTGCGCACCAAAAATTAATACAATCATTAAGCCGGCAATAACAGGTGAAACCGAAAAAGGCATGTCAATGATGGTGGTTAAAATGGCTTTACCTTTAAATTGAAATTTGGAAACTGCCCATGCTGCTGCAACACCGAATACCACATTAATTGGAACGGCGATTGCTGCGGTTAACAGCGTTAATTTCACTGCCGATAAGGTATCTGGGTCAATTAAAGCCTGAACATAAACTTCAAGTCCCTGTTTAAATGCTTCAACAAAAACCAGAATAAGTGGCAACATCAGGCAGCTTAAGAAGAAAATCAAAGCAACCGTAATGAGCGTGTAACGGACCCAAACTGGTTCGCGGGTGGCATCACGTGATTGCAATTTAAATGCAAGTGCATTGCTGTCGCTGTGTAGGTTCATGTGATATTTCTCCCTGTACGACGGTTTGCCCAGACTTGAAGTAAATTAATGGCAAATAAAATGATAAAAGAGAGAACTAACATGACAGCAGCAATCGTTGTTGCACCCGCGTAATCATATTCTTCAAGACGTGAAATGATCATGAGTGGAGCAATTTCAGTTTTAAAAGGTTGGTTACCTGCAATAAAAATAACCGAACCATATTCGCCAACGCCGCGGGCGAATGCTAAAGCAAAGCCTGTAAATAGGGCTGGTAATAAAATAGGCAAAATGATTTTTGTGATGGTTTGCCAGCGATTTGCCCCAAGTGCCGATGCCGCTTCTTCAAGTTCAGTTTCGATATCACTCAAAACAGGTTGTACTGTTCGTACAATGAATGGAATACCAATAAATACTAAAGCTAAAGTAATCCCGATAGGCGTGTACGCAACCTCAATACCCAGTGGCACTAAATATTGGCCAATCCAGCCGGTAGGAGCATAGAGTGAGGTAAGTGCAATACCTGCAACTGCGGTTGGTAATGCAAAAGGTAAATCTACTAGGGCATCAACCAGACGTTTTCCGGGGAAGTTATAACGTACAAGGCACCAAGCCAGAAGCAAGCCAAATACAACATTAATAAAGGCTGCAATTAACGCTGAACTAAAGCTGAGTTGAAGCGACTTTAAAATACGTTCAGAAGTTAAAATTTCCCACAACCCGTCCCATCCGATTCCAAATGATTTGATAAAGACTGCGGCTAATGGAATAAGCACAATAAAAGACACATAGGCGAGGGTGAAACCTAATGAAAGGCCAAACCCAGGCAGCACTCGGGATCGCTGCGACATGATATTTCCTCAAAGAGAAAAGCCTGCTGAAACCAGTAAGCGAATAAATAAAGATAAACAGTGCGATAACAAAGATGGGTATTAAGCAAATTTCAAAGAGAAATGAGTTTTTACCGGGTCGATAGATGAGCGACTACACATCGAATTTACTGGAATCAAATAATTCAGCAGGGCTGGAAAGGGACCAAAACCCGATGCAACATTAATATGACCAACTTCCCCTAAGTTAATCGGTTCTAGACGCCAAGCTTTTGCAAGCTGTAAGGCATCTACAAAACCCAACCATGGGTCATTTTCGCTAATGAGCAGCGTAGCTGGAACATCAATTCGCAAATGGTAGAAATACTCTTTGTAGTCAGTCAGACTATGCCGAGCAAAGCCTGCTTCACCAAAACGTGCCGGATTGGCTGGAGCCACCAAAATAAGTTTTTTGACTTGGCTTTTTAATTCAGGGTACTCAGCTAAAGCTGCGACACTGGTTAAGCAACCAAAGCTATGTGCAACAATTTGTACAGGAGCTTTTACTGCTTTAACGGTGTTAATGAACTGCTCAATCCATTCACTTAATACGGGTCTATCCCAGTTTTTTTGCTCAACACGAGAACTAGACACGAGTTGACGCTGCAACCAAGATTGCCAATGCTGATGTTCACTTCCACCTACGCCTGGAACAATTACAGTGTGAGTCATGTCTGTTCTCCTTGTCTTTAGTGCAAAGAATTACTTCTCTGTACTATTGATTTTCACGATTTGATCGAAAACACCACCGTTATCGAAGTGCTGTTTTTGCACCTTCGTCCAGCCACCAAATTCTTTATCAATCGTAACCAGTTTCAATGGCTTAAATACATTGCTGTATTTTTTAAGCACGGCTGCATTACGTGGACGATAGAAGTTACGTGCTGCAATTTCTTGACCTGCTGGAGAATACAAATAGTTGAGATAACCTTTAGCAATGGTTAAGTTGCCTTTTTTGGTTGCATTTTTCTCGACAATTGCTACAGGAGGTTCAGCTAAGATTGAAAGGGATGGAGTAATGATTTCAAACTTGCCCGGTTGTTCACGAGTTGCTAAATGTGCTTCATTCTCCCAAGCGAGTAAGACATCACCAATACCACGCTCAGCAAAAGTTGTAGTTGCACCACGCGCACCTGAATCTAAAACTTTGGTGTGTTTATAAATTTGACGAACAAATTCTTGAGCTTTTGCATCGTTACCACCTGCTTGATGTTTTGCCCATGCCCATGCAGCAAGATAGTTCCAACGAGCACCACCAGAAGTTTTCGGGTTTGGTGTAATAATTTCTACACCTGGTTTGATTAAATCACCCCAGTCTTTAATTTGTTTAGGATTACCTTTACGCACTAAAAACACGATAGTTGATGTGTATGGAGTAGAATTCTGCGGTAACTTTTTCTGCCAGTCAGTTGGAAGTAATTTTGCTTTTTCAGCAATTTCATCAATATCTGCTGCAAGTGCTAAAGTAACTACATCTGCATTTAAGCCATCAATAACAGCACGAGCCTGTTTACCAGAGCCGCCGTGTGATTGTTTAAACTCAATATCTTGACCAGTACGTTGTTTCCAGTAAGTACCGAACTGTTTATTGAAATCTGTATATAACTCACGAGTTGGATCGTAAGAGACGTTTAAAAATTCTTGAGCTGCAAATGATGAAACTGAAAGAAGTGCAGCGATAACCCCGACTTTTAACTGAGAAAAACGCATGAGATAAGTCCTCAAAAAATATGAAATGTTCAAAACATGAACGAAGAATAGCGCTAGTCTTTATTCTAAAAAAATAATAAAAAACGAATTTAATATGAAAAAAATAGAAATAGTAAAAACAGATAAGTTATTCTTAAATCTTGATATATAACAAGTTTCAAAAGTAGATACGAAATCGGTATAATTTTTAAAAATCAGTCATTTATTATTTAAATGAAAGGTGTTGTATTGTTGGATCGTTTTAAGCAGAGGGTGGATTAAACATGTGGTGTTTTAAAAATGGGCAACCTGTTGAAACCATTCCTTTACTCGATCGAGCATTTCATTATGGTGATGGATGCTTTACCACAATTCGTGTTTTTCAAAACCAGATTGAGCTTAAAGAAAGACATTGGGAACGGCTAAAACTTGCATGTCAAAAACTGTCTTTAACTGCAGATTTCGAATTAATAGAACAGAGTTTACAGCAACTACAAAAACAGCATCTTGTGCTCAATGGCACTTTAAAAATTGTGATTAGTCGTGGCGAAGGTGACCGTGGTTATAGTTTGCCAAAGCATAATGCTGATATTTATATCTGGTTTTATCCGAAAGCTTTAGAGCCATTTCAGCCAGACTCTATCCAGTGTGGCGTTTTAAATCAGGCCTTAGGTTTAACCATGCCAAGCTTAGTTGGGCTTAAATCTTTAAACCGTCTTGAACAAGTATTGCTAAAAAAAGAAGCAGATCAACTAAGGTGGGCTGAAGCATTAGTTACTGATGTACAAGGTTATATTGTTGAAGGGGTCAGTAGTAATTGTTTTATTCGTTTAAATGATGGATGGATTACTCCCGAACTTCGCTATAATGGCGTCCACGGTGTAATGCGGGCAGAAATTCTGGCGCGTATGCAGCACCATGGTATTGCCTGTGAAGTACGTGTGGTTGAATTAGATGAAGTATCTGAAATACAAAGTCTATTCTTCTGTAATGCTTTACACCCTATGCGAGTGGTCACTCATTTAGGTGAAAAAACGCTAGAAACACAGGCATGCATAGATTTATTTCATATCCTTAACTTGAATCAGATTCATTAATATGCCGAAGCCACCTGTGAATGCGAAAGCAAAAAACGCCAAGAAAAATAACAAGAAACAAGCTCCAAAATTTTCTAAGCGACTGGTTTTAATTGGCCTTTTTATTGTCTTAATTTCTACTTTTGCCATTTTATGGTCGAGTTTATTTAAAGCTTATCCTATTGAAGGCAAAAAACAGATGTTATCGATTACATCTGGTGAAACCTATTCTGGTTTTATTGATCGGTTGGCGAAAGAAGGCCAAGTTAGCTTTCCAGTAGTATTGAAGCTTTATCAGAAATTTATGATTCATGACAGCATGAAAGCTGGTGTGTATGAAATTGAACAGGGAATGAGTGTAAGAGAAGTATTAGAGATGTTATCTGATGCGGATAATGCTCAGATGAACCGTGTTTTGGTCATTGAAGGTACAACTTTTAAACAGCTTATTACTGCACTAAAAAATGATAAAAACGTAAAAAATACAATATTAGATTTACCTGACGATCAGCTCATGAAAGCATTGGGCATTCCGTATGATCATCCTGAAGGTTTGTTTGCACCGAATACCTACTTTTTTGCTAAAGGCGAGACTGACAAGAAAATCCTTACCGATTTATATCATCGCCAAAGGAAAGCATTGGATGCAGCTTGGGCAAATCGTGCACCAAATTTACCTTATAAAGATAAATATGAAGCATTAATTATGGCTTCTATTGTTGAAAAAGAAACGAGCTTAGACAGTGAACTCACACAGGTTTCGGGTGTTTTTGTACGCCGTTTAAAAATGGGTATGCGTCTACAAACTGATCCAACTGTGATTTACGGTATGGGTGAAACTTATCGAGGTAACATTACCCGAGAAGACCTTCGTACCCCAACAGCATATAATACCTATACCATTAATGGCTTACCGCCAACACCAATTGCTTTGCCGAGCCAGAAAGCAATTGAAGCTGCGTTGCATCCAGATGATTCAAACAACATCTATTTTGTTGCAACCGGAAATGGTGGTCATAAATTTACGGCAAGCTTGCAAGCGCATAATCAAGCGGTGCAAGACTATTTATCCGTGTTGAGATCGAAGAAATAAGGAAAAAAGATGTTTATTAGCTTTGAAGGCACGGAAGGTGTAGGCAAAACTACGCTTATTCGAAAAATTCATCAGCATTTTGAAGAACAAGGTAAACAGGTTGTTTTAACACGTGAACCGGGTGGCACACCGCTAGCTGAACAAATTCGCGCTATGCTTTTGGCGGTTAATCATGATGAAAATATGAGTCATGATACTGAGTTGCTTCTGATTTATGCTGCCCGTGCGCAACATTTACAGCAAGTCATTGTACCTGCTTTAGAAGCCAAAAAAATTGTGCTAAGTGACCGTTTTACCGATGCAAGTTTTGCTTATCAATGTTCTGGTCGTGGTTTAAGCCAAGATAAATTACAGCTTTTAAATCAGAACTTTGTTTCACGCATGCCAGATATTACATTCTGGTTAGATGCACCGATTGAGTTAGGCATGGATCGCGCACGCGAACGCGGAGCTTTAGATCGATTTGAACAAGAAAAGTTAAGCTTCTTTACCAAGGTTCGTGAAGGTTATGAAACCTTGTGGAAAGCTGAACCAGAACGGATTAAGCGATTAGATGCTACACAAAGTCCTGATCAGGTTTTTGAGCAAGCTTTGCAATATTTAGGATAGATAAGTGTATGGGCCACTCTCATATTTTATGGGAGTGGTTAAAAATAACGACAATTCTGGTTTGAATCGTCATAGAAAATATTCTTCATTTTCTTATGCTATCTTACATATGATTTATAGATTGAAGAATAACAAGGATGAAAAGTTCAAAAGAAGAAATCGTGGCTTTTCTTAAAAAGGAATTTCCACAAAGTCTAGAGCATTGTACTGTTGAATCAGTTACCCCAAAAGCAGCAGTTGTTTATTATCATATCGATCAAAAGCATCAACGTCCGGGCGGCACAGTATCTGGTCCAACCATGATGACTTTGGCTGACTTTGCTTTATATATTGCAATATTGGGTGAAATTGGAATTGTTGGTTTAGCTGTGACGACTAATTTTAATATTAATTTTTTAAGAAAACCCGCAGGTGATCAAGACTTGCGCAGTGAATGTAAACTGATGAAAGTCGGGAAGAGCTTGGTTGTTGGTGAAGTTTGGATTTATTCAGTGGGATTAGATGAACCTGTGGCGCATGTTACCGCGACTTACTCAATTCCACCTCGATCATAAATATTAAAGTAATAAAAAGCACAGTCTGAACTGTGCTTTTTTGTAGAAAAACAGCTTAAATATCAGTATTAACCAATGGTTGTTCTACTGCAAAATTAGGCGGAGTCAAAACGGTCTTGCGTATTTCTTTAGAGGTTTCTGGATAATCTAGAGTGTAGTGCAAACCTCGAGACTCTTTACGTTGCATTGCACAACGAACAATCATCTCAGATACGAGAACAAGATTACGCAGTTCAATCAGATTCTTGCTCACACGATAGTCTTGATAGTATTCAGTAATCTCACGCTTTAACATTTCAATACGGTGTAAAGCACGTTCTAAACGTTTCGTGGTTCTGACAATACCGACGTAATTCCACATGGTGGAACGTAACTCATCCCAGTTTTGTAAAATCACCACATCTTCATCTGGGTTGGTAACTTGAGAGTCATCCCAACTTGGTACTTCTGGAAGTTTTAAATCTTTATCAAATTTATTTTCGATGTCTTTTGCTGCACTCATCCCATAGACGAAGCACTCAAGTAATGAGTTGCTTGCCATACGGTTTGCACCATGTAAACCCGTATAAGACGTTTCCCCAATCGCATATAAGCCTTCAATATCGGTCTGGCTATTTGAGTCGACTACAACACCGCCACACGTGTAATGAGCAGCAGGTACGACAGGAATCATATCTTTGGTAATGTCGATGCCAAGTTCTAATAAACGTGCATAAAGTGTAGGGAAGTGTTCTTTAATAAATTCAGGTGATTTATGGGTAATGTCTAACCACACATGGCGAATACCGAGGCGTTTGATTTCATGGTCAATGGTTCGCGCTACAATATCGCGTGGAGCAAGTTCTGCACGATCGTCAAAACGCAGCATGAAACGTTCACCATCAGGCAAGCGCAAGTAAGCACCTTCACCACGCATCGCTTCGGTAATTAAAAAGGAACGAGCTTGAGGGTGATAGAGACAAGTTGGATGGAACTGATTAAATTCCATATTGGCAACACGGCAACCTGCACGGTAAGCCATGGCAATGCCGTCCCCTGTAGCAATATCTGGATTAGATGTGTAGAGGTAAGCTTTCATTGCACCACCGCAAGCAAGCGCGGTAAATGGTGCAAGGACGGTATGCACCTTTTCTGTATTTTCATCTAATGCGTATAAACCAATAGCACGGTTCGCTTGTTCGGTATGGCCTAATTTATGTGTTGTAATTAAATCAATCGCAATATAATTTTCAAAAATAGTAATATTTTTTCGTTCTTTAGCGCGTTCAACTAAAGTTGTTGAAATAGCTTTGCCTGTTGCATCAGCAGCATGAATAATACGGCGGTGTGAATGGCCACCTTCTCGGGTTAAATGAAGTTGTTCATCTTCGTCTAGGGTAAATTGAACGCCTTGCTTTAATAGAAAATCTACAGAAGAGCGACCACCTTCTACAGTATGCTGAACCGCATCCATTTCACACAAATGAGCCCCTGCAATCATAGTGTCATTAATGTGCTGTTGAATAGAGTCAGTCTCATCAAGAACAGCAGCAACACCACCTTGAGCATAGAAGGTACTTGCTTCGGTTAAAGCAGCTTTGGCTAAAACTGCAATATTAAAATGATTTGGTAACGATAAAGCCAGACTTAAACCAGCGCCGCCGCTGCCCACAATAATCACGTCAAAGTGGTGAATTGTCTGTAAATTAGGCATGTCCATTCGCAACAATTTAAAACGTCCGCTAATGACACCCCTTTTTATCTAAAAAGGCAAGAGCTTAAGCGCTCTAACTCACAGAAAAATTGCAATTGGCTTAAAAAGTTGCAATGCGTAAAATAATCATTGTGATGATGTATTACAAATAAACATATTGTTACCCACAACTCCAAAGTGTTGTGATACAAAAGTTTTATTCTTTTTCTCGTAGACCAATTGTGGGTGAGCACCAAATGAAAACTCGCTATTTACAACAAGGAATGTATGCAGCGGTATTTACAGTTGCTGCTGTTCAGACAAATGCTGCTGTTGATTTTTCAAACCTCGTTGAACAAGTTAGTCCAGCAGTGGTGAGTGTGAATGTCGTAAAAAAAATGACTCAGGATGAGTTGTTGCAGCAGCAAGTTCCTGAAATTTTAAAACGTTTCTTCGGAAATCAGGTCATCATTCCACAGCAACAAGGCCCACAAGAAAAGACTGCATATGGTAGTGCATTTTTTATTAGTAAAGATGGTTACCTACTCACAAACCATCATGTGATTGAAAATGCTTCACGCATTAGTATTACTTTAAATGATCGACGTGAAATTGATGCAACAGTTGTTGGTAGCGATGAGCGTACAGACGTTGCATTGTTAAAGGTGACCGGAAATAGCTATCCAGCTTTACGAGTAGGGAACGTTGACCGCTTACGAGTAGGAGAGCCTGTTTTAGCAATTGGTTCTCCATTTGGTTTTGACTATTCAGCATCTGCGGGTATTGTCAGTGCTAAATCACGAAATATGATGGGCGAAACTTCAGTACCGTTTATTCAAACTGATGTTGCGCTAAATCCCGGTAACTCTGGTGGGCCACTATTTAACCAAAATGGTGAAGTGGTCGGAGTTAACTCTCGTATATTTAGCGGTACTGGCGGATATATGGGGTTATCTTTCTCTATCCCAATTGATGTAGCAATGGATGTAGCTGATCAGCTTAAAACTAAAGGTAAGGTCACACGTTCTTATCTTGGCGTAATGATGCAAGATATTGATCGTAATCTTGCAGATGCTTACAAATTGCCTAAGCCTGAAGGCGCTTTAATTACTCAGATTTCTCCAAACTCACCTGCACAAAAAGCAGGACTTAGAGCTGGAGATGTCATCTTAAAATTAAATGGCGTCCCTGTACTTCGTACTAGTGATTTACTCTATTCTTTGAATAAGGTACAACCAAATCAAACTGTTCAGTTTGAAGTATTACGTGATGATAAAACCCGTAATATTTCGGCGACTTTAAGTACTGCACCAGATGAGACTCCTGCTACAGGAGCACAAGCTGCGGTGTCTAAAGGTCCAGTTCTAGGAATGAGCATTCGTGATTTAGCTGAACCAGAAAAAAGTGCTTTAAGTGTAAAAGGTGGTATCTATGTACAAGATGTTCGCCGTGGTGGCTTAGCGTCATTGTCAAATATCATTCCGGGTGATGTGATTATTCAAGTCAACAATAACCAGATTTTAAATAGTCAGGATTTTGCAAAAGTTGTTTCTAACTTGCAAAAAAATACGGTAGCACGTGTTGCGATTATTCGTCAGGGACAACGCGCAATGCTTGGTTTACGTATCCAGTAAACTTAAAAAAGAAACAATGAACCACCTTAAATATGGGTGGTTTTTTGTTATTTATCTTGAGCGTATAGTGATATCTACCTACACTTATTTTAGTTTGAACGTTAATAAATAAGAGTGAACATTTGTGAGTAGTATTTTTGATTTACATATTCAGGTACAGTCACATCATATTGATGCATTAGGACATGTGAATAATGTAATGTATGTACAGTGGATGCAAGATGTAGCTGCTGCTCATGTTGAAACATTAGGAGTAGGGGTAACTAAGTATCTTGAGTTAAAGCATGCAATGGTCGCGGTTGAGCATCATGTGCAATATCGTAAAGCTGCATTTGAAGGTGAACAAATTGTATTACGCACATGGTTAGATGATATCAACGCGCTTTATTCTTTCCGCCAGTATGTATTTTTCCGTCCATCAGATCAGGCTGTATTATTTGTTGGAAATACCAAATGGGCATGTATTGAAATTGCCACAGGGCGCCCAAAACGAATGTCTCCAACTTTTACCCATGCATACAAGCCACTTGATTCAAGCATAAACCCTTATGATTTTACTGTTTCTTATACATGAGGTTGCTTAAGAAGAAATTGGGCTGCATTGGCCTTTTAAAAACATAAGTAAAAGGTAATGATTATTTTGGATACTTTAAAATATCCATCTGTTATAATCGCACGCAATTAATTTAACTGCTTTGGCTGTGTATTAAAACAAGCTACATAGCACTCTATATTTTCTCAAGGTAACCCATGGCGCAAGCTAAAAAATCCGTCGATATCAAAAATATACGAAATTTCTCGATTATTGCTCACATTGACCATGGTAAGTCTACATTGGCTGACCGTTTTATTCAGATGTGTGGTGGTCTACAAGATCGTGAAATGCAAGCCCAAGTCTTGGACTCAATGGAGCTTGAGCGTGAACGTGGGATTACCATTAAAGCCGCTTCTGTCACGCTGTATTACACTCATCCGAATGGTCAGGAATATCAACTTAACTTTATTGATACTCCTGGACACGTAGACTTCTCGTATGAAGTTTCTCGTTCTTTAGCCGCATGTGAAGGTGCGCTATTGGTTGTAGATGCTGCGCAAGGCGTAGAAGCACAATCAGTTGCAAACTGTTATACCGCAATTGAACAAGGTCTCGAAGTTCTTCCTATTTTAAATAAAATTGATTTACCGCAGGCTGAACCTGAACGTGTAATTCATGAAATTGAAGAAATTATCGGAATTGAAGCAACCGACGCACCAACCTGTTCAGCAAAAACTGGTTTAGGTGTTGAAGGTGTTTTAGAGCGTTTAGTCGATGTTATTCCATCACCTGAAGGCAATCGTGATGCTCCATTGCAGGCATTAATTATCGATTCATGGTTTGATAACTACCTAGGTGTAGTTTCTCTTGTACGTATTAAACAAGGTCGTATCCGTAAGGGCGACAAAATGTTGGTTAAATCGACAGGACAAACTCATCCGGTAACTTCAGTGGGTGTATTTAATCCTAAGCATACTGAAACAGATATTCTTGAAGCTGGTGAAGTAGGTTTTGTTATTGCGGGTATTAAAGATATTTTTGGTGCACCAGTAGGTGACACTATTACCCTTGCTGCTACACCTGATGTTGCTATTTTACCGGGTTTTAAAAAGGTTAAACCGCAGGTTTATGCTGGTCTTTTCCCGATTGATGCGAGTGATTTTGAGCCATTCCGTGAAGCACTACAAAAATTGCAGATCAACGACTCGGCTTTATTTTTTGAACCAGAAAGCTCAGATGCATTAGGTTTTGGTTTCCGTTGTGGCTTCTTAGGAATGCTACACATGGAGATTGTACAAGAGCGTTTAGAGCGTGAATATGACCTTGATCTAATCAGTTCTGCGCCTACCGTAATTTATGAAGCATTAACCAAGAAGGGTGAAACGATTTATATCGATAGTCCATCAAAAATGCCAGACGGATCTACTGTAGAAGATTTGCGCGAGCCGATTGCAGAGTGTCATATCCTTGTTCCTCAAGAATACTTAGGGAATGTAATGACCCTATGTATTGAACGCCGTGGTGTTCAAAAAGATATGAAATTCTTGGGTAATCAAGTTTCTATTACCTTTGAAATCCCGATGGCTGAAGTCGTTATGGATTTCTTTGATAAATTAAAATCATGTTCTCGTGGTTTTGCATCGCTAGACTATAACTTTGTACGTTTCGAAAGTTCAGCTTTAGTTAAGGTTGATGTATTAATTAATAGTGACAAGGTTGATGCCTTGGCTATGATTTGTCACCGTAATGACGCACGTCATCGTGGTATTGCATTGGTTGAGAAAATGAAAGATTTGATTCCTCGCCAAATGTACGACGTTGCTATTCAGGCGGCTATCGGTGCACAGATTATTGCTCGTTCTACTGTAAAAGCGATGCGTAAAAACGTATTAGCGAAATGTTATGGTGGTGACGTTTCACGTAAGAAAAAACTACTTTCTAAACAAAAAGAAGGTAAGAAACGTATGAAACAAGTGGGAAGTGTTGAAATTCCACAAGAAGCGTTCTTGGCTGTATTGAAAGTAGAAAGATAAGAAATGAGGGTAGGGGGAAGCAAAATATTGCTTTTCCCTACTTTAAGACAAGCAGCTAGGCTGCGAGTGAGGTCGTGTGGATTTTGATTTTAATTTAATTCTTGTTCCAGTTACGCTGATTCTATTTGCAGTGTGGTTGTTAGATAAACTTGTATTCAAACAGCGTGCAAATAAAGGGCGCGGGAACGAAAATTTTGTTATTACCTGGGCCTATGACTTTTGGCCAGTTTTAGCTGTAGTACTTGTACTTCGTTCATTTCTTTATGAACCATTTAATATTCCATCAGACTCTATGGTACCCACTTTAGAAACTGGTGATTTTATTCTGGTTAATAAATTTGATTATGGTGTGCGTTTACCTATCGTCAATAAGAAAATTATTGATGTGGGAGAACCCAAGCGTGGTGATGTGATTGTATTCCGTTATCCACCTCAACCTACCATTAGTTATATTAAACGTGTAATCGGTTTGCCGGGTGATCATCTTGTTTATGATCATGGACAATTGATTATTAACGGACAAAAAGTACCGAAAGTATTAACACAGTTTAGTCGCGAAAAAGATGTGTTAGATACCCCAACGTCTATTTATCATAAAGAGACGATAGGTGAGCACACCTTTATGATGCGTGAACTTGAAGGCGTAAATGTGGCGCGTCAAGCACCGTTTATCAACTATGTTGAAAATGGTAAATATGCAAACCAAGACGGTTTATATTGGGAAGTGACTGTTCCAAAAGGACATTACTTTGCAATGGGAGATAACCGTGATCAAAGTGCAGACAGTCGTTTCTGGGGCTTCGTTCCTGAAGAAAATTTAACAGGGCGAGCATTCTATGTGTGGATGCATAAAGAACCGGGTTTACATCTTCCTAACTTTGGCCGAAATGGAAAAATAGATTAAAAACAACCATTAGGAAAAAAAGAAATGCGTAAGGCACAACAAGGTACTTCGTATTTAGCAATTTTATTTGGGGTGGTTATATTTGCAGTTGCAGTAAAAGCTGTACTTGCAGTTTGGCCAGCATATTGGGATGATCGCTTGATTAATAATCAGATAGAGGAGCTTTTACAAGAAAGCTCTTCTGAGATCACACCACAGAAGTTTGCGACACAAATGGATCAGCGACTGGAAATGAACAATATTCGTGATCTCCACTTTAAAGAGATTGCGCAAGTGTTTAATCAGTCTGGTCTGATAGTCAAAAAGAAATATGAAGTAAGAAAACCTTTCTTATCAAATATTGATTTAGTTTTAACATTTGAGAAGAGTTTTGATAAAACATCAGTTCAAACTAAGTGATCCTCGCTTATTGAGTCGAATCGGATATCAATTCAAGCAGCTTGAATTGTTACAGTTAGCTTTGACTCATCGTTCGGTGAGTCATAAATACAATTACGAGCGCTTGGAATTTTTAGGCGATTCATTATTAGGTATGATTGTTGCCAATTATCTATATCATGCCTATCCAAATGAAAACGAAGGTCGTCTAACGCGTATGCGAGCGACTTTAGTACGTCAGGAAGCTTTAGGTAAGATTGCAACCGATTTGCAACTTAGTCGGTGTTTAATATTAAGTACGGGTGAATTGAAATCTGGTGGTCATCATCGTGAGTCAATATTGGCTGACACGGTAGAAGCGATTATTGGTGCAATTTATATTGATAGTGGTGATCTCAACTTACTTACAGATATTGTGCTAAAATGGTATGTACCCTATTTAGACCATATTGAACCTACGGATCAACTTAAAGACCCGAAATCACGTTTACAAGAGTATCTACAAGCACGTAAAAAACCTCTCCCTGTTTACGAGGTTGTAGATATTCAGGGTGATGCACCTCACCAGCACTTTAAAGTTGAATGTTTGATTGATGGTTTATCAAAGATTTATGGTGAGGGTTCAAGTCGTCGTTTTGCCGAGCAGGCAGCAGCGGCGGAAATTTTAAAGTTATTGGAGCAATAACCTGCATGTCGATGCATTCTGATCAAATCAATCCAGATTCAAATGATAACCAAGATCCTAATAATCTGATTGATCAATTTTTTAGTTCCAAAGGCGTGACAATTCCTTCGGATTTTAAGAGCGGATTTGTGGCGATTGTAGGACGTCCAAATGTGGGTAAATCTACCCTCATGAACCATTTGTTAGGTCAAAAGCTCTCTATTACTTCGCGTAAACCTCAAACAACACGTCATAAAATTATTGGTATTGATTCGCGTGAAAAAATGCAGGCGGTATATGTAGATACCCCAGGTATGCATAAAAAAGAAGTACGCGCTATTAATAAAATGATGAACCGTGCAGCTCATTCTGCATTACGTGACGTCAATTTGGTCTTATTTGTTATTGATGCTTATAAGTGGACCCCAAATGATGATTTAGTGCTTGAAAAACTCAAGAATGCTGAAATGCCAGTTATTTTGGTGATTAACAAGGCTGATACTTTTGAAGATAAAAGAGATATTCTGCCTTTAATTCAAGAGCGTGCAAAGCTTATGAATTTTGCCGAGATCGTTCCTGTATCTGCATTACGCGGAGCAAATCTGGAACACTTGAGTGAAACGATTGAGAAGTATCTTCCTTATCAAGCGCCTTTGTATTCATTTGATCAGATTACTGACCGTTCTGAACGCTTTTTAGCTAGCGAAATTATTCGTGAAAAAATCATGCGCCAGTTAGGTGAAGAACTACCTTATGATTTAACAGTACAAATCGAATCTTTCAAAACGGAAGAAGCTGCTGTTAGTGAAAAAACGGGTCGTTTAAAACCAGCTTGTACTTATATTGATGCAACGATTTTTGTAGATCGTGCGGGCCAAAAAGCGATTGTAATTGGTGAAAAAGGTGCCAAGCTTAAAACAATCGGTATGGATGCCCGAAAAGACATGGAAAAAATGTTTGAGCAAAAAATTATGCTCACACTTTGGGTGAAAGTGAAGGGTGGCTGGTCTGATGATGAGCGTGCCTTAAAAAGCTTAGGATATAGTGATATCTAAAGGATAAGGATAAGGATAAGGATACTGGTATGAAAACAATTACATCATTGGTGACTATAGTTGGATGTACATTGATGTTACAAGGTTGTGTATATAAGCTTGTAACCGTACCAGTAGGGATCGCCTATAAAACTACAAAAGGTGTTGTCAAAGGTACAGCGGCTGTTGTAGGTGCGGTGATTCCTGATGGTGATGATGAGGATGACAAAAAAGAAAAAGAATCTGAGGAATAGTTTCTTTTTATGATGCGCAATGAAGTCCTCCATGGATATATGATTCATCACCGTAAGTACCGTGAAAAAAGTCATATTGTGCATCTTTTTACTCAGGAATATGGGCGAGTCGATGGTATTTTAAGACAGACTCCGCCCCCTCAGTATCAACCTATCCGATTACAAGCGACAGGTAAAAGTGAGCTAAAAAACTTTACCAAGTTAGAAATATTAAATCAGCCTGTTTTCTTTTTTGGTGACGCCTTTTTTGCCGGATTTTATTTAAGTGAAATCATTCTTCGGCTATGTCCACTAGAAGAACCAATGCCTCAATCTTTTGAGCAATATCAGTTAACGCTATTGCAGTTACAGCAGTTGGCTTCTACTGATCACCCCGATCTTTTTTTAAGACAGATACTGCGCCAGTTCGAACATGTGCTTTTGCCTGAATTGGGATACGCACTTGATTTTTCAGTTGATACTCAGCAGCAGCCGATTCAGCCTCATCAGTTTTATCAATTTCAAGTGACCGAAGGTTTTGCTCCCATTGCGCAGGCGAGTCGTTCCTCTTTGTCAGGAAAAGCGATTTTGTCTATGGTGGATTATGAGCAAGGGCAGGATTTTTCTCACGAACAACTGCAATTATTAGGTAAACTATACCGTCAAATGATTACATCGCTTTTAGGAGATCGTCCTCTAAAAAGTCGACAATTGTGGATTCAAAATACTCAAACTCAATCGTAATTAGGATTTATTTATGGCTGCATTGCTTGGTGTAAACATAGACCATGTTGCTACTTTAAGACAGGCGCGCGGTACTACTTATCCAGACCCTGTAGAAGCTGCTCTCATTTGTGAACAAGCTGGTGCAGAAGGGATTACCTTGCATTTGCGTGAAGATCGTCGCCATATTCAGGATGATGACGTACGTCGTATGCGACCATTATTAAAAACACGCATGAATCTAGAAATGGCTGTTACTGATGAAATGGTTGAGTTTGCCAAAGAAATTCAGCCACAGCATGTATGCTTCGTGCCAGAAAGACGCCAAGAAGTAACAACTGAAGGTGGTTTAGATGTAGTAGGTAACTTTGATAAGGTTAAAGCTGCAACTCAGGCCTTGGCTGCTATTGGTTGTGATGTATCATTATTTATTGATGCCGATTTAGCTCAGATTGATGCAGCAATTGCTTGTGGAGCACCTACTATTGAATTACACACGGGGGCCTATGCAGACGCGATAACAGAACAAGAGCAGCAAGAAGAACTAGCACGTATTATAAAAGGTGTGGAATACGCAGCTTCAAAAGGTTTGGTGGTAAATGCGGGTCACGGACTTAATTTAAAGAATGTTGCTCCAATTGCTGCTATCTCACAAATTCACGAGTTAAACATTGGGCACTCGATTATTGCTGACAGCATTTTTGTAGGTCTGGTTCAAGCTGTTAAAGATATGAAAGCGGCAATTCAGGTGGCAGGTTAATTGGTTATGTCGAGTATCAATTACGATGAATTAATGCAACCTGTCTTGGCTTTTTTAGGATGCCAAACACCAAACGCGTGGTTAGATGAGGCAATTAATAATTTAGATATCTTGATGCAAGATCATGCTAATTGCGAAAAAAAAGCAGCTAGTACAGCAATGAACTTAATGTTCCGTTATAGCTTTTTTCCTGATTTGCAAGTAAAGCTTGCACAACTAGTACGGGAAGAAATGCTCCATTATGAACAGGTGCTTGAGCTTATGGCCAAGCGTGGTCAGAAATGGGATGGCTTAAGTGCAGGGCGCTATGCGGGTGGCTTGCGTAAAGAGATTCGTACTTATGAACCCGAAGCTTTAATTGATGTACTAGTGGTAGGTGCTTTTGTTGAGGCTCGCTCATGCGAACGTTTCCATGCACTTGCTCCACGCGTAGATGAAGAGTTGGGGCGCTATTATCGCTACTTGCTTAAGTCGGAGTCTCGTCATTTTGAAGACTATTTGGCACTTGCACTTGATGCTGCAAAAAATACAAAAATGAAAAATCCTAAAGAGGATATTCAACAGCGCATTGAGCATATTCGTGAGGTTGAAAAGAATCTGGTTTTAACGCCTGATGATACCTTCCGTTTTCACAGTGGTGTGCCTGCATAATATTAAAAGTTTTAAAAAAGTTTATCTTATCTAGATAAACTTTTTTATTTTAACCCTTTAATTTTAAATTAATTTTTAGGATTGGTTAGCTCAGATCTGCGCTGTTTATTACCTGTTAATCTTAATAAAACTATATTCATATATTTTTATTTTCTCGATTTTTATTATTCGTAATAAAATTTTCGAAAATTTTTATTTTTAAAGTAATAACGAATATTATGTAAATATACAGATAAGATTGTTCATAATCGGATCAACTAAAGTAGTCAAATATTTTAAGGATATAAGAATGTTAGCATTAGTTACGGGTGCCTCGGCGGGCTTTGGTTATAGCATTTCTAAAAAACTGATTGAGTTAGGTTATAAGGTTATTGGCTGTGGAAGACGGGCAGAAAAACTAAAAGAATTACAGCAAGAGCTTGGTGATAAATTCTATCCGTTAGTATTTGATATGACAGATACGGCAGAAAATATAAATAAAGCATTGGTTGCTTTACCAGCCGAATTTCAAATCAGTCAAATTGATTTATTGGTTAATAATGCTGGTCTAGCATTAGGGTTAGAGTCAGCAGATAAATCAGATTTGGGTGATTGGTACACTATGGTTGATACCAATATTAAAGGGTTGATCACCGTTACACGGTTAATTTTACCGAATATGGTGAAGAAAAAGTCCGGTTTAATCATCAATATGGGTTCTATTGCAGGTACATATCCGTATCCGGGCGGTAATGTTTATGGTGCAACTAAAGCATTTGTGGAGCAATTTAGTTTAAATCTTCGAGCTGATTTGTCTGGTACTGGCATTCGAGTAACTAATATTGAGCCAGGTCTTTGTGGTGGTACAGAATTTTCTTTAGTACGTTTTAAAGGCGATCAGGAGAAAGTGAACAATCTATATGATAAAAAGAACCCAATTTTGCCTGAAGATATTGCAAATACGGTAGCGTGGGTTGCATCACAACCTCCACATATTAATATTAACCGTATTGAAATGATGCCTACTTCTCAGTCTTTTAATCCTTTAAAAGTTGTTGAGGTAGAGTAATAAGGTTCAGAATGAACCGATAGTGAGTTTATAGATGCTAGGTCTTTTGAATTTTGATTCGGACATTGAATGAAATTAATCAT
Organism: Acinetobacter sp. WU_MDCI_Abxb74; assembly: GCF_025513915.1. Classification (NCBI taxonomy): domain Bacteria; kingdom Pseudomonadati; phylum Pseudomonadota; class Gammaproteobacteria; order Moraxellales; family Moraxellaceae; genus Acinetobacter; species Acinetobacter sp. WU_MDCI_Abxb74. The sequence continues at coordinate 168,167 of NZ_JAHPRP010000002.1, forward strand.
TAAATCCTCTATGTTATGAGAGGGGTTTTTTTATAGTTATTGATAAATTTATGGCAAAAAAAAGCCCGCTTTAATACTGCGGGCTTTTTAGTATTTGGCTCTCCCACCTGGGCTCGAACCAGGGACCTGCGGATTAACAGTCCGTCGCTCTACCGACTGAGCTATGGGAGAATCTGCATGCGATTATAAGGAGATTTTGAGAAGGGTCAAGTGTAAATTGCCATGTTTACTTTATTTTTGTGCTGTATGCTTTTTATTTGATCAGTTAAGGGGTGAGCTAAGAAATTACTTGCACTTTAAAAAATCAATTGCTAAATTCGGAACAGAACAAGCGTTTGAAGAAATTCAAACAGTGTGGATTTAAAACCAACTTGCCAGCACTAAAATGGCTAAATCGGAGATAAGTATGAAAACACTTACTGTTGCCTCTATTTTTTCTAATTTTGATTTTTATCAACGTAATTATCTCAATATTTTAAGTCAACCAGAATCTTATTACACGCCTGTAGAGGGTGCGTCGATTGATGCTTATCCTTTTAAAAAGCAGGACTTGTATTTAGGTGATTTATTGCAGCTTTGGTTTAGTTCCAAATGGAATGTGCATAGTTCACTAAAAATTTTAAAAAGTTCAAAACTATTAAACCCTTCTAAAGCTTTATATATTTTTCAATTAGAAGGAGAGTTGCTGCTGGGCAAAAATAAAGTTCTAGCTTGGTCTGTTGAACATCAAGAGGTGGTAGAGCTTCAACTCAAGAATATTTGGGCTTCTTATGTCGTGGCACAAACCTGTGACCGTCCAGATAATCCAGTTTACTCAATAAAAAAGGCAGCGGTTTAAAGCTGCCTTTAATGATTATGGACGAATAATCATGCAGGTTGCTGTTGCATAGGCATACAGTTTACCTTCCTCATCAATAATCTTTCCTTCGGAAATTCCTAAGTTTTTACTTAAGTTAATGACTTTACCTATCGCAATTAAAGGGTGGTTCTTTGGAATAGGGCGACACATTTTTACGTTAAGATCGATTGTTCCGTAGCCTACACCAGCAGGTAACATCGTATGTACTGCACAGCCAGTCACAGAATCTAAAACTGTAGCAGCAAAGCCACCATGTACGCCGCCTAGCGGATTTAGATGATTATGATCTGCTTGGGCTTTAAAAGTAACAGACCCTTCTGAAATTTCAGTAGGTTGCATAGGTATGGTTTTACTAATACTTGCTGCTGGAATATGGCCATCAATCATCGCTTGTAAAAATTCAAGACCAGTCATTTCCATCGGATTTTTCATTTTTGAGTCCTTTAATTATATAAGTTCTTAAATGGAACTTGTTGTTAGCCTATTATTAAGTCATCGATATGTCAATTCCACGAATTAAAGATTGAACTGATGAGTTGAAGACTTACAGCTTACCTACGGAGCATAAAACATCTTTATTCTAAAAAGTGGAATAAATTAGTTGCATAATGAATTAGATAGATAAGAAGTTCTTCTTATACACTATAAAAAATAGCAGGAGCATAAGGATAATGCTTTTAAAAATTGCACTTGCGATGGTGGCTTTTGCGGCAAATTCTGTGTTGTGCCGTTTGGCTCTGGCAGGGCATCATATCGACCCAATGAGTTTTAGCTTAATACGAGTAGTGAGTGGTGCAGTTGTTTTATTGGGGCTATTTTTATATTCAAAAACGTCTCAAACTGATGTTCAATGGAATTTTAAGAACGCATTTTTTCTAGCAGTTTATGTTTTAGCATTTTCTTGTGCCTATCTTCAAATAGATGCAGGTATAGGCGCTTTACTATTATTTGGTGTCGTACAACTTACCATGGTGCTTTACGGTTATTGGTATGGCGAACAAATTGGCATGTACCGTGGTATCGGTTTATGCATAGCTTTAGCAGGCATGATTGTTTTGCTATTACCTGGTACTCACGCACCTCATTGGAAGTATGCTTTGCTTATGATCCTGTCTGGTTTGGCATGGGCTGGATACAGCATTGCTGGCCGTAACATGACACAACCTGTCGGAAGCACATTGGCAAATTTTATATTGGCTGTACCAATCGTTTTGTTGGCAAATATATTGTTTAATCAAGAGCGGTATATTGATTTTTACGGTTGGGTATTAGCAATTTTGTCTGGTGGTGTGACTTCAAGTGGGGCTTATGTAGTTTGGTATGCAATTTTGAAGCATATTGATCGAGTGACTGCTAGTACCGTGCAGTTGAGTGTGCCATGTTTGGCAATTTTAGGTGGAAATCTATTTGTTAATGAAGTGGTAACAGGGCGAGTGATTTTGTCTAGTTTTATGGTTTTGTTTGGAATTTTTCTGGTTATTTATATGATGCCCAAGAAAGGCAAAGCATAGAACAATTAAAAAAGGGTTCTCTTTGAAGAGAACCCTTTTTTATAAAAGATGCAGATTATTTCGCAGCTTTTTCAGCTTCAATAGAAGCAATTGCAGCATCTACACCGTCAATTGAGTCAGCAGCTTTTTTGATACGTGCTAACGCATCAACAAGCACTTCATCAGCAGTCGCATATGAAATACGCATAAAACCGCCTAGACCAAATGCATCACCAGGAACTACTGCTACACCAGTTTCTTCTAGTAACCATTCAGAGAACTCTGTGCAAGATTTTAAGCCTTTTGCACGAATAAGAGGACGAATGTTTGCATAGGCATAGAAGGCACCGTCAGCAGGCAAACAAGAGATCCCTTGGATTTCATTCAAACCATTTACAACTAAGTCATGACGGCGTTTGAACGCTTTAATCATTGGTTGAAGTACATCTTGAGGACCATTTAATGCAGCTTCAGCAGCAACTTGTGAAATAGAAGTTGGGTTTGAAGTTGATTGAGACTGGATTTTTTTCATTGCGCCAATGATTTTTGCTGGGCCGGCTGCATAGCCGATACGCCAACCAGTCATCGCATATGCTTTAGACACACCATTTAAAACAATCGTACGATCATATAAATCTGGAGCAACAGTTGCGATGTTGTAGAACTCATCTTCCCAACGAATTGGTTCATACATATCGTCAGATGCAACAAATACTTGTGGATGACGACGTAATACTTCAGCTAAAGCTTCTAATTCAGCTTTGCTATAGATCATACCTGTTGGGTTAGATGGGCTGTTTAATACAACTAAACGAGTGTTAGGTGTAATAGCTGCTTCTAATTGTTCAGGAGTAATTTTGAAACGTTGGTCTTCACCACATTTCACAATGACTGGAGTACCTTCAGCAATAATGACCATATCTGGATAGCTTACCCAGAAAGGTGCTGGAATGATAACTTCATCGCCTTTGTTTAATAGGGCAAGCGCTAAGTTAAAGAAGCTTTGCTTGCCACCACATGAAACCAAAATCTGATTCACTTGATAATCAAGATTATTATCGCGTTTAAATTTAGCAATAATTGCTTTTTTTAACCCAGGAGTACCATCTACAGCCGTATATTTGGTGAAACCATTATTAATCGCTTCAATTGCAGCATCTTTGATGTGTTGAGGGGTATCAAAGTCTGGTTCGCCAGCACCTAAACCAATTACGTTCTTGCCAGCAGCTTTAAGTTCAGCAGCTTTGTTGGTTACAGCAAGTGTAGGGGACGGTTTGATAGCATTGACACGATCAGAAAGACGTACGTCCACGGCAATATTCCTCTTATGGGATTAAAAAATAAAAAGCATACTATCTTATCGCAAAAATTAAGTAATTTGCGGATGTGAACCTTTTCAGATGTAAAAAAGTTTAGTTTAGTAATCATCTTAAGCAATATTTATTCAATTGAAGCTTTTTTAGAAAGAAATGAGAAAATCATTTATAATAGGTCGCAATCGAAATTTCGAGAATGAATCATGACTGAGCAACAGCCAAAACAGAAAAAGGCTTTGGTGAAATTGCCATTCCCAATGCCGAATGATAGCAATGAAGCCGACGACGCGGTACACAACCAAGTGCGTCCAAAACCAGAGCAATACGCAGATAGAACATGGATGCCTCCACGTGGTACTCGTCGTTCTATGGGAAAACGTTAAGTTCAAAAACAGGCAATATGCCTGTTTTTTTATTGATTAAATAAAATTTCCTGATAATAGCTTTTTTTCTTTTGGTACATGTGATGGTCAGCTCGCTTCAACATGTCCTCAATTTGTTCATTTGCTTGAGTTGTTGCATGTCCAATTGCAATGCTAACTGGGTGGCTTGAATAATATTGATTGTCGATATTAAAAAGCTCCTGAATAGTTTGAAGCATAATTAGAACATTCGCTTCATCTGCCCCCGGCATTAAAATTACGAACTCATCGCCACCTATTCTAGAGGCTGTATAGGGCGTATTTATAATGGTCTGATTTAAAATATTTCCGACGCGACGCAATAAGCCGTCCCCAATATCATGACCAAACTGATCATTTGTTTCTTTTAATCCATTCATATCTAAGAAAATTGAAGAAACAGGCCGAATAATACTTCGGTTTAAACGATTAAGTTCTTCTGTAAAAAAAGCACGATTATATAGTTTGGTAAGAACATCGTGTTGTCCCAGATATTCAAGATAGTTTTCTGCTTTTTTACGTGCGGTAATATCTGTAAGTGCAACCTGTACCAGTCCCCAAGTCTCTTCATAACCAGGGAAAACGGTAAATTGAAGCAATACATTTCTTATTTGCCCATCTAAGGCATAATTGATGGCTTCACGTTTATGATGAATATTACCCTGCCAAAGTTCGATAAGTTGTTCCCGAAAGGTTTCAATCATCTCTTGTGCAAAAATTTTATGTGTATTTCTCAAGAGTGTCGTTTTATCAGGTGATTTAAATAAGTCTAAAGTTGCCTGATTAACATCTAAAATCAGAATATCTTCTATACATTGGCGGACAAATTCAGGATGAACATCTAGAAAAGTTCTAAAATCTTCAATTCCCAATAGCCTAAGTTGATCAATTCTATTTTTTATACGGCTGAAATCTTCAACCCAAAGAGAGGTGGGTGAATAGATAAACATAGACTCAGCTAATCGACGATTTTTTTCTTCCTCACGAAGTGCATTTTGATAGGGCGTAATGTCTTCGGTCGTGATTAATACACGCTCAAAGGTCGATTCAGAGCCGGGTAAAATAGAACCTCTTAGCTGAACATCAATACGTTTGCCTGATAAGGTGTAATTTACAGTCGTACTTGAAAAGTGAGTTTTACCCTTCCATAGTTCTTCAAGTTCATGAATATGTGATTCGAACATTTCTTTTTTAAAAATAAGATTTAAATTCGAATAGAGTTCTTCGTGAGTTTTTGCTTCAAAAAGTTCTAATGTTTTTTGATTAACGCGAACGATTTTAATTTTATGTGCGCATTCAATAATTAAATTTTTATTTTGACTTAAAAACTCATGGAGGTTTTCAATACCTTGATTTCTCCATAAGTCAAATTGTTGTTTAACTTCACTGAAATCTTCAATCCACATTGGAATTGGGCTAAGGTCAAAAATTGAAGAATCTAAAGTTTCCATATGTTTCTTTAAGTATTCAGTTTGCCTTAAAGTATAATGAGAAAAGCTCATATTTGAAAAGATAAAGATTTTAAATTTATTAGAATAATTAAATAGTAGTAATTGAAAATAGAATAATAAAAAAGCAGAAATTAATCTGCTTTTTGAGAATGTTATAAAATAAATTATCGATTAATAGGGTGATCAATATTTTTTTCACCACGCCATAATTTGATAAAGTCTTGCTCGTCAAAATCGTAAAGTTCCATGAGGGCAACGACTGCACTCACAAAAATCATGGCACCCTCAGAATTTCCATGAAGATCAAATATCTTGCCGTTGAGCTTACCTAAAATATCACTCAGCTCATGATCACGGCCTCGTCCATAACGATCCCGAGGGTAAAGCTCTTCATTTAAAACAATTAGAGCAATGGCTTTTTCGGCACTTGATAAATCTGTTTTATCTAAGGCTTCTTCAAAAGATTCACTTCCATGATTGAAGTAAAAAATAACCTCATCATTAATGAAACTTTTCACCATCTTTTGAGTTAATGTCGGAAATTGAGAAACTGCATTGTCTTCAACATAAGGTTTAAAAGATTCTGGAAAGATAACGTTGTGATGAATATCTTTAAACAGTGGTGCAATTTCAGAAACTTTATAACCCGCAATGCCGCAACCTAAAGCAGTGACAAAATATTTCATTTTAGGATGGTTTTTTGCATATATTTTAAAATCTTCAACATAGTGCTCAATTTGTGAAAGAGGCATTTGTTGAATATGTTCATTTAAGGTGGGAATTGCAAAGCTTTGACCAGCCCAGCCACGACCTACACCTTCAACTGCTCCGAAGTGTTGGCGGGCAACGCGTGCTGCACCGCTACCGTGCTGTCCAGCAAGGTTACTTCCAAATACAAAAACGGTATCTTCGGGAAGTTCGGTTACAATACTTTCATCATGATATTGGTAGGTCATGGTTATGCTTTTTATTTAATGGATAGGTCCATGTTGCAACTGATTATGGTATTGGTCAAGTGTTAAGATGCTTATTCTTTTGCATAGAATTTTCAACGCAATTTGGACTTTAAATTAAAAGAAAAATCCCCATTAATGAGGGAGACGTTAAATTCAATTTTTTCATAAAGAGAGATAACATTGAACGAAAATCAACCTTTTGATTTGGTCACTCATTATCAGCCAGCAGGTGATCAGCCACAGGCAATTGAAAAGCTGGTCAGTGGTATCGAACATGGTTTTCGTAATCAGTTATTGCTAGGGGTAACAGGTTCGGGTAAGACCTATACCATGGCAAATGTGATCGCCCAAACACAGCGACCTACAATTGTGATGGCCCATAACAAAACTTTGGCTGCCCAGCTTTATGGTGAGTTTAAATCTTTCTTCCCCAATAATGCGGTTGAATATTTTGTAAGTTATTACGATTACTACCAGCCAGAAGCTTACGTTCCATCTTCGGATACGTTTATTGAAAAAGATTCAGCCATTAATGATCACATTGATCAGATGCGATTATCGGCAACACGAGCTTTATTAGAACGTCGTGATGCAATTATTGTGGCATCAGTGTCTGCAATTTATGGTTTGGGTGACCCGAATGCCTATATGCAAATGTTGCTGCATGTGGTTGAGGGCGACCGAGTAAGTCGTGATGAAATCATCCGCCGATTGGTTGAAATGCAATATACGCGTAATGAACTTGAATTTTTACGTGGTACTTATCGAATTCGTGGCGAAATTATTGATATTTTCCCAGCAGAATCCGATCAACATGCAATTCGTATTGAACTATTTGATGATGAGGTCGACTCAATCCGTTGGTTTGACCCGCTAACAGGTAAAATGGTTCGTAAAGTTTCTCGGATAACAATTTATCCGAAAAGCCATTATGTAACACCAAAAGATCATTTAACCCGTGCCATCGATACAATTAAAGATGAATTACAAGATCAGCTCAAATTCTTCCGTGAACATGACAAATTGCTCGAAGCACAGCGCATTGAACAACGGACACGCTACGATTTAGAAATGATGCAACAGTTGGGCTATACCAATGGTATCGAAAACTATTCACGTCATTTGTCAGGACGTCCATCTGGTGAAGCGCCGCCGACTTTATTTGACTATATTCCAGAAGATGCTTTGCTCATTATTGATGAATCACACGTTACTGTTCCGCAAATTGGAGCGATGTATAAAGGTGACCGATCACGTAAAGAAAACTTAGTGAATTATGGGTTCCGTTTACCAAGTGCGCTTGATAACCGTCCTATGAAATTTGAAGAATGGGAGCGTATTGTACCGACGACCATTTTTGTAAGTGCAACACCTGCTAAATATGAATTAGAAAAGTCAGACCAAATCGTTGAACAGGTGGTACGTCCAACAGGTCTCATCGATCCTGAGATTGAAATTCGTCCTGTCTTAACCCAAGTAGATGATGTTCTTTCTGAAATTAATATTCGTAAAAACTTGAATGAAAGGGTATTAATTACCACTTTAACAAAGCGTATGGCAGAAGACCTGACTTCTTATTTAAAAGAATATGGCGTTAAGGTTGCTTATCTCCACTCAGATATTGATACGGTTGAACGTGTCAAAATTATTCATGAACTACGTACAGGTGTATTTGATGTTTTAGTCGGTATTAACCTATTACGTGAAGGTCTGGATATGCCTGAAGTTTCTTTGGTTGCTATTTTAGATGCAGATAAAGAGGGCTTTTTACGTTCTGAACGTTCACTTATTCAAACAATTGGTCGTGCTGCGCGTAATGTGAAAGGTAAAGCAATTTTATATGCTGACCGAATTACCGATTCTATGCAAAAAGCAATAGATGAAACTGATCGCCGTAGAGCTAAACAAATTGAGTTTAATGAGCTGCATGGTATTACGCCACGTAGTGCTGTCCGTCAGGTTATCAAAGAAATTGACTCGGGTGAGGTACTTTCAGACGACGAGATTGATGAAAAAGTACTTGAACAAGCACAAGCATTGAGTGCCGACGAAAGACATATTCTTTCAGATCCAAAATTGTTTAGTAAACATATTACTAAGCTTGAAAAAGATATGTTAAAGGCCTCGAAAGATCTACAGTTCGAGCAAGCAGCGCGGATACGTGATGATATCATTCGATTAAAAGCGCAGATGTTGCAATAAACGAATACATAACGCTACATAATGTGTTTAAAAAACAAGCTACTGTAGATGTTTGAGTTCTTTTGTATTCACAACTAATCGTTGAGGGCAACAATGGCATTTCGAAATAATGTTCCGCAAGCCAGTTGGCGTTTGGGTAAAATTGCGTTGGGCGGCATCGTTTTGGCTGGTTTAGCTGTTGGAACGTATGTCTATGCTCAACCGAAACCCTTGCAAACTGTTTATAAAGTTGAACTGGACCGATATTTAGGTGTCTGGTATGAAGTTGCCCGTAAGCCTGCATTTTTTCAAAAAAAATGTGCTTATAACGTATCTGCAACTTACACCTTAAATGAAAATGGCAATGTGGTTGTAGATAATCGCTGTTATGACAATAGAAAACAATTACAGCAATCTATTGGTGAAGCCTTTGTGGTAAATCCGCCATATAACACGAAATTGAAGGTGAGTTTCTTACCCGAAGCTGTGAGATGGATTCCTGTTATTCGTGGAGATTACTGGATTTTAAAAATAGATGAAGACTATCAAACTGTTTTAGTCGGAGAACCTTCTCGTAAATATCTGTGGGTATTATCAAGAACACCTCATCCTGAACAAGAAGTGGTTGATGAATATCTAAATTATGCAAAAACCTTAGGTTTTGATATTCGCGATGTTATCCGTACAGAACATCAAGAATAACAGTAGATGTCTGATTAATAAAAAACCATGTTTTTACATGGTTTTTTCTTTTTTATAGTGGATAAATCAAGTATTGTGGTGAGCTGTTTTTACTAAAGTCTAAGAGGGTGATGATGTTTAAAGGCGTGAGCTTGTCTGTCATGGCATCTATCACTTTTGGTGTACTTTATTTTTATACTCAGTTGTTAAGTCAGCTTGATAGTGAACAGACTTTTGGATGGCGGATTATTGCAACATTACCAGTTCTCACTTTGTTTATGTGGTGGAGTGGTGATTTAGGCTATATAAAAAATATCTACCAGCGTATTTTGGCTAAGCCATCTTTATTATTGTTGTTAATCACAACCTCCGTTTTAACTTCGGTACAGCTTTGGCTTTTTTTATGGGGGCCAATGCACGGGCGTGGCTTACAAGTATCTTTAGGCTACTTTCTATTGCCACTTGTTCTTGTCTTGGCTGGAAGTGTGCTGTATGGCGAAAAAATATCAAAATTTCAACGGGTCGCAATTATTCTTGCCGTCATTGGCGTAGGCCATGAGATCTGGCGTTTAGGAAGTATCGCTTGGGAAACTGCATTGGTTGCAGTTGGCTATTCTGCCTATTTTTTATTACGTAAGACCATTAAAACAGACAATTTAGGCGGTTTTTGGTGGGACTTAGTTATTATTCTACCAATTGCAATTTATTTGACCCATACAGGTTTACTTCCTTATAGCAAATTTATAGACCAACCGAGTCTTGCTTTGGTCATTGTTGGGCTTGGAATTTTAAGTGCTATTGGTTTAGGAAGCTATATTCTGGCAAGTCGCTTTTTACCATTAGTTGTGTTTGGACTTTTAGGATATTTAGAACCTGTATTACTTGCTCTAGCTTCTTTAGTTTTAGGGGAGAGTATTGGCCAAGAAGAATGGTTCACTTATATTCCGATCTGGTGCGCGGTATTTGTGTTGGTTTTAGAAGGTGCAGTACACCTTTATCAGCAACGTCAAAAAGCCAAAAATTTGCAGCTCAACATCGCGAAATATCAAAAAAGATTAAAAAATGATGAGTTTGATTAGAGACTCAGAATCTAAAAAGTAAGAAAAAGCAAAAATTTAGCTGCTTTAAACAATAAAATAATAAAAAATAATTATAGGTATTTTATGAATTTATGATGAATTTCAGGAAAATCTAATCACTAACGTCAGCTTTTGATTCATTCTTGCCAATAATTCCATTACAATTACGGGGTTTAAAAAATCACGCCTAGATATAATTAATTAGAGGACGTATCTGTGAGCAAAGACACTATCATCGCCCTGCATGCTGAACACCAAGGCCGTTGGAAAAACCGTGAAGAAATCGCGGAACGTATGATTGCATTAATCGGACAATTATACCGTGAAAAAAATATTGTCGTATCTGTTTACGGTCGCTCTTTAATTAACCGTTCTGTTATCCAAATTTTGAAAACTCACCGCCGTACACGTGTTGTAGACGTTGAGCTTTCTGTTGTAAATACATTCCCAATTTTAGAAGCTTTAGCTAAGCTTGAAAATATTGGCTCTGCAGAAGTTGATATCGGTAAACTTGCTGTTGAATATAAAGAAAAAGGCGGTGATGTTGATGCTTTTGTTGCTCAAGCAGTTGAGTCAATCAAAGGTAGCGCAACTTCTGAACAACCTAAAGATGTCGTTCTTTATGGTTTTGGTCGTATTGGCCGTATCTTGGCTCGTTTAATCATTAGCCAGTCAGGTTTAGGTCGTGGTTTAAGCCTTAAAGCAATTGTTGTGCGTAAATCTTCTGATGGCGATTTAGCAAAACGTGCTTCTTTACTTCGTCGTGACTCTATTCACGGTACTTTCGCTGGTACAATCGCTGTTGATGAAGAAAATGAAGCAATCATTGCGAATGGTAACTTCATTAAAGTGATTTATGCGTCTAGTCCAAGTGAAGTTGACTATACTGAATACGGTATTTCAAACGCACTTTTAATCGACAATACTGGTAAATGGCGTGATGCTGAAGGTCTAAGCCAACACTTAAAATGCCCAGGCGTTGCACGTGTTGTATTGACTGCACCAAGTAAAGGCGAAATGAAAAACGTTGTATTTGGCGTAAACAACACAGACATCTTAGATGAAGACAAAATCATCTCTGCTGCAAGTTGTACAACAAATGCAATTACTCCAATTCTTAAAGTATTGGATGACAAATATAAAGTTCTTAATGGTCATGTTGAAACTGTTCACTCATTTACAAATGACCAGAACTTGATCGACAACTACCATAAAGCAGATCGTCGTGGTCGTGCTGCTACTTTAAACATGGTAATTACAGAAACTGGTGCAGCTAAAGCGGTTGCTAAAGCATTACCTGCATTAAAAGGTAAGTTAACTGGTAACTCTGTACGTGTTCCTACTCCAAACGTATCTCTTGCTATCTTGAACTTAACGCTTGATAAAGAAATTGATCGTGAAGAAGTGAACGAATACATTCGTCAAATTTCAATTAACTCTAGCCTTCAAGGTCAAATTGGTTATACCAACTCGACTGAAGTTGTATCGAGTGACTTTATCGGTTCTCGTACTGCTGGTGTATATGACGCTCAAGCAACGATTACTTCTGGTAACCGTTTAACTGCTTATGTTTGGTACGATAACGAAGTAGGTTATAGCTGCCAGGTATTACGTATTGCTGAACAAATGTGCGGCGTAAGCTACAAGAAAATCCCAGCAGAATTGAATGCTTAAGATCATTTAACGATCTATAAAAGATTTTCACAAAAAGACCCAGTTTAGACTGGGTTTTTTTACAACCGTACAAAATATATGCTGACTATTTTTTGTAAATAAATGAGAATATGAATTAAGGAAAAAAAGAAAATAGTAAGGGATAGGAATTGTCGCAGTTTAAACGTTTGTTGGTCGTTTTTATATTCATCATTATTGCCAATTTATGTGGTGTACTCATTGCAATATGGGTGTTTAAGCATTTTAATATTTATATTCCATTGAAGAATCAAGCAGTTGCTATTGACTTGCAAGAACCTCTACAAGTTAAGGTTAAAGTACAAGATGCTTTAAACGTTGATGTGAAAGGGCGGGTAAATGCCAGTATTCCAATTGATGAGCAATTGAATATTCCTTTAACGCAAACTTTAACTCCGCGTGTCTATTTCGATAATATGGTCCCTATTAGTACAACAATTCCTGTTAAAGAAGTATTAAAGGTTGAGCAAAATTTACCAATTGATACGAAGGTTCAGGTTAGAGTTTTGGGGCGTGATATTACACTGCCATTAAAAGGAACAATTCCATTAAAACTAGATGTTCCAATTGATATTAATGTTCCTCTTGAGCAAAAGGTCCATTTGAAATTTGATGCACCAGTGCGGACAGTATTAAAAGAAAATTTACATATTCCTCTAAAAGCGAGATTGGATACTAATATTCCAATTGAGGGTAATTTGAGTGTCCCTGTTAAAACAGCATTAAATGCTTCGGTTGATGTAAAGAACACATTGCCTGTGAAGATTGCAAATGGTGAGTTAAAAATTCCTCTGTCCAGTATGCGATTAAATCGGGTAGTAGGTTCAGAAACATCGCAGACGACAGCTGATCAATAGGGTGGATGGTAATGTTTCGTTCACTCAAGAGTATGCTCATCAGTTTTATTTTAATGATGATACTTGCCGCGGTTATGTTTTGGGTATACCTCAATATTCAAGCAAACTTAGTTGTTTCGGCTCATAATGCCGATATTAGTTTACCTGACTCTTTAGAAACAAAGATTCAAGTTGGTAATACATTGCAAGTTCAGTCTATTGGTAAACTTGATACAACCTTAGATATAAATCGCCAACTGACTCTACCGCTAAAAGGGAGATATTTAGCAGATATAAGTTTTGCTGTAGAAACACCTGTTACAGTCAGTGTTGACTACACAACAACTCTAAAAATTGATCAGGTTATGCCGCTTGAAACAACTACAGATCTAATTTATCAAAATAAGTTTTTACCTAAATTTCCACTTAAACTTGATATTCCCATAAAGTTAGATGTGCCTTTTCAGTTAAAGCGTAGTTATACCATTCCGATTAAAATTGTTTTTGATGGTCCTGTTTATTTTGAATTTGATGAGCCAGTAAATTTATCGGTTAAACATCAGTTTAAACCAAGTTTAGAGGTGAATGACCCTATGGAAATGGGGAATATCTCTTCATTTAATGCCATTATGTATAATTCGGTTCCAAAAACAAAAGCCAATCTTGATATGCAAATGACCTTGCCTTTACGCAATGTTCATCCTTAAAAATTAAATAGGAATCCTGCATTTTATTTTGGATAAAGCCCATATTTGTGAATCTAAAATGCTTTTGATGACTTAAAGATAAAAACAGATCGTTATAAATGGGATTTGTCCCATTTTCTATTCGAGAATTTTATGAAAATATGGCAGAATAGGCGGTTTTAGAGTTTTTAGAGGATTGGCAGATGCGCTTTGTTGATGAAGCAGTCATTACCGTAGAGGCTGGCGACGGTGGCAATGGCGTAGCCAGTTTTCGCCGTGAAAAATTTGTCCCATTTGGTGGCCCAGATGGTGGTGATGGCGGACGTGGTGGAAGTATCTATATTCAAGCTGATGATGATACGAGTACGCTAGTCGATTACCGTTACACACGTAAGTTCCGTGCTGAGCGCGGAAAGAATGGTGCAGGCGCTAACTGTACCGGACGTGGTGGTGAAGATGTGGTTTTAAAAGTACCCGTGGGTACAACAATTGTTGATACAGATTCAGGCGATATTATTGGCGATTTGGTTGAAGACGGCCAAAGAATTCTGGTTGCAGGTGGTGGTGACGGTGGTTTGGGGAATACCCACTTTAAATCATCAACTAACCGTGCTCCGCGTAAATGTACGACTGGCATTAAAGGTGAATTTCGTGAAATTCGCCTTGAATTAAAAGTATTGGCAGATGTTGGTTTGTTGGGCATGCCAAATGCTGGTAAATCAACATTTATTCGTGCTGTAAGTGCTGCAAAACCAAAAGTGGCAGATTATCCATTTACAACCATGGTTCCAAACCTAGGTGTAGTAGATGCTGACCGTCATCGTTCATTTGTAATGGCCGATATTCCTGGGTTGATTGAAGGTGCTGCTGAAGGCGCTGGTTTGGGAATTCGTTTCCTTAAACATTTGGCCCGTACGCGTATCCTTTTACACATTATTGATGTGCAACCAATTGATGGTTCAGATCCGGCGCATAATGCAAAAGCAATTATGAACGAGTTAGCTAAGTTTTCACCGACTTTGGCTAAACTACCAATTGTTTTAGTACTGAACAAACTTGATCAGATTGCTGAAGAAAGTCGTGAAGAGTGGTGTCAGCATATTCTAGATGAACTAGAGTGGACTGGACCTGTCTTTAAGACATCAGGCTTATTAAGTGAAGGAACGAAAGAGGTTGTGTATTACCTCATGGATCAGCTTGAACAACAACGTGAACGCGAAGTTGAAGATCCTGAATATGCAGCAGAAGTAAGAGCTTTCCGTGAACAACTAGAAGTTGAAACACGTGAACAAACCATTGCGGCAAAAGAAGCATATCGCGCTATGCGTCGAGCACAACGTCTTGAAGGCATGTTGGGCGATGATGATGATTTTGACGATGATGAAGACGACAATGATGTAGAAGTCATCTACGTTCGTGACTAGAAAACCGAGGAAAACATGATAGAAGTGGTCGATGGGCAACGTCAGCTCAGTGAGTGTAAACGAATCGTTGTTAAAATCGGATCATCTTTACTCACAGCCAATGGGCAAGGTTTAGATTTGGATGCTATTTCGCATTGGGCGAAACAAATTGCAGATCTACACAATGCCGGACACGAAATTATTTTAGTGTCTTCTGGAGCCGTGGCTGAAGGTATGGTTCGCATGAAGTTTGCGAGTCGACCCACCGATCTACCCAGTCTACAAGCCTGTGCTGCAATTGGGCAGATGGGTTTAATTCATACTTGGTCTAGTGTGCTTGAAGAACATGGCATTCGTACTGCTCAGGTTTTACTGACACATGATGATCTGGCGGACCGCCGTCGTTATTTAAACTCATGTGATGCTTTGCAAAATTTGATTGATTGGCATGTAATTCCAGTCATTAATGAAAATGATACGGTATCTACCGATGAGATCCGCTTTGGTGATAACGACACTTTAGCTGCGATGGTTGCAGGTCAGGTTCATGCAGAATTGCTAATCATTTTAACGGATCAGCAGGGTATGTTTGACTCAGATCCACGTCATAACCCTGATGCTAAACTACTCTCTACTGTTCGTGCCATGGACGATGTTTTATTTGAAATGGCTGGCGGTGGCGGTGTACTAGGCAGAGGTGGTATGGTGACTAAGGTTCGTGCCGCACGTTTAGCTGCTAAGTCGGGTTGTCCAACGCTCATTGCGAGTGGCGAAAGTGATAATGTCTTGTCACGTGCTATGGCGGGTGAGATGCTAGGTACGTTGTTTACTACAGATAAAGACCGTATGACTGCTCATCAACAATGGCTCGCTGCTCATTTACAAACAGCAGGCCGTCTTGTAATTGATGATGGTGCTGTTGAAGCGATTAAATTGAAACATCGCAGTTTACTCCCTGTTGGAGTTAAAACTGTTGAAGGACATTTTGATCGTGGCGATGTGGTTGAATGTGTAGATAAACAAGGTAAACGTATTGCAGTGGGGCGAGTGAATTTTAGTTCGCGATCTGCTGAAATTATTAAAGGCTTAGCTTCTGATAAGGTTTATCAAGTACTTGGTGAAGCTCGTTCACTTGAAATGATTCATCGTGATCATATGGCGATTTACTAGATTATTGTAAAATTAAAAAAGCTCGCTTTATGCGAGCTTTTTTTCTGGCGATAAACGGGGTAGAACACGATCTTCACCCACCATATATGGATGTGTGGCGAGACTCAACATATCTAGGTCTTCTGAGCTATTACCATAAGCATAAATTTGATGGTAATGCTGTAGCTTATATTGTTGATGAATACGCAACTTCTTTTGTTCGCTACTACAATCTGGGGTGGAGTAGTAACCCGTCACCATGCCGTTTTTAATTTGTGTTTCAGTACAAATTAATTCGATATCGAGTAACTTGCAAAGTGGAGCAAGGTAGACATCAATTGAGGCAGAAACCAGTACCACCTGATCACCACGTAACTGGTGGTGTTGTAACTGTGCGAAAAGTTCAGGTGAAAGTGCAGAGACTAACTCTTGTGCATATTCTTCACCTAATCTTTGCAATTCAATTGCGGAGGTATCTTTGAACATGCTGCGAAATAACTTGGCGCGCATGGCATGGGCTGGATAAAAGTTAAGATAGTAGGCTTGAATCCATGGCAGGATTTTTAAGCTTTGTTTAACAATGTGGCGCTTAGACAAAGCATAAAAGATGAACCCTGTAAAACTGTCTTTGCTACACAAGGTTCCATCAAAATCGAACAGGGCGAGACTTTTTATAGTCTTATTCGTTTCGCTCGTTGCATACATGTTTCATATCGTCCGTTTACTCGGGTTGCAAACCAGTTGGTATTATAATCACGACTTAATTTTGGTCCAGAAATAACAACTTGCGGCATAATCGCATAGATAGGTTCTTTATCTGTCTTTGCTTTATAAAGTTTAGTCAGAGCAATATAGGTTTGTGTACTTTCAAACTTTTTCTCTTTTTCTAATTTAAGATCATCACGAATTTGTCTTGGTGTAACTAAAATATTATTTTTTGCAAATACAGTAATGAGTTCTTTTTCTGATTGGCTTTGAGTCGGACGTGGATCACCATCTTTTGTGTAAAGAAGTAGATCACCATCTAAACTTACTTCTGAGTCGGTCAGATCATTGAGCATACTTTGGAAAGCAGCATTACGGCTTGAATACATACCTGAGTTATAGTCTGCAAATCGATAAATAGCTTTATCATAATTTGCTGGATAAACCATTAAACGGTGGATGCCGTAATATAAACCGCCGTATTCTGTATATAAGTCATTACGAAGCTCAGCGATATTCATGCTGGAGCGTTTGTTGGCTTTGGCGTAGTTAATGTGTACTTGCATAGAACCCAAAGTGGTAATTGGGTTCATTTTTTCACCAATATCTTGTCCGACCAGTTTGGCTGCACCTGTTAAAGCACTGACATGATAATGCTTCGCCATGAAATCGAAAATTTCTCTATAGAGTAAGTCTAGTTCACGTTCAGTTTTAACTTTACGCATCCGACTCATATAATTATCATCTGGTGAAGGTTGTGTTTTAAGAACTTCTTCGAAGTAACCAGCAACTGTCCCACCAATTTTTTGGCCCAGTTTTGCTTCAAATTTTTCTTGTAAGCGCGTATTTACTTCTTGAACTGCTTTCGTGCCTAGTCCTGGAACTGATGGGTCAGCTACAAAATTTGATTCCTGATCGACCACAGCAATAATACTGCATGTATTTGTTTTAGTTTTAGCTATATCTAGCTCTTGCATAATATCATCAATATCTTTTGCCCAAGACTCACGGTTATGTACACGCGATGGGATCAGACGTTTAATCTGTTGGCTTTCTAGTTCAGGCTCATCACTATTTGACCACCAAGCTTTATCACCACAAGCAGCTAAACTCATGCACACGGTGACCATACCGAATGATTTTAATAAAAAACGGGAAGACAACGGTTTGTTCATGGCGAGGAAAGCACCTGCATAAAAAGATGAGCCGATCAAGCGGATTGAAGTATACTATGTTGATCATCAATTGTATGAATATATATGTATATTGGTCCCTATCAACTGTCAAATAATTTAATCGTTGCTCCTATGGCTGGGGTCACTGACCGCCCATTTAGAACGCTCTGTAAGTATTTTGGTGCAGGCCATGCAGTCAGTGAAATGATGACTGCCGATAAGACTTTGCAGATGAGCAAGAAAAGCCTCTACCGTGCAAATTTTGATGGGGAACTTGCTCCAATCTCTGCACAAATTGCCGGTTCTGATCCTGAGCAGTTAGCTGAGGCTGCACGTCATCAAGTGGCGAATGGCGCTCAAATTGTTGATATCAATATGGGATGTCCTGCCAAAAAAGTATGCAATAAACTCGCAGGTTCAGCTTTATTACAAGATGAAGACTTGGTGGCAAGAATTCTTGATACGGTGGTCGCTGCTGTTGATGTTCCTGTTACATTGAAAACCCGATTGGGATTTTTAAATGGTCAAGAAAATATTTTAAGGGTAGCGAAAAGGGCAGAAGAGGCTGGTATTGCAGCGTTAGCTTTACATGGCCGTACCCGTGAAGACATGTATTTAAATACAGCGCGCTATGACTTGATAAAACATGTCAAAGAATTAATCAATATTCCACTTATTGCGAACGGTGATATTGATAGCCCTGAAAAAGCAAAATATGTGCTCGACTATACAGGAGCTGATGCGATTATGATTGGTCGTGCCGCACAAGGCCGTCCATGGATTTTTCGTGAAATTGCTCATTATTTAAAAACTGGAGAGCACTTAGCCGCACCTAATATTGAAGAAGTGAAGCAGGTGCTACTTGGACATTTATCAGAACTTTATCAATTTTATGGTGAATATTCTGGATGCCGTATTGCCCGAAAACACATTGCTTGGTACACAAAAGGATTACGTTCAAGTAATGAGTTCCGCCAAAATATGTATAAAGTTGAAAGTACAGCTGAGCAAGCATTAGTGGTCGAAAAATATTTTAATCAGTTATTGGCTGAAGGAAATTTGATGAGTGATGTACAAGTTGAGCAAGTCAATTTATTGCAGACCCATTAAATTAAAAAGCCAGTATGATGACTGGCTTTTTAAGATTTATTCATCTTCTAACATTTCTACGACTAACTGATTAACTAAATCGGCAGCATTTAATTCTCGTATTTGTGAGACATTGCTACCTGCCCAAAAAGCACCAAAGCCATAATCTTTATGCTTACTTGCAATCGTATTTAATTGTTTAGCTAAATCATAAGTATATGGATATGCAGGTTGAGGCGGTCGATTCGGTAAATCAATTTGTGTGTGCCAATGGTTCAATAGACCACGGGCTGGACGACCAGAAAGACTCGCACTGATTTGTGTTACTGGTTCATTAAATAAAGCTTTACGATATTCAGTAGATGCATTGGATGATCGACACTGAACAAAAGCGGTCCCGAGTTGAACAGCCGTAGCTCCTAAGCTCAACATATGTCGCGCTTGTGCTCCATTCATAATCCCACCAGCAGCCACCACAGGTCGTGTGCAATGTTTCACAATAAGGTGTACTAAATCGCTTGTTTTAATCGCTGCATCAAAAGTCTTATTAAAGATTCCTCGATGACCACCAGCTTCAATACCTTGAGCAATAATAATATCAATACCAGCAGCTTCAATGGCTTGTGCTTCAACTAAATTGGTAGCAGAAACCATGGTTATAATTCCGGCTTCTTTTAATGCCTGAATTTGATGTGGATGGGGAATACCAAAATGGAAACTGACAGCTTTAGGTTTGGTTTCTAATACAACCTTTAAAAAGTCATCATTATCAAGAAAACTGGGATAAATGCAGTCCAAATTTTGAGGAGGTTGCTCACCAAACTTCTCAAATTGTGGGTGTAAATATTCAATCCATTGTGCTGAAATTTGAGGATTAAGTTGCTCAGGTTGATGGCAGAAAAAATTAACCTGAAAAGAACTTTCTGTAAGTGTTTGGGTTTTTAAAATCTGCTCACGGGCACTTTGAGCCGTATTTGCTCCTAGGCCTAGTGACCCTAGTCCACCTTGATTAGAAACTTCCGCGGCAAGTTCGGGAGTAGACACACCTGCCATGGGGGCAAGAAAAATTGGATGTTTAATTTCAAGTTGTTGTAACAGGGTCATTTTATTCACCTCATTTCTTTATGTTCACCATAACGTGGAATCTGAATCAAGAGCAAATAATATTGGCTATTTAGTTTTTAAATATTTGGGGAAGTCATCTTTAAAAAATATGTTTTATAAAGGAGTAACATTAAACAATGAGCCAATCCAACTTGAAAAAGCCATTGCCAGAATCCCCCACAATGTAATACGTAAACTGCCTTTAAGTTTAGATGTGCCTGCAAAATAACTTGCAAGTGCACCTAAGATAGCTAAAGCAACAATTCCTGTAACGAGAACACTTTGCATAATTAAATGTTCAGGAGTGAATAAGATGGCGAGCATTGGAAAAAAAGCGCCAAAAGTAAATGATGCAGCGGATGAAAGAGCGGCTTGAATTGGATTTGCAGCTGTATTTTCATGAATACCAATTTCATCACGGGCATGCGCACCTAAAGCATCATGTGTTGTGAGCTGTATCGCAACCTCTTTTGCTAATTCACTAGAAAGCCCTCTAGCGATATAAATTTGAGTTAACTCATCTAATTCTTTCTGAGGATATTTTTTTAATTCTTTTTCTTCAATTGCTAAATCTGATTTTTCAATATCTTCTTGAGATTTAACGGAAATATATTCTCCAGCAGCCATTGAGGTTGCACCAGAAATTAAACCAGCAATACATGTAATTAACAGAGTATGAGAAGCAGCTCCACTTGCAGCCATTCCCATAATTAAGCTAGTCACAGAAATAATTCCATCATTGGCCCCTAATACGGAAGCCCTTAACCAGCCTGAACGGTGAATAGCATGATGTTCTACATGATGTGGAAAAGCCATAATTTTTCCTTATAAATTCTTTATATATGCTATGAAATTTTACAATTTATTGATTAAAAAATATGTCATTATTATAGGGAATTTAGGGATAAGACAGAATAGATCAATAACAAAAGAGGGAGACTAAATAATTCATTTTAAATACCCTTAACCTAACTTAACGATGTAAATTATTCTTTCTAATTATAATATTATTGGTGATTTCAAGAATTTGCCTTCCCTAATAATTCTAATTTACTGTAGAGGTGAAAATGAAAAATAGCAAAACAATAAATTCTATAACGCATTCAATATTAATTATGGGAGCAGTGATTTCTAGTGTAGGCGTACTAAGCATTAGCTCGGCTTTTGCACAAGATCAACTAAATGCTGAATATAAGCCTGGCAATATCATTTATGATAAATGGGATAGATTTTATAAGATCGAACAATCTCAACCAGCAGAAGCTGAGAAAATATTAATCGAGCTAAGCAAGCTGACACCAACAGATATTAAAGTCTGGAAAAGCCTAACTTATTTACAAATTCGGCTTGAAAAGAGAGAAGAGGCTTTACAAAGCTTAAAACAAGCAAGAAATTTGGCTCCTCAAGATGATACCTTAAAACTACAAGAAGCTTATTTGCTTAATCAGCAAAAAAAGAATCGCGAAGCATTAGTTTTATTTAAAGAGTTAACGTCATCTTCAGATCCTGCAATTGCTGATAAAGCCAATCAGGCAGTTAAAAATTTAAGTGGTGGAGAGGTCAAAACTTATTTCCGTGATGTTTATTTTGCACCTTCATATGAGTCACGTTACGACGATGTAATTTTTCCACTCAAAGCCCGTTATGGTAAGAACTTTGATAATGGCCGAGCACAAGTATATGGCTTTTTAAACCTAAACCGTGACACTCAATCTCAAGGCGGTGTACGACCAGAAATTATTGATGAAAACGCGGTAACTTTAGGGATAGGGGCTAATTATCAACCTTGGACTTCAATCCCTGTGCGTGCATATCTAGAAGTTGGTGGAAGCTATGATTTGATTGATCGAAATAGAGATAAATTTCGTGAAAGTGTAGTGGGTGGCGTTACGGGTTACCAAGAGTGGTATTCTCAAAATAATTGTAATCATTTACTTTGCTTTAATGATTACTTCACTGATTTATATGGCAATGCAGCGACTTATTCTAGAGAAGATTATAACGTTATTGGGGATTTGCGCTTACGTACAGGCTTAAATGTCTATAAAGGTGAGAATGGAACTGTGCAGGCTTATGTGAAATTGCATGGTTTAGCCGATAGTAAGGATGAATATTATAATAATTTATTTGAATATGGCCCCGGCATTTCGTGGCAGCCTTTTAATTATCAACCTATAAAATTACGCGTTGAACGACTCTACGGCAATTACTTTAAAGATGTGCCAATAGATACGAAAGATCATTACAACAATACGCGAATAGAACTCGTATTTTATAAGGATTTCTAAAATGAAGAAAATTTTTATATCTATTGTATTTGGAACCCGTCCTGAATTAATCAAACTTGCTCCTGTTATTTTATTGGCAAAACAGGATTCACGTTTTCAAGTTGAAGTCATTTTTACTGGACAACATGATGAATTAGTAAGGGATGCGATAGATTTCTTTGGGGTTGAAATTGACCACCGCCTTAAAATTATGAATGCTGGACAAAGTCTAAATCAATTATTAATACATGGTTTAAGTCAAATCGAACAAGTATATACCGATGGTCAAAAAAGAGATGCTATCGTTATTCAGGGTGATACAACGACTGTTTTAGCGGCAGGGTTAGTCGCGTTCTCAATGAAAGTTCCTGTTGCGCATGTCGAAGCAGGTTTGCGTTCTTATGATTTAGATCATCCTTTTCCAGAAGAAGGAAATCGTCAGTTAGTTTCTCGTATTACTAAATGGCATTTTGCTCCGACTGAACAATCAAAAAGAAATCTACTCAATGAACAAATTTCACCAGAGCTTATTACTGTTACAGGCAATACCGTTGTTGATGCTGTGTATTTAGGACGTAAATTAATTTCTGAAAAATCAGGTTTGAAAAATCAGCTAGAACCTTATGGAATTCAATTAAAGCAAGATGATAAAGTTGTGCTTATTACGGCCCACCGCCGTGAAAATTTTGGAGATGGAATTCAAAATATTTGTAATGCAGTTGAGCATTTAGCGAATGGACATCCTAATTTACATTTTATTTGGCCAGTCCATTTAAACCCTGCCGTACATGATGTTGTCCATAATAAGTTTAAAGATCATTCCCAAATTCATCTTGTTAAACCATTAGACTACCCAAGTCTATTGGCAGTCATAGACCGATCTACTTTTATTTTGACAGATTCGGGTGGCCTGCAAGAAGAGAGTCCATCATTTAATAAGCCAGTTTTGATCCTGCGAGACACCACAGAACGACCTGAAGTTGTTGAAGTGGGGGCAGGTGTTTTAGTCGGTACAAACCAACAAAAAATTATTGAAGAAGCTGAAAAGCTAATTAATAACCAACAGCATTATGAAAAAATGGCCCATGTAGA
This sequence comes from Acinetobacter sp. WU_MDCI_Abxb74, assembly GCF_025513915.1. Taxonomy (NCBI): domain Bacteria; kingdom Pseudomonadati; phylum Pseudomonadota; class Gammaproteobacteria; order Moraxellales; family Moraxellaceae; genus Acinetobacter; species Acinetobacter sp. WU_MDCI_Abxb74. The sequence continues at coordinate 191,779 of NZ_JAHPRP010000002.1, forward strand.
AAATCCATTTGGTGACGGACAAGCTGCTCAGCGTATTCTTGACCAAATTGCGCAATCTTATGAATTAGCATAATGATGAGTTAAAGATTTATTCTCACTTATGGAAGTGTTGTTGGTATCGCCATAAGTGAGGCGATACCACAAGCTAACAATATTGACGGACCAACGATTCATATAGTGAGGTCCATCAAAAATATAGACAGTTTTTCCTTCATATGCTTTTAATTGAGAAATAATTTCCCAAGGATATGCGGCTCTAAATTGTCCATTCTTTTTAACTCTAAAGGCTTCTAGTACTATAATTACTTTATCTTTTCCAAGCTTTTGTTCAAGTTGGTCTAAAATATGTTTGGCTTGCTGAGGAGATCGTACACCTACGCCAACTCCGTCTTGGAAGAAAACACCGTTATGTTCTGGTAGCCAGCTTTTAACCCATAAATCATAATGTTCAGGTTCGCGTTCACCACTATAAATACTCACCCAAACTGGTACTGGAAGTTTATTTAAAACCTGACCTAAAGCACTTACTCTTAACCACGTTGGGTCTGCTTCCACTGGAAAATAATAACCTTTAGGCGCCGTTTTTTGCTCTTTTATAATTTCGGCAGATTTTTCACCTAACTCAGTTACATTTGCGCGAGCTTTGGGTTCATTATATTCGCCGGCTAAGCCCAATATTAGATTTTTAGCCCAGGGCTCTTGTCTAATTTTCTCTAAACTAATTGCTTTTTCCCATTGAGGAAAGTTCGACTCTTTCCACCATGATTTAGACTCAACAACAGACCATTGGGGAACAAATGTATTAACGCCCAAGTAGTGCCAGTTTCCCTCTGGTGGGGTCGTGTTATTGTCGGGCTGCCAGAAAATTCCTTCAATGTGAGGGGCTTGTCCTTGATGCTTGAACAACCCCGCATAAGCTATAAAACTACATATAATTAAAATAATAAAAGCAGCTATTTTAATTGGTATCTGTTTTCTCATTATTTCGTCTTAACCAGTACCACAAGAAGATAATTATTATCATAATTGCAGAGATAATCACAACTAATAAGAAGAAAGATGATTGTTGGACTAAAGGTGCTTTTTGATTTCCGACAATGAGCTTTTGTAGAACATAAATATTTCCATTTTCTGAAACCAACATTTTGGTGACATTATTTGGAATTTTATGCTGTATTTTCCCCCATAAATGCATAAAGGTTTGTGCGCCACCTTCTGAATCGGTAATAACATCGAAACGGTTGTTGTCATAACTCACAATAAAACCATTAACAGCAGCAGGTGAATAAATAATATCTTGATGCATTAAGACTTGTTGCTGGTAGATGTCTTTATTCACTCGGACATTTATTGACTGTGGCGTGCTCGGGGTATAACGGACTAGATTTAAAGGCATGGGTGCTTGTGTTAAAAGCATCTTTTTTGCAACTTGACCTAGAACAATAGCAATATTTAATGCCCCAGATTGATCATCAATTGCAATCGTCGGGGTCGTTGCTAAAGTCATTGAAATTGCGGCTACGCCATTTTTGAATTTATGCGGCAGTTTTACAGTAGATTTGGCCGTATCGATCCAGAGTGAACCATGGGCATTGGGTAGACACTGAGAATTAGCAATGACCGAATTTTCAAGCTTTAAGCTAAAATTGGTTGTGTTTGAAATCGCTTTTGCAAAAATATTGAATTGTCGGTTTACTGGATCTGAAGCAAGGTCGGCTGTTTTCATGCTCCCTGCGAGCCCGCCATCAATCCAAGCCGTAATATTTGAACCTTGTAATAAACCACTTTGAATACGAAGTGCGATTTGTCCTTGTAAGATATCAGTGGGTTGCCATACCGCAGGGAAATCAAGAAATAAGTTTTTTTCAGCATGATTTAATCTAAAATCTTCAATGCCTAAGTCTGCAAGTGTATTAATTTTTTTAAATTGGGCCCATGTCGGGTTTGAAATAGTAGTTGGGAAAATTGCACTGCTAGTATTTAATTGTTGGACATACAATGGGTTAATTAGTCCATTTATGGCAGCAGTGAGTTCTTGTTGACTGTGATAGGTAATTGATAGGGTTGCTACTCCTTCATTTGGTTTTGCAATCTGTACTAAAGCTCCACCTTTAAGTGGAGTGGATGAATGAATAACTTCAATAATAAAATTCGTTTCAGGATTTAAGTTGGTTTGCCCAGAGTCAACCCACTCAATTGGAGTTACAGAACCCCATGAGCTAGCTAATCTAGCTAACATAGAAGCTTCTATAATTTCTTTACGGTTATATTTTAAAATTCCAACAAAAGAGGTAGGTCGTCTAGCTTGCGGATTAAATAAAGCATCTGGTAAGTATTTTAGCTGATAGTCCTTTCGAATGGGTACAAAGTCGATTTGGGAATTATTGAAGTAGGTTAAGTGATCAATATCTTCAGAACAGAAAGATTCCTTTGTTCTGTTAAGTGTTGATGGTTTAGCATATTGTTGAATAATAAAATCTAATCGATGAAAACCGCTTTGACTTTTAGGAATATCAAACTTTAATTGGCCATCACCATTTAAGGTAGTGTTATAGATGAGTTTGTCATCATATTTAACCAATAAAGTTGTATCATTTTCAGTAGAGTAGTTACTTGAAAATTGAATATTTTCCCATTCTGCACCTTTCCCAATATAGAAGAAATGAGGCTCGACCGTATATTTGGTGGAGGTACTAATATCGTCTAGTTCCCAAGTATATGCATGAGCAGACATGGCTAACATTAGACTGGTGCTGGCAAGGAGCACTTGTACCGTTTGGTAAAGGTCAAAAGTCTTTTTCATTTGTTTTTCTCCTTGCTACGTTCCGTTTTGTACCATTGAAGGGAGTTACCCTGTATTTTATTTTTAAGCATGTCATATGCGGCTTTAAATACAATAAATAGAAAAATTTGTGAGTAACTTACATAAGACAAAACAGAGTAAAAATAGAGTTCTGCTTTAACTTTTTCTAAAGAAAGGGTAAACCACATTTGTGCTACATATAAGCAAAATGAAAGACCCCACAAAGTGGTAAATGGCCCCGGAACTGAAATACCTGCAATACCAAGTAAGCCCAAAGTTAAGGTGATATGGCTCCAGAATAACGCGGGTACGAAAAGTACGTAGCACATAATGTTATTCAGAATTTCAATTCCGATGGGAAAAGGTGTTCTTAACGCTACAGGTAGATATTTACGGGTCACATAAAAATTACCTTGAGTCCAACGTGAGCGTTGTTTAACAAATACGCTTAAAGAGGGTGGATCTTGTTGCCAGCCAATTGCATAGGGTACCCATTTAATTCGTTTCTGGCCGATAAAAATCCGGAAGCTCATTTCAGTGTCATCAACCAATGACTTCTCATCAAAACCGCCCAAGGTTTCTAACGCATCACGCCAAATAACATAGTTAGTACCCATGAGCGTGGATAGTTGGAAACGTTGCCAACGTCCGCCTTGAAAAATCCATTGGAAAAAGATGAACTCAATGGCAATAAAGCGAGTCAAAATACTATCTTGCCAATTACGGGTTCTTACTTTGCCATTTACAGCCACTAATTTTTTATCGGCAATGAGGGTCTGAGCTAATAACCGTACGCAATCGGGTTCGGGTGTACTGTCCGCATCATAGACAACAATGAGTTCACCTTTGGCATGGGGTAGGCCATTATTAAGTGTTCTAGATTTACCTTTGCCTCCCATTCCTTTCGGAACGTTGACAATTTTTATGCAAGGATAAATCTGCGCTAGATTTTCGGCAATTTCTAGGGTGTTATCTTTAGAGCCGTCATTAATGAGCAAAACTTCATATGCTTCGGCTGGATAATCCTGTTGAGCGATGGCGTGTAAAGTATCTTCAATTACTACGCCTTCATTATAAGCAGGAATCAGAACACTCAAAACGGGCCATTTATCTGGCACAGGTAAATTCTGCAACTCTTTTTCTGCTGTTTTTGAGTATTTCCAAGCCTGATAACTTAACCATGCCCAAAATGCTTGAGGAATCCAAATGCCTAAAAAACCAAATAGGAAGAGAATATCAATGGGAGCCATTTGATTTAACCCTCCTAATAATAGACGAGATCAGCAATAACAATAAAATCACCCCGATCACCAAGGAGATCCATGAAATATAGCTGCCGAAGGTGCCAAGAAGGTCTGGATAGGTAGTGGTTAAAATAAGATCGAGTGGAACGACGACTGTGCTTAAACCAATAAAAATATACCCAAGGAAACTAGTATTTATATGTTTAGGAGTGCTTATGTATTTAATATTATTAAATTTCCATGAAATGCCGAGTTGAGGATATCGAATATTTGTGGTCGGTAGATCGGCAGGAGGGTTAATAATAATTTCATAACCCGAAACATGACCATCAAAACTTTTAGCCGAATAGAATAAATGCTGCTTTTGTCTAATTTCTCTAGAAGGCAGAGGGAGTTCTTGTGAATTAAACTGAACAATATAGCTGCCAGCAGTTTGTGAAATTAAGTTTTCATCCCAGCCTGTTGAAACAAAAGCAGCCATAGGCCGTAAACCAATTGCAGTCGAAAATGTAGCTTTGGCGGCAAAATATTGAGGTTGTTCTGATTTAAAAATTGCAATGGGAATTGCTCCTTGGCTCACTGCTTCTTTTAATAAGAAATAATGAGAAAAGCTAAAAACCTCATCTGGTAATATGATACCTGGCTTTATCCCTTTATGAATAAGTCCTTGAAAACTATCCGAGCTGATTTGGTCAACTGTAAAAATAGGCCACCAAGTATCCTGTGATGGGAAAAACATAGAAAGGTCATTAATATTCTGAATTTCGGTTTTTGTTTGTTCAGCTTTAATTTCACAGTGATAATATTGACGATAAAACTGCTGTAAAGTGCCATCTGGATATTGACTAGAGGCGATAATAATTCCACAAATATTAAGAAGATTAGTCATTAAGTAATCTCCTCTTCAGGTGGAATCTGAATAATTTTATATTCTACTTCAAGCCGCAAAGTCATAATTTCTTTTAGCTTTTTAATAAATTCAGGTTCTTCCTCTGTTTTTTGTTTACGAATAACAATACTGTATATCGTTTCTAGATCATCATCAGCAAACTGGAAAACAATTTCTTGTGGATGATGTTGACTCAAAATTTTAATCATTTCATTTTGAGTGGTTTTCCATACATCATCGCCTAACATTTCTTTAATTAAGATTCGGTTGAGAATTCTAATTTCAAAGACTTCATAGTCTTGTATGTGGTGATGATCAAGAAGTTTAAAGAAACTACGTTGGAAATATTTGAGGGCGCTAAGCGGGAAAATATCACGGCGATAATTTCGATCATAACTTTGTATATCCCGATATTTTTGAACATTAATTTCAATATTGTGGCGTACAGCACTAAGAAAAAGAGGAATAAGGGGAATAATAAAAAGTAAAAGGAGCTGACGTTCAATATGTGTTTGTGCTCCTAGGTCGAGTAGGAAATATACTGCCACGCCTACGAAAGCGATTAAACCAACAATTAAAGATGCACCGACTTCTAAAAAAGCACCAGAAATTAAAAGAATAAGAATAAAAATCCAGCTTCCTCTAAAGCTTACAGGCAACCACTCATATGCCACCATTCCCATAAAGAGGTGAGCTGCGATAATCCATAAGACGAGTGTTCTTCCTGGGTTCTTTTGTTGCATGCGAGCTCTGGCTACCTTTTTTGTAATGTTAATTTTTATACTTTTATAATGAACTGTGATTGTGATGCTTTTTGAATTTATTGTTGTGTTTGTCCTTTTATAAATCCCTTTAGTATTATTTTTAGAGTAAAGTCACACTATAGTCAAATTTCTCGTTTTTTTTAATTAAAAGTAAACATAAAAACTGAATTGGTTTCTACATATTCTTAAATGTTTCAATTGCCTTTATTCGGGTTTCCTTTAAATCAACAATTGGTTTTGGATAATTTAATTGAAGATTAGTTTTAGTTGAGTAGGGTTCATGAATCATTTTATTGTCTAGATGAGCTAATTCCTCCACCCATTGACGAATATAGTCTCCGTTTGGATCAAATTTCTTAGATTGAGCAATAGGGTTAAAAATTCTAAAGTAAGGTACAGCATCAGTTCCAGTCGATGCACACCATTGCCAGCCACCATTATTGGCTGTTAAATCGCCATCGACTAAGTGCTGCATAAACCATTTTTCACCTATTCGCCAATCGATGAGTAGGTTTTTACACAAAAACATAGCGGTAATCATGCGGACTCGATTATGCATCCATCCTGTTTTTTGTAGCTGGCGCATGCCTGCATCAATAATCGGTATACCTGTTTGACCAATTTGCCACGCCACCAAATGCTCTTGATTATTTTCCCACTTAATATTTTGAGTATTTTGCTTAAAAGGAAAGTGTTTAGAGACATGTGGAAAATCAAATAAAATATGTTGATAAAATTCGCGCCAAAGCAATTCATCTAACCATGTTTGCTGGCCTTCGTTTGTCAGATGAAAGTTGCCATGTTCAGCACGAAAGAGAGCCTGTAAACATTGGCGAATAGATAAAATTCCAAGATTTAAATAAGGAGAAAGTTGGCTAGTGCCTTTTACATTTGGAAAGTCACGTTCTAATTTATAATGAGATAAATGATCTTCAATAAATAAATCGAGCTGTTCCAGAGCAAAATCTTCTCCGGTCGGCCATAAGTCTTGTTGCTCTTTAGAAATTGATGAGTCAAATAATACTTCAATTTCTTCTAAATCTAAGCTTTTTATAGTTGAAAAAGACTCTGGATAGGCATTTTGTTTCTCAGGAATTGGATAGCACTGAGGCAAACCACTTATATCCAGTTTCGAATAACAGGCTTTTTTGAATGCACTGAAAACTTGATACGGTTGTTGCGACTGATTACGAATGGAACGTAAAGGGAAAATTGTACGGTCATGAAATAAAAAAAGTTCTTTATTCTGCTGATTTAAAGCTTGTTGTACAGTTTTATCTCTTTTCAACTCATTCACGCCTACTTCTATATTCGAGTAAACATTTTCGATATGGAGTTGATGTGTGAGTTCACAAATATAATCTGCAATATCTTTCCAGTGGGGAATGACTTGAATGATAAGTGGAATATTAAGCTGTTCTAATTCTTTTTTTAATTGTTGAAGCTGAAGTAAATAGAAATTAATTTTTATAGGTGCATCATGATGTATTTTCCATTGCTCAGGCGACAATATAATTAACCCAATCGAAGGCCCTTGTTGGCAGGCATGCCATAACGCAGCATGATCCCGAACTCTCAAATCCTGACGAAACCAAATAAGCTGATTTACGTTTGACATGAAAGATACCCTTATAAAGTTAAATGAGGTAGAGGTTTGTTGTTCAGATAGTATATAAAAATAAATACATAAAAAAAGCAAAGCCGAAGCTTTGCTCTTATCATCTTTACAGATGACTTAGTGGTGATGACCACCAGCACCGTGTACGTGACCGTGATCTAATTCTTCTTCAGAAGCTTCACGGATTTCTACGATTTCAACTTCAAAAGTTAAATCTTGACCAGCAAGTGGGAAGTTTGCATCAACAACAATGTTGTCACCTTCAACCGCTTTAACAGTAACGATCTGTACGCCGTCGTCTGTTTGAGCTTGGAATTGCATACCAGGTTGAATGTTCTCAACACCTTGGAACATTTGAGCTGGAACTTCTTGAACTAGGTCTGGGTTGTATTCGCCATAACCTTCAGCTGCTGGTACGTTAACAGTAAATTTTTCACCAACAGTTTTACCTGTTAATGCATTTTCTAAACCAGGAATGATATTGCCTGCACCGTGCAAATAGGCAAGTGGTTCACCTTGAGATTGATCAAGTGTTTCACCCTCAGCGTTTGTTAATTTGTAGTGGAATGAAACCACGTGGTTATTTGCAATAGCAGTCATGTTTTTGATCCATTCAATCAATTAAAGCGTACATCATAAAGTGAAAAATAAATTTTGTAGACTACAAAATTTGAATCTTTAACACTTTTATATAATGCGTTTTTATCTAAATAGGGATGAACTTAAAAAATTCAACTCAATATAGTTTAATTTTTGGACGTACACGTCTTGTAAGTAAATCTTTCATTGTGAGTAGTCCAGCCTGAGTGTATCCATGAATTGTTGCTTGGTGTAAACGATACAAAGATACATACATGGTTTTGGCAATATAGCCTTGCACACTTACATCGCCAAGTAATTCTCCAACGGCTTTATTACGGCTTAAAGACACGAGTGAACCTTTGTCGTTAAATCTAAACATAGGTTGTGAACGATTGTTTAATCGAGCTGCCATAGCATCGACTAAAAAGCTCGCTTGTTGGCTCGCAACCTGAGCACGTGGCCCAAGAGGAGGATGTCTTGCATTAAGTTGGCAATGTGCACAATCACCAAATGCAAATACATTTGGGTCTGAATAGGTTTGTAATGTTGCGTAGACCATGAGGCGGTTAATATTGTCGCGTTCAAAATCGTTAAAGTTTTCTAAAACCTTGGGTGCTTTTACACCTGCTGCCCAGACGGTAATATCACTATTTAACTGGCTACCATTACTGAAATAGATGCAATGCTCATCAATTTTTTCAACGCGATGTTTGGTTAAAACTTCAATGCCCATTTTTTCGAGCTGTTTTGCACTATGCTCAGCTGTTTTTTCGCTGAGGGCAGGTAAAATACGTTCGGATGCCTCAATAAGCGTAATTTTGACTTGGTTTGGATGAATCTTTTTTAAACCATATCGATAAAAGTTTTTAGTTGTTTCAATGAGTTCGGCAGCAAGTTCTACACCTGTTGCACCAGCACCCACAATTCCAATATTTAAAGTCCGCTGATTTGGCTGGTTTTGAGCTTCAATATATAGATGTAATAAATCTTGCTGAAAAATATCGGCTTGTTTTCTGCTGTCGAGGAAATGGCAGTTTTCACGCACGCCTGCTGTATTAAAGTCATTTGACACCGAACCAAGCGCTAAAATAAGCGTGTCATAACTCAATTGCTGCACATCGGTGTTCTGCTCTTTAGAGACTTGAGGAGGAATTAACTCAATTATTTTTTGATCTTTGTTAACCCCAACTAATGTTCCAAGCACAAATTCATAGTGATGTTTTTCTGCATGGGCAAAATAGTTAGTTTGTTCTTCGTGTGGATTTAAAGATCCAGCAGCAATTTCATGAAGCAAAGGTTTCCAGATATGCGTCAGGTTTTGGTCAATTAACGTAATCTTCGCTTTATGAGTTTTCCCAAAAGTTTCACCGAGTTGTGTCGCAAGCTCTAAGCCTCCAGCACCACCACCAACAATTACAATATGATGTAAATTTTGGGTCATTTTTATCACCTAATTATTTTTCTGTAAAAAAAAGATGGCTGAATTATGCCATCTTTTTTTTATAAAATTTATTGTGCATCTGTGCACAATTTGATGTTTTTAGTGCGAATCTAGTGGATAGAGTTTTGCAGCACTGTGTTCACTTGATGAAAAAATAGAGAAGAGACTAGAAAACCACATCATGATTTTTTGGAAAATATTGGCTTCTTCAATATGCACGTTATCTTCAATTTGAAGACTACGGATAAGTTGATTGTTTTGGTAAATAGATACTGTTGCCAAACTCATGACTTTCATTAATGGCGCAGTGAGTTGTTTTTCATTTAATTCAATATTTACGTGTGTTTGAGTCGTTTCGAGTGGAGCAATAACTTTGGGTTGCAAATTATTATCAAGTACCTGAACGCGCTGAGTCACATTATCAAAATTATTTAAGTCAATCGGTGCTGGGTCCGCATATAAAGAAGTAGTCACAATCGTGGGTTGCTTTGTTGCGACCTTAAACATTTTTAAAGTCGATTTTACAACAGGCAGTTCGGCAATTAATTTCTGCTCAGGAATAATGACTTCATCGCGTGTATAGGTATAAGCAAGATTCATTAATTTATCTGCAATTTCAGCGCGTTTTACTGCACTCGGGGTACCTAAAACAATAACCAATAAACGTCTTTGAGCTAAGTCAGATGAAAATGAAGGACGTGAAGCTGTTAATGCCAAATTATAACCAGCTGCTTTCGTATAACCAGTTTTTAAACCATCAACAGATGGGTCATATTTCAAAGCAAGGTTAGTCGCATGATGAAAACGTTGGTTATAGCTAAAGCTTGGCATTTTTGAATAATGTAAATATTCAGGAGTTTGTTTAATTACAGCCTGACCTAATAAGCTTAAATCATGAGCGGTGGTGTAATGATCAGACATGGTAATACCAGCAGGATTACTAAAATGCGTATGTTTCATACCCAAAGCCTGAGCTTCCTGATTCATGCGTTGTACAAAGTGGGGAACATCACCCGAAATTTTTTCAGCTAAAGTCACGGCTGCATCATTCGCAGACATCACAATTAAACCTGCCAATAACTGATCAACTGAAATTTGTTCACCAGCTTTAAGATACATTTGTGATTCATCCCACTGCACCACACCGACCACCGGCGTTGCAGTAATGATTTCTTCTTTTTTCAGCTTTCCAGCTTTAATCTCTTTTAAAGCAATATAAGCAACCATCATTTTGGTTAAAGATGCTGGTGCGCGTTGCACATGGCTATTATGCTCGGCAATAATTTGACCCGATTGAGTATCCACAATAGTCCATGCAGCGGCTTCAACACTTTCAGGTGCAATATTGAGTAGCGAAGCATTCGCTAGCGTGGTGCAGAAAATACTGAATAGGGTAAAAAGAGATAGAAAAAATTTCACGGATAACCTTAACGTTTACTGGTAAATACTGAACACAGATGCACAGCATGCTATGCCTTTTTTTTATAGAAGGCTAGTGTGAATTGTTGCCAAAAAATACATCTACGCAAGTCGATACAAAAAAGTGATAATCTAATGTGAAACCGTTCTTATTTTAAATTGAAAAATTTATGTTGCATTATCAAATTGAATTCGATGATTACAAACAGCACCTTGTTCACGTAACAATTCGTTTTTTAGCCAATCCGAATCAGGAGCTTTGGCTGCCAACGTGGATTCCGGGTAGTTATCTAATTCGAGAGTTCTCAAAACATATTGAATCCGTTAAAGCTTACGATGAAGCTGGACGTATGCTGGATATTAAAAAAACCAGCAAAAATCGTTGGCGTTTATTTAATACAGATCATGAATTAATGACGATTGAATATGATGTCTATGCATATGATTTGTCTGTACGTGGCGCATATGTAGACCAGACTCGTCTATATATTAATCCAGCGTGTGTATGTTTAGGTTTGGAAGGACAAGAACAATCTGCTTGCGAGTTGGAAATTTTCTTGCCAGATGAATTAAAGCATTTTCAGTTAGCAACCGGCTTAGCTTCAAAAAGTTTAGTCAAAGGTCGTTTCACTTTAAAAGCTGATCATTATGATCAACTCATTGATAGTCCGTTCGAACTGGCTGATCAAACGCGCTTTAACTTCGAAACACATGGCATTGAACATGAGTTTGTAATTTCTGGTTCACACAATACCAATATTGATCGCTTAAAAGCCGATATTGAAAAGATTTGTGTGACTGAAATAAATATGTTCGGTTCAGCGCCATTTAAAAACTATACCTTTATGACCATGGCAACAGGTAATAGTTATGGTGGATTAGAACATTGCAATAGCACAAGCCTTATTACACCACGCGACGATTTGCCAAAAACGTCTGAACCAACTGAACCTTCTAAAGATTATCAGCGCTTTTTAGGCTTATGTAGTCATGAATATTTTCATTCATGGTTAGTAAAGTTTATACGTCCAGAAAACTTTGCAAATTATAATTTGCACCAAGAAGGCTATACCTCGCTGTTGTGGATATTTGAAGGCTTTACTTCATATTATGATGACTTGATTTTATTGCGCAGCGGTGTGATTTCTCAAAAGTCTTATTTGGATTTACTCAAAGCACAAATTGATCGCTATTTACAAAATCCAGGCCGCTTTATCCAGTCTGTTTCTGAATCAAGTTTTGATGCTTGGATTAAATTTTATCGTCAAGATGAAAACTCAAATAATGCGGGTACCAGTTACTACAACAAGGGTTCATTGGTTGCGCTTTGTCTAGATTTAGGTTTACGTTTACGTGGTTCTAGCCTTGATGCTTTAATGCGCCGTTTATATGAAAATACTCAAAATGGTCTTCAAGTAAATGAGCGAACCATTTTTGACTTATGTAAAGAGCTGACGGGTGATAATTGGATTGAACAAATTAATCACTTGATTAACACAACCGACGAATTGCCACTTGATCAGTTACTGCCAGAGTTTGGCTTAAGCTACAGAGTTAAAACTGACAAATCTTTGCCATTGGGCTTGAAACTTGTTGATAAGCCAGAAGGTGTGCTTGTGCAAAGTGCTCGCCGTGAGGGCGCTGGAGCAAAAGCAGGTATTTCTGCTCTTGATGTGATTGTTGCAATTGATGGTTTAAAAGCGTCCACTAAGCTTATCGAGAAGTATGCAAAACAGGGTGGCCCTTATACCGTATTTGCTTTCCGTCGTGATGAGTTAATATTTTTTGAAGTCGATTGTGCTACATCTGATTTAACCGAAGTTGAACTTGTCGTTGAAGATCAAGCTAAAACTGAAAAATGGTTAAAAGCTTAGATTAAAGCTAAATAGTTTATAAAAAACCGATGTTTTGCACATCGGTTTTTACTTTTAAGTACGTCCAAATGGTGAAATCCGTTTTACCTTTGAGTTTATTTTGAATGAAAAGTATAATAATTGTCAGAACACTGAAAGATATCTCATGTAATTTAATGATGTTTAATGCCTGAAAAGTGATCGGAATGTGTATATTACAATGACTTAGATATCAGAAAATTATCTATATATTTGAATTATGTATTATTTCGCTACGAAATGTCGTTATCACTGGATATTTCGTTGACTGAAAGGCAATGAGAGTCGATACTCTCAGGGTTTTATTTAAGTATATCGGTTCGTAGGCACTGGGCCAAAAGCTCGGTCCTCAACACTCAATCAAACGGAAGGGGCTATATATGGCTGGTGAAAAGTCAACTATTATTTACACACTGACTGACGAGGCGCCACTATTGGCGACCTATTCGCTACTGCCGATCATTGAGACCTTTACTAAGCCAGCTGGCATCGAGATTATTAAAAGTGACATCTCTGTAGCTGCACGTGTGCTCGCAGAATTCGCTGAATACCTAAGTGAAGAGCAAAAGGTAACTGACAACCTTGCAGAGCTAGGTCGTCTTACACAAGATCCAGATACTAATATTATCAAACTCCCGAATATCAGTGCGTCTGTTGCGCAATTAACTGCATGTATCAAAGAGCTTCAATCAAAAGGTTATGCAATTCCTGATTATCCGGAAAATCCTGCAAACGAAGAAGAAAAATCAATCAAAGCTCGTTATGGTAAGTGCCTTGGTTCAGCAGTAAACCCTGTCCTTCGTGAAGGTAACTCTGACCGTCGTGCTCCAGCAGCAGTTAAAAATTACGCAAAAAAACACCCTCATTCAATGAGCGAGTGGAAACAGTGGTCACAAACTCATGTTTCACATATGGAAGAAGGTGACTTCTACCATGGTGAAAAATCAATGACACTTGATCGCGCACGTAATGTGAAAATGGAACTTATCACGAACAGTGGTAAGAGCATTGTTCTTAAGCCAAAAGTTGCGCTACAAGACGGCGAAATCATTGATTCAATGTTCATGAGTAAGAAAGCACTTTGTGATTTCTATGAAAAAGAACTTGATGACTGTAAAGAAGCGGGTATTTTGTTCTCTTTACACGTAAAAGCGACAATGATGAAAGTTTCACACCCGATCGTTTTTGGTCACTGTGTGAAAATCTATTACAAAGAAGCTTTTGAAAAACACGGTAAGTTATTTGACGAATTAGGCATTAACGTAAATAACGGTATGGCTGGGTTGTACGAGAAAATCGAAACTCTTCCAACGTCATTACGTGAAGAAATCATTGAAGACTTACATGCTTGTCAAGAACACCGTCCTGCGCTTGCAATGGTTGACTCAGCAAAAGGCATCACAAACTTCCACTCACCAAACGACATCATCGTTGATGCTTCAATGCCAGCTATGATCCGTGCGGGTGGTAAAATGTGGGGTGCTGATGGTAAGCAATATGATGCTAAAGCTGTTATGCCAGAATCAACATTTGCCCGTATTTACCAAGAAATGATCAATTTCTGTAAATGGCATGGTAATTTTGACCCAAAAACTATGGGTACAGTACCTAACGTTGGCTTGATGGCACAAAAAGCTGAAGAATACGGTTCTCACGATAAAACTTTTGAAATTCCAGAAGCAGGTATTGCAAACATTACCGACCTTGAAACTGGCGAAGTTTTATTAACTCAAAACGTTGAGGAAGGTGATATCTGGCGTATGTGTCAGGTTAAAGATGCACCGATTCGTGATTGGGTTAAACTTGCTGTGACTCGTGCACGTAACTCTGGCATGCCTGCGATCTTCTGGCTTGACCCGTACCGTCCACACGAAAATGAATTAATCAAGAAAGTACAAACGTATTTAAAAGATTATGACACGAATGGCCTTGATATTGAGATCATGTCTCAAGTTCGTGCAATGCGTTACACACTTGAACGTGTAGTACGTGGTCTAGATACTATTTCTGTGACTGGTAACATCTTACGTGACTACTTAACTGACTTGTTCCCAATTATGGAACTTGGTACTTCTGCGAAAATGTTATCTATCGTTCCGCTTATGGCGGGTGGTGGTATGTACGAGACTGGTGCGGGTGGTTCAGCGCCGAAACACGTACAACAACTTGTTGAAGAAAACCATTTACGCTGGGATTCGCTTGGTGAGTTCCTTGCCCTAGCTGCTTCTTTGGAAGAGATGGGTATTAAAGAAAATAATGCTCGTGCTAAGTTACTTGCTAAGACTCTTGATGAAGCGACTGACAAATTGCTTGATAATGGTAAGTCTCCATCACGCCGTACCGGTGAGATTGACAACCGTGGTAGCCATTTCTACTTGTCACTTTACTGGGCTGAAGCACTTGCTGCACAGAACGAAGATGCTGAGTTAAAAGCTAAATTTGCTTCACTTGCAAAAACTTTAGCTCAAGACGAACCGAAGATTGTTGCTGAACTTGCTCAAGTACAAGGTAAACCAGCTGACATCGGTGGTTACTATGCAATTGATAAAGCAAAAGTAGATGCTGTAATGCGTCCAAGTGCTACATTCAATGCAGTTCTTGCAACTGTTAATGCTTAATTACTAATTCGTTAGTAAATAGCTTAAGGGCCGGTGCATATGCACCGGCTTTTTTATTTTTAGAAAAATAAAAGTCATTAAAAAAGCCCACCTAGGTGAGCTTTGAAAGCTTACATCTTATCGATCATTGCGGCCACGACCACGGGGTGCTTTAGCATTTGGACGAGTTGTACCATTGGTCTTGCGACGTGGTTTTTCACCGTCATCCATCTGCCAAATGCGTTTTGTACCAGACTTCTTCGTAGAACCGTCTTTATTTTTACGAACCATTGGCTTGCCGCCAGTGCCGCCTGGTTTTTTCACATATGAACGTGAACGATAAGGTTCTTCAGCAGGCACATCTTTAAAATCAGGGTAAAGCAAAGGCTCAATTTCTTTAACATCCCCAGGTTTTAAGCCGAGTTGAACTAAATCAATTGAACCAATTTTGGTACGAATTAAACGTAAAGTTGGAAAACCTACCGCAGAAGTCATACGACGTACTTGACGGTTACGGCCTTCACAAATTGAAATTTCGATCCAAGATGTTGGAATATTTGCACGAAAACGGACAGGTGGGTTACGTTCCCATAACCATTCTGGCTCGCTTACCTTAATGGCGGTGGCAGGAAGCGTTATACCATCATTAAGTTCTACACCTTTACGAAGCTGCTCAAGCGCTTCTTCAGTTACATCGCCATCAACTTGAACTAAATACGTTTTGTATTTTTTATTCGCAGGGTTAGTAATGAACTGATTCAAACCACCATGATCAGTTAAAAAAACTAAACCCTCAGAGTCCATATCAAGACGGCCTGCCAAACGCAAAGTCGGGTCATCAACAAAGTCAGAGACGGTCATATGCGCTTCGTCTTTACGAAACTGGGAGAGAACGTCATATGGTTTGTTGAGAATGACAATTTTCATAAAAAATGACTTCTTCTTTCAAATAACTAGAGAAAACATTGAGGTTTATTTAAGTGAGAAATCTGATTATTTCTCATATAAATCCCAAAAATGATTAATTTCAATTAAGCTATTATGCGTTAAGAAGAGTTGAAAGTATTGTGTATCGATAATTATTTTTAGTTAATTAAGTATTATAAAAGGGAGAATTCACACAATGGGTTATCAGAAGATTGTGGTTCCTGCAGATGGTGACAAAATTAAGGTAAATGCAGACCTGTCACTGAATGTACCAAATCATCCAATTATTCCTTTTATTGAGGGTGATGGTATTGGTGTGGATATTACACCAACCATGAAAGCAGTCGTAGATGCTGCTATTTTAAAAGCTTACGGTGGCAAACGCTCAATCGAATGGATGGAAGTGTATTGCGGCGAAAAAGCCAATAAAATTTATGGCAGCTATATGCCGGAAGAAACTTTTGAAGCACTTCGTGAGTTTGTTGTCTCAATTAAAGGTCCTTTAACGACACCAGTCGGTGGTGGCATTCGTTCACTCAACGTTGCCTTACGCCAAGAATTGGATTTATATGTTTGCGTACGTCCAGTGCGTTGGTTTGAAGGTGTTCCTTCACCTGTTCAACACCCAGAATTAACCGACATGGTCATTTTCCGTGAAAATTCGGAAGATATTTATGCGGGCATTGAATGGAAAGCCGATTCTGAAGAAGCTAAAAAAGTCATTAGATTCCTTCAAGAAGAAATGGGTGTGACAAAGATCCGTTTTCCAGAAGGCTGTGGTATCGGAATTAAACCTGTATCGAAAGAAGGTTCACAGCGTTTAGTACGCAAAGCCATTCAGTTTGCAATTGAAAATGATAAGCCTTCGGTGACCCTTGTTCATAAGGGTAATATCATGAAATATACCGAAGGGGCCTTTAAAGAGTGGGGCTATGAGCTCGCTCTCGATCGTTTCGGTGGGGAACTCATTGATGGTGGTCCATGGGTTAAAATTAAGAACCCTAGGACTGGTAAAGACATCATCATTAAAGATGTGATTGCGGATGCATTCTTACAGCAAATTTTAATGCGTCCCGCTGATTACTCTGTTATTGCAACGCTTAATTTAAATGGTGATTATATTTCTGATGCTTTAGCCGCAGAAGTAGGCGGCATTGGTATTGCACCGGGTGCAAATATTGGTGGTGCAATTGCTGTTTATGAAGCAACTCATGGCACTGCGCCTAAATATGCAGGTCAAGATAAAGTAAACCCCGGTTCAATCATTCTTTCTGCTGAAATGATGCTACGTGATATGGGCTGGACAGAAGCTGCTGATCTGATCATTAAAGGAATTTCAGGAGCGATTGCCGCTAAAACTGTAACTTACGATTTTGAGCGGTTAATGCCGGATGCAACCTTGTTACGTTGCTCTGAGTTTGGTGATGCGATTATTAAGCACATGGACGATTAAATAACTCTTCTATTAAAAAAGCCCTCGGTTGAGGGCTTTTTTTATTGCAAAAATTCAGGGTGATTAGTGGTCTTCGTGATGCCGACTTTCTTTTGATAACTCTGATCTAAGGCCTGAATAAAAAGAACAAAGGCAATTAAAAATAGGGGCAAGAACAGAGATTTCATGATTCGGTTTCTCCGAGAGTTGAAGTGGAAAAAGGACGTACAGGAAGTAAAAGGCAAACTGCAAAGAGTAGAACGATTCCACCCAGAAGAAAGAGATGTGCATAAGACCAATGCAAATGATGCAAAGTACTAATGACGACACCACCTAAAAGTTGAGTGCTAGCAAACCCAATCGTGGCAAGGCTCCAAAGCTTTTGATAACGTTGTTCATAAATCTGTAGCAGGCTATAAGAGCTAATAAATACCGCTGCGGGAGTTAGTAATCCTGTAAAAAAGGAGGATAAAGCGAGCAAAGAAGTGAACTGGGAAAAGAAAGGTAAAACAACAGCTAAGCAGTAAATGGCATATAACCATTTAATGGTTTGTAAATATCCCATTATTCGGCTTAAGCAATAAGCGACAAATGCACCAATGCAGCTTCCTGCTCCATAGAGAACCCAAAATAAATTCCTTTGCTCTAATGAAAAATGCAAAGTTCCAGATAAATAATCCATCCAGAATAGAGAGTGAGGAATATAAGCAAAGGCACTGCACATATAGGCAATAATAATGACTAGGCCTAAACGTGATTTTTGCGAGGCTTGCAGGTTTGTCGAATGCGGCTTAATCACCTGAGCTGTATTAGTTCTTAGTAATTGATAAAGCAGTACGCTTCCTAATATAGAAATGCTTGCAAAAATATCCCAAACATACTGCACGGGTATATTTTTAAGTACAGGAATAATAATGGTGGCAGATAACACACCCATGCCAATCCCGCTAAATCCTAAAAAATTAACTTTTAATCTTTGCGTGGTGGGAATGTATTTCATGGCAAAGCTCGGGGCTAAAATCATAAGCAAGCCGCCAGCAATACCAGAAACCGTACGCCAGAAAATGAACCATGCCAGAGGCATATCCATGAATGAGCAGCCTAGGAGGCTGAGGCTCCCGGCAATAGTTGAGAGTACGATCATGGATGGGATGTACTTTTCTTTAATACTCAATAACGCCAATAAGGCACCAATGAGATATCCCAATAAATTTGCACTCCCTAAGAAGCTGGCAAAATCATGGGTCCATCCATATTGCTCAATCATGATCGGCATGAGCGCAGTATAGGAAAATCTGAACACTCCAATACCCAAACAAGTTGCCAAAAAGACAAGTAAGCTCATTCGATAAAACGTAGACATGAGAAGGCTCTCAATTTTTTTATTATTAAAAGCTAGTTTTATGATCATTAAAAATGATTTAATAAGATGATGGTTATCTTATTTTGAGATAGTGTAATGTTATTAAAGTCACTAGAGTTTTTTTTGGCGGTCGCAGAGAGTGGAAGTTTTTCATTGGCTGCACAAAAAATGTATACCGTTCAATCGAATATCACCAGCCATATAAAAAAACTTGAAGAAGAGTTGGGGGTGATTTTATTAAATCGCCATAACCCAGTGACTCTAACCAATGCAGGACAACAGCTACATAGTTATGCTGTTCAAATGCTTGCACTACACCATAAAGCTAAAAGAATCTTTCAAGAAGGTGGAATTGATCCTGCTGAATCAATTCGACTTGGAAGTATGGAGACCACTGCTGCGATACGTTTGCCACAGTTACTCAATCAATGTATGCAGCAATATCCCACTTTACCTATAGAGCTACAAACTCATCCGACACGTTATTTATTAAATGCTGTACATCAGGGTAAATTGGACTGTGCTTTTGTGGCATCTAAACATTCCATTCCTGAGTTATATAGTTTTCCTGTGTGGCATGAAGAGCTGGTTCTGGTTTGCCCTAAGCAACAAGAGAGCTTTCCAGACATGGCAACCCTTGCAAAAACAAGGTTTATTGCATTTCGGCAAGGTTGTTCATATCGACATGCCATAGAGCTTTTCTTGGATGACTTTAGTATTCCGCCTTCGCAAATTATGGAAATGGGCAGTCTTGACGGAATCGTGAGTTGTGTGGAGTTGGGTGTTGGTTTTGCTTTATTACCTAAGTCTTATCTCACAAAAGTTGCAGATAAAGTGTCCGTCAATTGTTTTGGACTAAATACGGAATCTGCTTTTTTCACTACATATTTAGTTGCCCAGTTACCCGAAACATGGGGAACCAATTTAAAGCAATTTATTTATTTTATTGAGCAACAATTTGAATTAAAGGTTGCTTAGGTAGAGGCTGATTTTTATACATAAATATCTTACGTAATTTATAAATTAAAAGTGATATATATGTATTTAAAAGTCATTTTATATTCTCACGCAGGTTTGTAATCATCTTGATGCTATAAAATTGTTGAAAAGGGTAGTTTATATAGGCCGGCTATGGTCAAATATGCCCCCTTGAAAGATGACACAAGCAATAATTTGGAGTTTGGGAATGAATATACCCTTAATCATCAATATTGTGGTTTTTGTCGGGTTAATATTTTTACTCGCCCAAACACGTAAAACAGACTGGAGCTTATCAAAAAAAGTTCTGGCTGGCTTAATTCTAGGTGTGGTGTTTGGCTTAGGACTACATTTGATTTATGGCGGTGGCCATCCGATTCTTGCTGAATCTATTAGCTGGTTTAATATCGTTGGAAACGGCTATGTAAAACTTTTACAAATGGTTGTTATGCCTTTGGTGTTTGTGTCTATTTTGGGAGCGGTTGCAAAATTACACCAAGCCTCATCTTTAGGCAAAATCAGTTTTTATACGATTGGTACTTTACTCTTTACAACGCTAATTGCTGCGCTCGTAGGGGTGTTTGTTACTAATCTGTTTGGCTTAACAGCAAAAGGTTTGGTGCAAGGTGCTGCCGAAACTGCACGCTTAACTGCCATTAATACAGACTATGTGGACAAAGTTACCGATTTAAGTGTACCGCAATTTATTCTTTCCTTTATTCCAAGTAATCCATTTGCTGAATTAACTGGTGCAAACCCCACTTCAATTATTAGTGTGGTTATCTTTGCCGTCTTCTTAGGGATAGCAGCGCTAAACTTAATGAAAGATGATGAAGAAAAAGGTCAGCGTATTTTAACTGCAATCCAGACTTTACAGTCTTGGGTGATGAAGCTGGTTCGTCTGGTAATGACGCTTACACCTTATGGTGTTTTTGCACTCATGACCAAAGTTGTGGCAAGTTCTAATGTTGCAGATATCTTAAACTTAGGCGGTTTCTTGGTGGCGTCTTATTTAGGTTTGGCAATTATGTTTGTCGTACATGCCATTATTTTGACGCTTACAGGTGTTTCTCCGCTTAAATTCTTTAAGAAAGTTGCTCCTGTGCTGACTTTTGCATTTACCAGCCGTTCAAGCGCTGCAAGTATTCCACTGAGCATTGAGGCGCAAACTCGCCGTTTAGGTATTCCTGAATCTATTGCAAGTTTCTCAGCTTCTTTCGGTGCGACCATTGGCCAAAATGGTTGTGCTGGTTTATATCCAGCAATGCTAGCGGTAATGGTTGCGCCAACGATGGGAATTAACACGCTAGACCCAATGTGGATTGCATCGTTAGTTGGTATTGTGACTTTAAGTTCAATTGGTGTGGCTGGAGTAGGTGGCGGTGCGACTTTTGCTGCACTGATCGTACTTCCTGCAATGGGCTTACCTGTAACTTTGGTTGCGCTTCTTATTTCAATTGAACCTTTAATTGATATGGGACGTACTGCGTTAAATGTAAATGGTTCAATGACTGCGGGTGTTGTTACCAGTCAATTGATGGGCCAGACAGATAAAGAAATATTAAACAGTGAAGATGAAATTGAACTAACACATCATTAATAATCTGTAAGAGACGACTCAATCTCATTGGATTGGGTCGTTTTTTTATGTGTGAATCATAGCTGTAATGCTAATTTTTTAAAATCTGTGTCTGTTTATATTTAAAAAAATTGAAGACAATGAGTTAATTTAAAAGAGTTGAATATCATGAAAATGTATCAAGTCGATGCTTTTACAAAAGAGTTATTTCGAGGAAATCCTGCGGCAGTTATTGTAGAAAAAGAATGGCTAGATGCAGATTTAATGCAGAAGATAGCACTTGAAAATAACTTGTCTGAAACTGCCTTTGTAAAAATTATAGACTCTGAAAATTATGAAATCCGTTGGTTTACGCCAGCAGTTGAAGCCGATTTTTGTGGGCATGCCACCCTTGCCAGTGCTTTTGTCATATTTAAAGATTTTACCGACAAAAAGACCATTAATTTTCATGTGCGAAACTTAGGTATTTTTGTGATTCATCAAGATGATGATGGCAAAATCAGAATGGATTTTCCAATTCGTAAAGCTCATCAAGTTGAAGATTATCCAGCTATTTTACGTCAAGCTTTAACCAAACCTTTTAAAGCGGTTTATCAAAATGTTCAAGCCTACATTATTGAATATGAGTCAGTTCAAGATGTATTGGATGAGCAGCCTGACATGAACTTGCTCAAAACATTAGGTAAACGAACTGCTGTTACAGCAAGTGATATGGATGTTGCAATAACCTCAAAAGCCGCCCAGCAATACGATTGTGTGTCTCGTTATTTTGCACCTATCGCTGGTATTGATGAAGACCCTGTCACAGGTTCAATTCATACTGCTATAGCGCCGTTATGGGCAGAAAAACTTGGGGAAAATAATATTGTGGCTTATCAGGCTTCTAGTCGAGGTGGCGTTTTACATTGCAAGATTTTGTCTGAAGAACGTATTGAAATTTCAGGATATGGGAAGCTTTATATGCAAGCCGAGATTTACCTTTAGCAGAAAAGCAAAAGCCGTTTAAGTAAACGGCTTTTTTTTCAAAACTTTACTATGAAAAAAAGTTCAAATTTCCTACTATAGTACTCCCAAATATTGATTTTTTATTATTCAAATTAATTGGAATTTATATGTTTATGCAGTTTAAACAACTGACTCTCTCCCTATGTATTCTTGGTTTAAGTGCTGCAACTTGGGCACAAACCACACTAGTAAAAAGCAAGCAAAATATTGAGGAATATAAATTAGATAATGGTTTTCGGGTTGTACTTGCACCGAATGACAAAGAAAATAAAATCTTTATTAACACCATTTATTTGACGGGTTCATTAAATGACCCACAAGGCAAAAGTGGTTTAGCTCATTTGCTTGAACACTTAGCTTTTAAGGGGACAAAAAATGTTAAAGGGGAAGAATTCCAGCGTCGTCTAGATCAATATACTTTGATGACGAACGCAAGCACAGATTATTACTCGACTAAATATACCAACATCGTTCGCCCAGAAAAGACTGCACTCAATGAAGTGTTGTACCTTGAATCTGAACGTATGGATAAATTGGTTCTACAAGAAAAATTTGTTCCTTCCGAAATTGAAATCGTAAAACGCGAACGTGAAGTCCGCATGGATCAGCCTTTTGCTGTCCTGATGGATCAAATGTGGAAGTCAGCCTATGGCAACCAATATTTAGGGCGTTTACCGATTGGTGATTTGCCTGAGCTTAAATCTATTAAAATGTCTGAGCTAGACCGTTTTTATCGTAGCTGGTATGCACCGAATAATGCAGTCATGGTTGTTTCAGGTAAATTCGATAAGACAGAAGTTTTAAAAACAATTGACCAATATTTTAGTCCAATCGCAGCGCGTGAGGTTCCTAAAGCTGTTCAGATTCCTGTGCTCGACTCTACAAAAATAAAAAATCGTCAGTTTGTAGTAAAAAAGGGAAGTGATCTGGCGAAGTTCCATATCTATATGAATGGAAAAAATACCAAAATTCAGCCGACACTAGCGTTAGCTCCTTTGTTATATACCATGCAACCAAGTGGTCATTTATATCAGAACATGGTTGAAACAGGTATTACCACAAATGTTGAGGCGAGTACGTGGTTAGACCAAGATTTTAATGTGGTATTCCTAGGCGCTATATATGCACCAAGTAATGACCCTAAAAAAGTTGAAAACTCATTACTTACGGGTATCGAGAAAGGGAAGCCTTTTACTGAAGTTGAATTAAATCGTGTTAAGAGTTTAATGAAAACTCAAGGTGACTTAATCACCAAAGATGCGGTAGCACTTGGGTCGCGTTTAAGTGATTACACGGTCGCTGGTGGGCAATGGGATCAATATTTTAAAGATTTAGATTCGGTAAAAAACGTTAAGCTAGATGATGTGAATCAAACTTTAAAACAGTTCATTGTTGCTGAGCATCGTATTGACGGTGATATTTTGCCAACACCTGAAGATCAGAAAAAAGCTCAACAGCAAAATTCAAAAGAGGCCCCTAAAACTCTAGATCAGGTGGCAGCAAAGGCAGAACCTTTAAAAGACCCGAAAGCCTATCAACAAGAAGTGACAGAGTTTTTAAAAACTTCAAAACAGTATGTAGAAAGTAATGAGAAAAAGATTATCCGTGGCAAACTGAAAAATGGAATGAAGTACGCTTTATTCCCAGTTGAAACACGTGATGATCGTACTTATGCCACAATTACGATGGATTTCGGAACAGAGAAATCTTTATTTAATAAAGGCACAGTTGTCGATTTAACCTCATATTTATTACTCCGTGGTTCCGATAAATATAGTTTGCAGGATATTGCCGATAAATCGATTGATGCGGGCGGTGCGGCTTATGCAAGTGCTGACGGCAATGGTATGACCATTAACATTCAGTCTAAAACAGAAAAATTTGATGAATTTTTCAAGTTTGCTCTTGATGTGATGAAAAATCCAAAATTTGAGCAATCTCAATTTGATTTGATTAAATCGCAGAGTTTGTCAGGTCTTGATCGTCCTTATACTGAACCAGATGTAGTTGCTGGCTTAACACTCTCACGTTTGCTTGAAGAATATCAACCAGGTGATTTGCGTTATCACTTTGAACCGGAACTGGCAAAACAACAATTGAAAAATGCCACTCAGGAACAAGTGAAAGAATTGTACGAGCATTTCTTTGCAATGAATCATGCTCAAATTGCCATTACGGGTAAGTTTGATGCGAAAAAAATGCAGAAATTACTTGATCAGGAATTTGGTCGTTGGAATGGTAAACAACCTTATCAAAAAATCTTGATTGATCACGTTGATTTTCCAGCTCAGCAAGTTCATGTTTTATCTGAGCAGCGCGAATTTGGTAGTTACCAAAGTGTGCTCGCTCTACCAGTCGGGAAAAATCACCCTGATGCGCCAGCATTAATTTTACTCAACTATATTTTAGGTGAGTCTCAAATTTCATCACGTTTGGCCCAAGAGCTTCGTGAGAAAAATGCATTGGTGTATGGTTTTGGCAGTGGGTTACAGCTTGATCGTGATACTAATGTAGGTGCTTTAAGCATTAGTGCAAATTACACTTCGGGTCGCTCAGCGCAGGTTTCTGCATCAATACATAAAGTGTTGAATGACTTGTTGAAAAATGGTGTGACTGAGCAAGAGCTTGAAGCCGCTAAAGCAGATATCATGAAGAAACGCGTTACGGCTTTAGAAGATGAACGTAATATTCATGGGATGTTAAATCTCCAGCTTGAGTCTGGTAAAACATTACAAGACCGAATCCGCCATGATCAAGAGTTAACTAAACTGACTGTTGCGGACGTAAACACAGTAATTAAAAAGTATATTAAACCTGAACATTTAGTCGAGGTTATGGCTGATCAATATGGTCAGGCAGCAAAAAAATAAAGCCTTCTTTAAAATAAAAAGCCACTCAATCGTGGCTTTTTATTTGGGTATTTAAATCATATTAATGATCGTGTTTATGCGCGTGAAAATCTTCATTTTTACGGAAACGTAAATAATTTTCGAACTGTTCACAGTACTCATCAAAGTTATCTTCGAGCATCATTTGAAATTGTTGCACAAGATAAGACATGACTTGATCTTTAGCATCACGCATTTCATCGCCATCTTTAAAATTATTTGCCGCTACCCATGTGTTAAAACGGGCGCTAGCAAATAACATTGCCGCACTCACTTGACCACGCAGCTCGGCTGGATCTGTTTTTTCACCTTTTGGCGGGCGACAAAAATCATTCGCTTGTTTGATAAATTCATCCGCACGCTCAAAGAAAACCGCATTTAAAGCTTCTTCTTCAGTAACATCTGTTGCATTAATCTTTTGAGACATGACTTATTCCCGCAAAAATAGAGCTGCTTATTATAGGCAAAGCCTTGCGGAAACAAAACCTTTGACTTAGTCTGTAAATAGCCTAAGTGTCGGTAGGAGAGCCTAATATGCAAGATGCAATTGCGATTCAAAGTTTAAAAACAGATATTGCTTTATTACGCCAACATGTTTTTCCACCTCAATATTTAGAACATGTGGAAGGGCTGCCGATTTATTATGGTTTACAACAAGAAGTCGAAATCTATTACCAACAATGGCAAGGACTAATTGAAAGGGCACAAGAACTTTTTCAACCGTTTATGGAAGATGAATTACCAGATGCGATTCATTTGCCCAGTCATTTAAATTTACCCTTGTTCTTTTTTCATGTAGACCGAATTCGGATTAATAAAACACGAGCTAAGGAATCTAAGACTTTTCGCGGGGTCGCGAGCTTAATTGAAAAATGTGGGCAGTTCGAAGCAGACCAAATTTTTACGATGCAGGAATGGTTGCAGAGCGATGATACTGCTGCACTGGTGGCTCATCGTGAGTTCATCGACTTAAGAACCTATGTATTCCAACATGGACAAAGTGAATATACCCGTTCACGTTTTTATACCAATGGAATTGTGTTAGGAGTTGAGCCGCATTTTAAGCTGGTCGATGCCCGAGATAAGCCAAGAAAGCAACGTAGTGATAGCTATAATGACCCGTTAGCAGATAACGGTGTATGGAAAGTATTTGGTAAATACCGATAAAAAGTCGCTGCGCGTTTACAGCGACTTTTATAAATTACCAGAACGTTTCGGCCTGACTAAAAGTTTGTAAAGCTTTGGCGGACCGCTTTTGTAAGTGAGGCTGTTTGGCTTTTACCCAGCCTAATGCAAACCAGAAAGACGAGTCATTTTCGACAGCTTTATTGAAAATACCTTCAGCAATAAACAAATCGTTATAGTGACCTAAGGTATTTTGTACAGGTTGTAGCTGTTTTAAATATTGCTGTACTTTTTTGTCAGGGTAAAGACTCGAAATAAACTCAACACAATAACGTAACTGCTTAGCTTTCTTTCGGATTTTGTGCTGTTCAGTGACTTCAAGTTCAGAGAAATGTTCAGCATTGCTAATCACTTTATGATGTAGCTTATCTAAACTCTTTTTAATATGTTTTTTTAACCCACCTGTTTTGGACTTTGAATTTTCTTCCGAGTAGGCGAATGCTAATAAATCTAGTAATAGCTTAATCGTGTCCGAAGATGTAAATAGTATTGAGAGTTCTTTTAATGGCTGGGCTGAAACGGGCAATAAAAGTTCAGGTGAGCCATGTTGCTGGATGATAGGTAAAACTTCAGTTCGAATCGCATCTTCATCACGAGTGTCTCCAAGCTTACGGAAAAGCTCAGCAATTTGTTCTTCCCAAACCGGATTTACTTCGTTTGACCAGCTAGAAAAATGTTTAAGTGCACTACGTAAACGGCGCAAACTCACACGTGCCTGATGAATATGTTCAGCTTCGGCAACACCATCGGCAATTGCTGCCATATTTGGTAAGAATTGTCCTAAACAATTATCTACAATCTTTTTGAGAGCTTCTTCAGCAGTAATATCTTTATTTAATGTCAGTGCTTTGGCATGAACAGCGGGAGAGACCGCTTGCCCTAGTGCTAATAAATTACCACGCTCGGCTTTACTTCTGACATCGAGCCAAAGGGTATAACGATTAATCCATTGCTGTGCAAACTGAATAAGTGTTTTAACTGCGCCTTGTTTAAGTTCAAATTCAACTTCGCAAATTATGCTTTGAGCAGTTGCGGTTTTGACTACACCGTCATCAAGGCAAACTTCAATCGCTGTATTGTCTGCTTCAAACACATGATAGGTGCGCTGTACGTCAGTCTCAAATTGCAAAGTTAGCTTTTCAACTTCTGTACCTAGTGCTTCATGAAGTAAGCCTATAACAGTTTTATTATCTTGATATAGTTCGAGGTTTAAGTCAGGTTCTTTTTCGCATTGACCCAAATGAATTTCTTCTTCAACACGGTGTAGGTGGCTTTGACCTGCGGCTTTAAATGTTTGGACCCATTGATCATTTTCTTTACGCAAACGTAGTGCCATGCCATTTTTTGCAAGTAATCGTTCGGGTGTGTCGTAATATTTTGCCTGAAGATGAATCTGCTGTGCTTTATGCTTTTTTAAGTATTGCTGAACAGTTTTTTTCTTCGATTCAGGTAACTGAAACTTAAGCTCGACTTCAACCATAATATATTCTCCCCGAATCTCAGGTATTTAAACTATCTTGAATCAGTATAATAGCTTAGCGCTAAAAATAACGGATTTGATAGAGAAAGTTACAAAGCTGCATATCGCGCTAATCTTTCTTTTGGGTGTACAATCAACTAAATTTTGATCAAATAAAAATCAGGAAGATGATCGTGAATGTACCCGTAAATTTTAATCATGAAGTTCAACCAGAGTTTGAATTACCCCTTAAAAACTACCAAGAATTTTATCGTTTTTATTTAACTGAGCACCGCAACATCATGAGCAGACGCTTGCATGTGGTGGGTAGCAGTATTGGGCTATATTTCTTTTCAAAAGCAATCCATAAGAAACAGGCGAAATATGTACTCTATGGTTTGATGGCGGGTTACGCAAACGCTTGGGTTGGACATTTTGTGTTTGAAAAAAATAAACCTGCGAGTTTTAAACAACCTTTCTATAGCTTTATTTCAGATTGGCGAATGTTATCTGATGTTGCACGTGGTCGTTTGAGTTTGATTGATCGTAAACACGATAAGATTCCGAGTTAATTTTTTATTTCTATTCTTAATAGACCGATTGGTACTGGTAAGCCCATATCAATCGGTACTTATGATGACCTATAAATCCGTTATACTAGCGAAGTTTTTTAAAGCAAGAGTAGAGTATGCGCGGTTTATATCTGATTACCAATGATGACCCAATTCAATTATTATTAGAAAAACTAGATGTCGCGCTTGCAACTAAACAGGTCGCAATTTTACAGTACCGCCGTAAAAAAATAGAAAAAACTGACCAACCTGCTGAAGTTGAGCAAATCAAACTATTGTGTGAAAAATACCAAGTTCCTTTTGTAATTAATGATGACCTAGAACTGGCTGCTCAGTTTGGTTTAGGTGTGCATTTAGGGCAAAGTGACGGTGAAATTACCGATGCCAAATCTCAGTTACCACAAAATGTCATCATTGGTCGTACTTGTTTGAACTCTTTAGAGCTTGCCCAAAAAGCAATTGCAGATGGTGCAACTTATATTGCATTTGGTGCGGTCTATGCGACCTCTACAAAACCTGAAGCAGGTAATGTGGGCATAGAAGTGATTAAGCAGGCAGCGATTCAATATGATCTACCGATTTGTGCAATTGGCGGTTTAACCGTTGAAAACTCAAAACCTGTGATTGAGGCTGGGGCTGACCTGTGTGCGGTCATTAGTGATATATTAGGCCGATCAACTGCTGAAATTCCTGCCCGTGTACAAGCGTGGGCACAATTATTTTCTTAAGCTTTCAAAATTATTTTTTAGATATTTAAGACGAGCATTTCCATGAGTTTATCTCCAAAGCAAGAACAGTTATTTAAACAAGCCAGCAAACACATTCCTGGTGGTGTGAACTCTCCAGTACGTGCCTTTAATGGCGTTGGAGGAACACCTGTTTTCATCGAGAAAGCGAAAGGTGCATATTTATGGGATGTTGATGGTAAGCGCTATGTTGACTATGTTGGTTCATGGGGACCAATGATTTTGGGTCATGCTCATCCTGAGATTATTAAAGCTGTGCAAACTGCTGCCGAAGACGGTTTAAGTTTTGGTGCTCCGACCGTACATGAAACAACGTTGGCAGATATTATCTGTGAAATCATGCCATCAATTGAATTGGTACGTATGACGAACTCTGGTACAGAAGCGACTATGACAGCTATTCGTTTAGCACGTGGTTACACTGGCCGTGACAAAATTGTGAAGTTTGAAGGTTGTTACCATGGTCACTCAGACTCGCTTTTAGTAAAAGCAGGTTCAGGCTTACTCACTCTAGGTGAAGGTGAACCGACTTCAAAAGGCGTTCCAGTTGATTTTGCTAAACACACTTTAACGCTGCCTTACAACGATATTGCTGCGTTAAAAGAATGTTTTGTTAAATTTGGTCATGAAATTGCGGGTGTAATCATTGAACCTGTCGCGGGTAACATGAATATGGTGAAACCAATTGACGGTTTCTTACAAGCCATTCGCGATGTGTGTGATGAATATAAATCTGTCTTTATTATTGATGAAGTGATGACAGGTTTCCGTGTTGCTTTAGGTGGTGCTCAATCGGTTTATAATGTTAAGCCAGACTTAACGACCTTGGGTAAAATCATTGGCGCAGGCTTACCAGTTGGAGCGTTTGGTGGTAAACGTGAAATTATGGAATGTATCGCACCTTTAGGTGGTGTATACCAAGCAGGTACATTATCTGGCAACCCGCTCGCTATGCGTGCTGGTATCGAAATGTTCAAACATTTACGCCAACCAGATTTTTATAGCAAGTTATCTGCTCAACTTGAAAAGTTACTTGCAGGTTTGCAAGCGGCAGCTGATGAAGCGGGTATTCCATTTAAAACTCAGCAAGCTG
Source organism: Acinetobacter sp. WU_MDCI_Abxb74 (assembly GCF_025513915.1). NCBI lineage: Bacteria > Pseudomonadati > Pseudomonadota > Gammaproteobacteria > Moraxellales > Moraxellaceae > Acinetobacter > Acinetobacter sp. WU_MDCI_Abxb74. The sequence goes on from NZ_JAHPRP010000002.1 coordinate 222,255, forward strand.
GTGCAATGTTCGGTCTTTACTTCACAAACCAAGAAGATATTACAAGCTTCGACTCTATGTTGGCGTGTGATATTGAAGCTTTCAAAAAGTTCTTCCATGGCATGTTAAAATGTGGTGTGAACTTGGCACCGTCAGCATTTGAAGCAGGCTTTATTTCATCTGCTCATTCTGATGAAGATATCGAATATACGATTCAAGCTGCAAAAGAAACATTCGCTGAAATGAAGTAAGTAAAAAAGCCCGTTTAAAACGGGCTTTTTAATTTGGACCATTTTTATATTTGTAGAGAACAATGTTTTATCCCTTACCTCGAAAAATCCAATTAGCAGCAAATACTTCAAAGTGGTCAATTGAATCTGCGCAAAGTATATTGTTATTGGTCGGGCTAAATGAGCTTAAAGTTTTACCAGATTGGGCCGGGCAGCCATTAGCCGATCATTTAGAATTGCTAAGTAAAAGAGCACAGGCGCTCGAAATTCCAATCATTTTTATTGATGCATCTCAGCTTCAGCAAACCATGTTGCAGCTTGGTCAACAGTTGTCATCAAATAGTAAAGCCCAAGTTGTGATGGCTGGGCATTTGTCACCTCTATTTAAGCAAGTCATGCAGCTCGTTTTATCGATTACAGATCAGGTCAGTGTGGTAAATGATGCAATCTTGGCAGGTAATTTAGAACAGCATATCCAGTGGGTTGAAAAGATTAGTTTTGACCATATAAAACATTTAAATACGCAGAGCTTAATACGGTTGTGGTCTTTAAGTGCACCGTCTGAATATATTCTGTCGGATAAAGGAATTTTATTGGCAATTGCTGAACAGGTTGGGCGGCATCCCATGGAAATTCACCCTGAAATTGATTTACGAAACTATGGATTGAATCAATCTGCTGTGGATTACCTAGTCGACCTATGGCGTGCAAATGGTGCGAGCCTAAGCGCTGAAGAGGTGATGCAAGCACCTACATTGCAACATATTATGCAGTTATTGAAGCATTGATTCACCATAGACCCGTAGTGCTCCATAATATTTGCAAATTATGCTGTTAATTTACCCGAACGGCATTGTAATTCGGACGTAAGCTTTTTATTATTGCCCGCTTGTTTTTCATCTTACCTTGGGAATATAACTTTGAGTGATTTTCTAAGTGAACATCTGATCTATCGAGATGATGATTTTATGGTGATTCACAAACCTTCGGACATTTTGAGTGTTCCTGGTAAGGGTGATTTACATGATAGTGTTTTGACAAGGTTGGTTGCGATTGAACCTAAAACTTTGCTCATTCATCGTCTAGATCGAGATACTTCCGGTATTTTAGTGTTTGGCTTATCTAAACGCGGTCAAAGTGCAATTGCACGTCAATTCCAAGACCGTCAAACTTCAAAAATATATGAAGCGTTAGTCGCAGGTCATCTAGAAGGTGAGGGTACGGTAGACATTCCGGTTATCTATGACCCAAGCCGCCCCCCTCTACATATTGTAGATGCTTCTCATAATAAACCTGCTTTAACACATTGGCAGGCTCTAGAACATTTTCAGATTCAGGGACAGCTGGTAACTCGTGTGAAATTAACACCAATTACCGGCCGATCCCATCAACTCCGTGTACACATGCAATATCTTGGACATCCAATTGTAGGTGACACGCTGTATGCAACAGTGGAGCAGCAACTTGTTCCGCGTTTGTGTTTGCATGCCAAACAGTTAAGTTTTAATCATCCTGTCACAGCAGAAATATTAACTTTTAACTGTCCTGTACCGTTTTAATGTAAAAAACTTTTGATGAGTAATTTTTTGTAGTAAAGCTATTTAATTGGTTTTTGCTTCAAAATTTTCCTTTAAAGACTACATAAAAAGATGCAAAAATAAGCTAATTTGCATCGTACAATATGTAGTATGTAGCGCGAACTTAAGAGAAAGGTGGAAAAATTGCAGCAGTATGCTATTGGTCAACGTTGGCTATCAGACACAGAAACTGAGCTCGGTTTAGGTGTTCTTATTGAGGTAGATGAAAGATCTGTCAGCATTTTATTCCCCAAAAGTGATGAGACACGTGTATATGCACGTAATAATGCTCCGCTCTCTCGTATCATCTTTAACACCAATGATGAAGTTCAAGATCAGGAAGGTAAGAAGTGGATTGTTGAGTCTATTGAAGACCGTCATGGTGTTTTGCGTTATAACGTGATTCGTACATTAGAAAATGGCGAACAAGAACGTAAAGCGCTGAATGAGACACGTATTGGTGCACAAATCCAGCTATCGAAGCCTTTAGATCGGTTGCTTGCAAGTCAGGTTGATTATAAAGAGTGGTATGACCTGCGCATTGAAGCCATGTTAATGCAAGCACAAATGCAAAACAGCCCTCTACGCGGTATGGTTGGTGCGCGTGTTGGTTTAATTCCACATCAGCTTTATATCGCACACGAAGTTGGTAAACGTTTTGCACCTCGTGTTCTACTTGCCGATGAAGTGGGCTTAGGTAAAACAATTGAAGCTGGTTTAATTATTCACCAACAGCTTAAAACCGGACGCTCAGAACGAATTCTTATTTTAGTCCCTGATTCTCTACAGTATCAGTGGATGATTGAAATGCGTCGCCGTTTTAATTTGCAATTCTCTCTTTTCGATTTAACACGTACCGCATCTATTAAAGAACATGACCCGGAACTCAATCCATTCTTAACCGAGCAATGCATTATTGCGAGCGTTGATTTAATGGTTGACCATGATGATTTGCGCGAGCAAGCAATCGAAGCTGGTTTTGATTTACTCGTGGTCGATGAAGCACATCATTTGATGTGGAGCGAAGAAGAAGGCGGTAATGACCGTTACGATTTAATCGAAGAATTAGCTGAAAATACGGCAGGGGTATTGTTGCTGACTGCAACGCCTGAACAATTGGGTGTGGAAAGCCATTTCGCACGTTTACGTTTACTTGATCCGCAGCGTTTTAGTAGTTTAGAGCGCTTCTTAGATGAAGAAACTCAGTACCAGCAGACTGCAAAAATTGCTGAAGCGCTCATGTCTGATCAACCTTTAACTCCTGAGCATTTATCTGCTTTAGAGGGCTTGTTAGGGCATAGTATTGAAGACCAGCCTGAACAACGCTTTAGAGCAATTCACGAGTTATTAGACCGTCATGGTACGGGTCGTATTTTATTCCGTAATACGCGTGAAGCAATTCAAGGCTTCCCGGGTCGTGATTGTCAGCCAGCACCATTACCAGCACCAGAAGATTGGTCAAAAGATGGAAAATTGCGTGAGCAGATGTGGCCTGAAGAAGCACAACTTGATGGTTCATGGATGCAAAATGACCCACGTGTGCTATGGGTAATGGAAGTTCTGCGCAAAGATCTCAAGCATAAAAAAGTGCTTTTAATTGCGCGTAGTGGACCCGTTGTTGAAGCTTTAGAAAATGTATTGCGTTTGCATGCAGGCATTCGTACTGCAATGTTCCATGAAGGCATGAGCTTACTTGAACGTGACCAAGCGGCTGCTTATTTTGCTGAAGAAAGCTATGGTGCACAAATTCTACTGTGTTCGGAAATTGGTTCTGAAGGCCGTAATTTCCAATTCGCCAGTGATCTAATTTTATTTGATTTACCAGCTAACCCAGATGTTTTAGAGCAACGTATCGGGCGTCTAGACCGTATTGGTCAAGAAAACCGAATCCAGATTCATGTGCCATATCTTGTAGGAACGGCTCAAGAACGTATGTTCCGTTGGTACAATGAAGCACTTAATATTTTCAGCAATATTTCGCCAACAGCGCAAACACTGCAAGAAAACTTTATTGTTGAATTAAAAGACTGTTTACTTGCAGACCAAGGTCAAACTTTTGAAGATTTGCTTGAAGAAGTGAATGTTCAACGTCAAGCTTTGGAAGCTGAGCTTCAAGCAGGGCGAGATCGTTTACTTGAATATAACTCATGTCGTCCAATCGTGGCGCAAGAGATTGTTCAGGCCTTAGAAGATTATGATGACAATACAACACTACCAATGTTTGTGAAGCGTTTCATGTCATCAACCAATATCGACTTTGATGAGCAAAGTAATGGTACTGTAATTATTCGTCCAACAGACCAAATGCAAGTGCAAGGTTTGGCGCTAGACGAAGAAGGCATGACAGCAACGTTCTATCGTGATCAGGCTCAGCTTCGTGAAGATGCTCAATATTTAACTTTAGAGCATCCATTCATTGAAAGTGTAATGGAAATGATCCGTACGCAATCATTTGGTAGTACCAATGTTGCTGTACTCAAATCCAATGCATTAAAGCAAGGTTCAGTACTAATCGAAGTATGGTTTAAAGTCGATGTAGTTGCACCTAAAGCATTGAACTTGCCATCGAGCTTACCTAAGCAGTTAATTCGGGTATTGTTAAGTGAAAATGGTCAGGACTTATCTGAAAAGATTGATCCAGCTATTCTAAAACCATATTTACATCACTTAGATGGCAATAGCTGTCGTCAGGTGGTTAAAGCTCGCCGTGATATTATTGAGCAACGTTATAAACAAGCGTTAGATATCGCGAAAGTTGATTTGCCACAGCTTCAGCAGCAAGCAAAAGAACATTATGGTAATAAATGGCAATATGAAATTGACCGTTTAACTTATCTAAAACAGTTCAACCCAAGTATTCGTCAAGATGAAATTGAACGTTTGCAAAAGCTGCAAAAAGAAGGTTTGAGCTTGCTGGATGGTTTAACTGTTACACCAGAAGCAATTCAAGTATTAGTTGTGGTTAAGCCATAATTAACTCAAAATAAAAAAAGCGCCTAGAGGGCGCTTTTTTTATAGACCAATTTAGAATTAGATGAGACCAGCATCTTTCAGTTCTAATTTTAAATATGCATAGAAAATTGGAGCTGCGATTAAACCGCCTAAGCCAAAAATTGATTCAAATACCAGCATTGCTAATAAAATCTCCCATGCATTTGCATTGATTTTATGTCCAATAATTTTAGCGTTAACAAAATATTCAAGTTTGTGAACGAGAACGAGATAAAGTAATGCTGTTCCTGCTAGTCCGAGGGAAACAGTAAGAGCGGCAATGAACGTTAATGTATTAGAAATAAGATTACCTAAAATTGGAATTAGTCCAAACATGAAGGTCAAAATCGTTAAAGTTTTGGCAAAAGGAAGATGAACTCCCCAAAGCGGTAATAAAATAAAGGCGAATAAAATAAAGAGTAGCGTATTAATTGCTGAAATTTTTATTTGTGCAAAAACAACGTTTTTAAATGAAATTGATAGTTTCTGAATACGTTGGATCAGAAGAGACTTAAAAACAGGCTGGGGAGTACGACGGTGAAAACCGTGTATAGCGACCAAAATACCGATAATAAGGCCCATAACCATTGTCACGAAATTATGTAAGATATCGGAACTGGTATTTTTTAATATAGTCACGTTATCTTTCATAAACGCGAAAATTTCGTCTTTTAATTCTGTCACGCTATCGGGAATATAACCCGGAAGATATTTGCTAATTTCAGCTTGTAAATGCAGTAGCGTTTGATCGACTTTACTGTTGATATTATGGATGCCTACGCCTTTTAAATCATGAACGACAAAGCTAATTAGACTCGTAATGAAAAAACCAATAAGTGAAATGGTGACAATACTTAATAAAATACTAATAAAGATGCGGGCTCTTTGGCCATCAATATAACGTTCTACAACCGAGCTTAAGCTAATAATAATTTCATAAATAAGAAAGCCTGCAAAAAAACTTGCTAATAGATGTAATGGGATAACCGAAAGCAAAAAGATGCCCATAAGAATGTAGCTTGCAATCAGACTTGGACGATTATTCAAATTTTGCATGTTGATCCCTGAGATCGTGGGGAATATAGGAGAAAGAGCAAATGGACTAATTATTTATACTCTCGCAAGCTATTAGCTTCAATCGATGAGTTATATTTTTTCTGAAGAATAGAGGAGTTAGGTGCAAAAATGGCCTGTTCATCAACAAGCCATTCAGTAAATCATTTTAACGAATTTTTGCTTCATCCAAATGACGAGCACCTTCTAAAATCATTCGAATCATGATCATGGTCTGTTCAGCAAGTTCTGACCTTTGCTCAATAGGAAGGTCAATCGCTTTTGCGCCCATGTGAAACACAAGTTGTGTAATTGCTTTTGCAACAAGTTCTGGATGGTATAGATGATTGTTATTTAGGCGCTCTAATCGTATTAAATCTTCTTGTAGCTCTTGTTGAAAGAAGTTTAATTGACGTTCAACTGCGGCTTTATAAGAGGCAGAGCCTGTAAAACCTTCGCGTAATAATAAACTTAAGTTACCCTCATCGGCATCGAGCTGCTGAAGAAAAATATCGACAGAACTACGGATAATACTTTCTTGTAAGGATGCGCGTAGGCGAGCGTGGCGAATAATTTTACGTAAGACAATACCAGCTCGGTCAATTAAAGAAATTGCTAACTCATCAATATCTTTAAAATGTCGATAAAAACTATTTGGCGCAATACCAGCTTCTCTGGCTACCTCACGTAAGCTTAAAGAGGCAATACTTTTTTGTGGGCCAATTAGATTTAAAGCAGCTTGAAAAAGTTCTTCTTTAGTAATAGTCGCTTTTCTTCCCACAGAACGCGTAGCTGTTTTAATTTCAATGACATCTTGTTGTCGAGGTGTGTCATTCAGGTTCTGAGAAAGTGAAGATTGGGTCATGCTGTTCAATATATTTGTAAACTCTCAGGATTATAGCCTTAGAAGCTGAACTTGTGAAATTGTAATTAAAAGTACAGGTGTATATACAAATATATATACATGTGTATAATAATTAAAAAAGAGCGACAGAGCCCCAGCTATGCAAGTAATCGAAAAGAGAAATTCTCTATTCAATTCATTGACACAAGCCATATTTGATAGAGATACGGCTAACTTCTGGCTACAAAAAGTTAATCCTTTATGGTCTGTGAAACATGGGCTTGTTCAAATTGTAAAAAAAGAATTTGTCGCTCATGATATGGTAAGTCTTACACTAAAATGTAACCGTTTAGTGAAAGTAGGTGTTGCTGGTCAGCATCATCCTGTCATTGTTGAAATTGCTGGTCGTCGTTATGAACGTACTTATAGCTTGACGCAAATTGACGAACAACATTTACGTTTAACGATTAAAAAAGTTGCTGATGGCATCGTCAGTAATTGGTTTATGACTGAAAGCCAAATTGGCGATGTTTTTGAGCTTGGTCAGCCTTATGGCGACATGCAACAAAATATTAAAACACCGAAATTAATTATGCTGGCTGCGGGTAGTGGTATTACACCAATGTTGAGCTTAATCACTGCAATTAAACAGAGTCAGCAGTTAGATAAAGTTCAAGTGCAGCTTTTATATTGGGTGAAGCAACGCTCAGATGCAGCTTTTATTGAATACTTTGAAAAAGTTGCACAGCAATTCCCAAATTTTAGTTATCAGGTTTTCTATACGCAAGAAACACCAAATGATGAACGTTTAAATGCAGAGCATTTAGCATTAGCAGACGATTTGGAAAATAGCACTATATATGCGTGTGGACCTTCTGGTTTCGTTTCAACAGTGGAACAGCTTTTTGAAAAAGCACCGACTGTATTAACAGAAGCTTTTAGCTTAACTCGCGATAGTACGGCTGAAGTTGGTTATGTAAATGTCACATTAACCCAGTCTAATAAGGTCATTGCAATTCCAAAAGGCGAATCAATTTTGGTGAGTCTGGAACATGAAGGCCTTAAGCCAACACATGGCTGTCGTATGGGAATTTGTAATAAGTGCGTTTGTAGTAAAGCTCAAGGCTCTACACGTAACTTACTCAACGGTAGCGAAAATACCGAACCAAACCAATTACTCAAAATTTGTGTGAACTCAGCACAATCTGATCTAGTTATTGATCTTTAAGAGAGAATTTTTATGAATATGCCAGTGAAAGTCGAATATTTCAAAAATCCTAAAAATCGAGATTTAACACCAGCAGAACTTGACGCATTTGCGAAAGAACTCGATCAGATCAAACAAGAAGTATTGGATGATTTAGGTGAGAAAGATGCAAAATATATCCGCCGTGTCTATGCAGCAGTTCGCTACAGTAGCTTTTTAGGCCGCGCATGTTTATTTGCAGGTTGGTTCCCACCAGCTTGGGTTTTAGGAACAGGCTTATTAGGCTTTTCTAAAATTATGGAAAACATGGAACTCGGTCATAATGTTATGCACGGTCAATATGACTGGATGAACGATCCTAAATTTAATGGCCAAACTTACGAATGGGATACTGTCGGTACTTCTGATAACTGGCGCCAGACTCATAACTATAAACATCACACCTATACCAATATTAAAGGCATAGATGATGACATTGGTTATGGTTTGCTTCGCTTATTCCCAGAGCAACGTTGGAAGCCTGGTTTCTTGCTTCAACCCGTTTATAGCATTCCATTTTGCTTATTGTTCCAGTGGGGCGTAGCGATTCAGAACCTTGAAATTGGTCGTGTTCTCTACAAACGTAAGACCAAAGCAAAGTTTTTAGAGGAGTTAAAACCAGTAAATAAAAAGATTGCTACCCAACTCTTCAAAGATTACGTTTTTTTCCCATTAATTGCAGGTCCAGCCGCTTTACCTGTATTTACGGGAAATCTGGTTGCAAATGGTCTTCGTAATATTTGGACATTTACGATTATCTTCTGTGGTCACTTTACTAAAGATGCAGAAGTATTTCCAAAGTCTGTTTTACAAGATGAAAGCCGTGGCCACTGGTATATGCGCCAGATTCGTGGTTCTTCAAACTTAAAAGGTTCAGAAGCATTACATATCTTAAGCGGACATTTGAGTCATCAAATTGAACATCATTTATATCCTGATGTTCCAGCACGCCGTTATCGCCAAATGGCTCCAAAAGTTGAAGCTGTATGTAAAAAATATGGTCTGAACTATAACAACGCAAGTTTGACCAAACAGTTTGGTCAGGTGGTTGGTCGTATCTTGAAATATGCCTTACCATTTAAAAAATAAATAAAAAAAGCCCTGATCAGTTCAGGGCTTTTTTATTACTTCTTTTTAGAAATCCACATGGTAATTGTAGCTTGGAAGACTTTCTCTTTCTGAGAATCATAGACTTCTACATTCACTAAATATTCACCAGCTTTATCCCAGTCATAATTCTTTTCTACAGGCGTTGCAATTGCAATTAGGTCTGTTTCTGCCTTTTTTAAATATTCGACAGTCATACCTTTTGGAATCCAACGATGTGTGGAAGGCACAGTAACTTCTGTCATTGTACCACCTGCAAGCTCAGCCATATTACACATGGCAATTGCATGAACTGTTCCAATATGGTTGAGGACAGAACGCTTTTTCTTAATCGCTATTTCGCAATAATCTGGTTTTAACTCTAGAAATAGTGGTGAAATACTGCCGAAATAAGGTGCTTTTAAACATAGCATGCGTGAGAAAGTCCATTTTCCTTTAGGAAAAGCAGACACTTTGTTCCAAAGTTCTAAAGTTGTTGCCATGATTTAAGGCTCCATGTAAGTAAAAAAAGAATTATATTCTGTTAAGGAATATAATTCTGTTTACAAAAGCGAGTCAAGTCATTCAGAATATCTCCGATAACTGGTTGGAGAGTGAATGATGCAATCTGCACAAGAGCTATTAGAACGGCTATATCCGGGTAGAAGGGCTGCTTTAAAAAGACAGATCTTGTTAGATGCTTTGTCTTGTTTTTTGGAAAATGGAATTGAAACTACCAGTATTGAGATGATTCGTTCGAAATCTGACAGTAGTGTAGGGGCTATTTATCATCACTTTAAAAATAAAGAAGGTATTGTGGCGACTTTATTTTTTGCAGCTTTAGATGACCAAGCGGCACGAAGAGATGACTATCTGGAGGGCACGGAATCCCTTCAAGACGTTTTATATGCTTTTATTCATAGCTACATTGATTGGGTAAGTGAACAGCCAGAGTTTGCTAAATTTTTAATATCTGCTCGCTTTAGTGTGATGCAAAGTGAAGACCAAGAGCGTCTTGTTCAGAAAAATAAATTAAGAAATCAAAAGATATTTAATGAAATTTCAAATTATGCGGAGGCTGAATTCTTAAAAACTATACCTCATGAACTATTACTTTCATTAGTGATTGGTTCTACAGAAAATTACTGCCGTGCATGGTTATCACAACGAGTTTCCTCAAACCCTAAAGTTTATAAAGATATTTTGGCGAAAGCTGCTTGGGATTCTTTACAAAATTTGAATTAAATATCTTAATCCGTACCTACAAAAAAAGCCGCATATTTCATGCGGCTTTTTTTTGCTGGAAATAAATTATTTAAATTGAATTGAACCGTTTGCATTCACAATGATTTTAGACTCACCAGCCGCCATGTCTTGAGCCGGAGCTGCTTCAGCAGCAGCAAATTTCGCCATGCTGGTACGCATTACAGGCTGTGGGAAATAGTTGTTCGTATTTAAATTTAAACTAACTAGCGTGTATTGGCTTTTATTCCATGCTTGAGTCAACATTTGAGCACGTTGTTGAAAGTTTTTAGAAGCTTCTACCATTAAATCATTTTCAACTTTTTTACGTTGTTCATCTGAAACTGTAAAATTAATTGATTGGGTTTGGAAGCTTTGTTGTAACTCACTAATTAACTGACTTGCAGCTTTAAAGTCTTTACTTTCAAGACGAATTTCAGCACGACCACGCCATTCTTTTAACTTATTACTATCGTTATCATAAATTGGGTAAGTGCTTTGAGTGCCAGTTTCCACTTTTACTTGTGGGTATTTACGTGAAATGACAAGCGCCTGATTCATCAGTTGATTAATTTGATTTGAAAGTTCGGCTGGTTGTTTGTTACTTTTTTCAATATATAAAGTTGCATGCATTTCATCATTAGAAACTTGGCGAGAAGCTTCAGCTTGTACATTTACAATATTATAGTTCAAAGCATTATCATCCTGAGCAAAAACAAAAGGGCTAAGGAGAGAACCTAAAAGAAGAGTTGAGATGGCTAAAGTACGCATAAATTTATCCTTTAAAAATTAATTAAATTTAATTTTTTTCATTCAGAAATGTTAAACATAAGTTATGCATAACTTTTGCAGATTTTGTGGCGTATTTGTAATATTTAGACCATTTTTTTAAATTTTGGTAAATATAAATTCTTATAAAAATAAAGACTTAAAATTAAAGTGTGTCAATGTAACTTAAAAAATCAAAGTAATATAAAAAAAGAATATTTTCTTTAGGTTGTCACATAGTATGATGATAATTCATCTTAACTATTGGGATGATACATTTTTTCAATAAGATTAGATGAGTAAAGTACATAAAAGACGTTTTTTTTCTTGTAAAATTAGGTATCATCGCGCTCCTAGTTACAAGATATAAAATAAGTGTCTTTACTAGTTCTATAAAGCACCGAGTCAAAGGACCCATCGTCACCAGACTTATTTCTTTCTACCCCTATCAGAGATGGTAATCCGATATGAGCGTTACTTCCGTTAACCCTGCCACTAATGCTACTAACGAATATTATTTGACTCGCCAAAGTCAAATGGAATCAAATGTTCGTAGCTATCCACGTAAATTACCGTTAGCGATAGCGAAAGCACAGGGATGCTGGGTTACTGATGTTGAAGGTACACAGTACCTTGATTGTTTAGCTGGGGCAGGTACATTGGCTTTAGGTCATAATCATCCTGCGGTGATTCAAAGTATTCAAGATACATTGGCAAGTGGTTTGCCATTGCATACTTTAGACTTAACCACACCTTTAAAAGATGCATTCACTGAAGCATTGTTAGCATATTTACCTGGTGGTAAAGAAGAATATTGCCTGCAGTTCTGTGGTCCTGCTGGTGCAGACGCAACTGAAGCAGCAATTAAACTTGCTAAGACTTACACTGGCCGTAGTTCAGTGATCAGTTTCTCTGGCGGTTATCATGGTATGACCCATGGTGCGCTTGCTATGACTGGTAATTTAAGTGCAAAAAATGCAGTTAACGGTTTAATGCCAGGCGTACAATTCATGCCATATCCGCATGAATACCGCTGCCCACTTGGTTTAGGTGGTGACGCTGGTGTTGACGCTTTAACTTACTTCTTTGAAAACTTTATCGAAGATGTTGAAAGCGGTGTAACAAAACCGGCTGCTGTTATTCTTGAAGCGATTCAAGGTGAAGGCGGCGTAGTTACAGCTCCAGTAAAATGGTTGCAAAAAATCCGTGAAGTGACTGAAAAGCACAACATCGTTTTAATTTTAGATGAAGTTCAAGCTGGCTTTGCACGTTCAGGCAAAATGTTTGCATTTGAACATGCAGGTATTGAACCTGATGTTGTTGTAATGTCTAAAGCAGTAGGTGGTGGTTTACCACTTGCAGTATTAGGTATTAAACGTAAATTTGATGCTTGGCAGCCTGCAGGTCACACCGGTACTTTCCGTGGTAATCAACTTGCTATGGGTACAGGCCTTGTCGTATTAAAAACAATTACTGAACAAAATCTTGCTCAAAATGCGCAAGAACGTGGTGATTATCTACAAGCTGAATTTAAAAAATTGGCTCAAGAATTCCCATGTATCGGTAACGTGCGTGGTCGCGGTTTAATGATCGGTATTGAGATTGTTGACGAGCGTAAACAAGCTGATCGTATTGGTTCACTTCCTGCAGACTCTCAATTAGCTGCTGCAATTCAAACTGCTTGCTTCAACAATAAACTATTGCTTGAAAAAGGTGGTCGTAACGGTACTGTAATTCGTTTACTTTGCCCGCTTATCATCACTCAAGAAGAGTGTGTTGAAGTAGTTGCTCGCTTTAAGAAAGCAATTGCAGAAGCATTGGTTGCAGTTCGAGGCGCATAAGTATGGTGGATTTTGCAGAACATCGTAAAGCGTTACTCTGCAATGATGCACAATCCATTGCTGACTATGAGTCAGCAATGGGCGAAGCGGTAAAAGCCGTTTCAGCATGGTTGCAAAATGAAAAGATGTACACAGGTGGTAGCATTAAAGAATTGCGTTCTGCGATTTCTTTCCAGCCTTCAAAAGAAGGTATGGGTGTACAAGAATCACTTCAACGTATGATTGAGCTTTTCTTAAATAAAAGCTTAAAAGTACATCACCCGCACTCATTGGCACATTTACATTGTCCAACAATGGTAATGAGCCAGATTGCGGAAGTACTGATCAATGCGACTAACCAGTCTATGGACTCATGGGATCAAAGCCCAGCCGGTTCATTAATGGAAGTCCAGCTTATTGATTGGTTACGCCAAAAAGTAGGTTATGGTTCTGGTCAGGCGGGTGTTTTCACTTCTGGCGGTACTCAATCTAACTTAATGGGTGTATTGCTTGCTCGTGACTGGTGCATTTCGAAAAACTGGAAAGACGAAAACGGTAATCCGTGGTCTGTACAGCGCGATGGTATTCCAGCTGATGCAATGAAAAACGTCAAAGTCATTTGTTCTGAAAATGCACATTTCTCTGTGCAAAAGAACATGGCAATGATGGGCATGGGCTTCCAGTCAGTTGTTACTGTTCCTGTGAATGAAAATGCACAGATGGATGTAGATGCTCTCGAAAAAACGATGGCGCATTTGCAGTCAGAAGGTAAAGTAGTGGCTTGTGTCGTTGCGACAGCAGGTACGACTGATGCTGGTGCAATTGATCCATTGAAAAAAATCCGTGAAATTACCAATAAATATGGTTCATGGATGCATATCGATGCGGCATGGGGCGGTGCATTAATTCTGTCAAATGACTATCGTGCAATGCTTGATGGTATTGAATTGTCAGACTCAATTACACTCGATTTCCATAAGCACTATTTCCAAAGCATTAGCTGTGGCGCATTCTTGTTAAAAGACGAAGCGAACTATCGCTTTATGCACTACGAAGCTGAATATTTGAACTCTGCTTATGACGAAGAACATGGTGTACCAAACCTTGTTTCTAAGTCATTACAAACGACTCGTCGTTTTGATGCATTGAAATTGTGGATGACAATTGAATCACTTGGTGAAGACCTATATGGTTCAATGATTGATCATGGTGTAAAACTTACTCGTGAAGTTGCAGATTACATCAAGGCAACTGACGGTTTAGAGCTTTTAGTTGAACCACAATTTGCTTCTGTATTGTTCCGTGTTGTACCACAAGGCTACCCAGTTGAGTTTATCGATAGCTTGAACCAAAACGTAGCGGACGAATTGTTTGCTCGTGGTGAAGCAAATATCGGTGTAACAAGAGTTGGTAATGTACAGTCATTGAAAATGACAACATTAAGCCCTGTTGTGACATTCGAAAATGTTAAAAACCTTTTAGGTCAAGTATTGGCTGAAGCTGACCGCATTAAAGATGCGATTGCTTCTGGTAACTATGTACCACCAATCGACTAATTGAGTTGATACCAAAAAAGCCCGGTTTATTACCGGGCTTTTTTATTACATATTATTTTTATTAAAAGTGTGTATCAGGAGAGAGATGTATGCACAAAACATGCATATTTTTAAAAAACAAAAATAATTATGCATGATTTATGGGGAGTAAATTTCTTATTGTATTGGTATGTTCCCGATATTTTTGGTCGCATTGATATATCAATATCGTACTTATTAAATAATCCTGCTTTAACTGAAAATAAAGTAAGTGGCTGTAATTACAATTAAGACAAGGAAGAAGAAATGCAACAAGCGAATATGCTGAATGAATTTAAACTTATTATTGGCGGTCAACTTTGTTCAGGTGAACAAGGTGAACTAGAAATTATTAACCCTGCTACAGGTTTAACAGCTGCGCGTTGTTCAAAAGCATCGGTTGAGCAAGTGAATCAAGCAGTGAGTGCGGCTAAACAGGCATTTAAAGTATGGCAAATGGTGTCGCACGATGAACGTAAATCAATTTTAAACAAGATTGCGGATGGTATTGAAAAGCACGCCGAAATGCTCGCTGAACTTGTTGTGCTTGAGCAAGGTAAACCACTGGCACTCGCACAAATGGAAGTGCAGGGCGCAATTGGCTGGACTCGTTATGCGGCTGCTATGGATTTACCTGTTGAAATTATCGAAGACAGCGAAGCTAAGCGTATTGAACGTCATCGCCAACCATTAGGGGTAGTCGCTTCAATTACTCCATGGAACTGGCCACTCATGATTGCGGTCTGGCATATCATGCCTGCATTACGCGCTGGTAACGTTGTCATTAGCAAACCTTCTGAATACACACCACTATCAACTTTGCGTTTATGTGAAATTATTCAGCAAGAAGTTCCGGCTGGTGTTATTTCAATTGTGGTGGGTGCTGGTGAGATTGGCGAAGCATTATCTTCTCATCCAGATGTGCAAAAAGTTGTGTTTACGGGTTCAACTCGAACTGGACAGCACATTATGACGGGTGCAGCTCAACAGCTAAAACATTTAACTTTAGAGCTCGGTGGTAATGATGCGGGTATTGTATTACCTGATGCAAATATAGATGAAATTGCAGCTAAGATTTTCAATACTGCGTTCTTAAATGCGGGTCAAACATGCGCCGCGCTAAAACGTTTATATGTGCATGAAAGTCAATATGAGGCTTTATCTCAAAAGTTAGCTGACATTGCCAATGCTCAAATTGTGGGTGATGGAATGGAGTCTTCTACAACATTTGGCCCAGTACAAAACCAAATGCAATATAACAAGGTGAAAGCTCTTATTGCCGAGGCAATTGAGCAAGGAGCAAAAGCACTTTCTGGTCAGCAGCAGTTACCGGAGCAGGGCTACTTTATTGCACCAACTATTTTGACTGAAGTTTCTGAATCTTGCCGTGTAGTGCAAGAAGAGCAATTTGGTCCAGTGTTACCTGTCTTAAAATATACAGATATCAATGATGCAATTGCACGTGCCAATGATAGTGAGTTTGGTTTAGGTGGATCAATTTGGTCTTCTGACATTAAAGCCGCTCAAACTTATGCTACTCAGCTTCAATGCGGTACGGTTTGGGTTAATACACATGCAGAAGTTCTACCTCATGCACCTTTTGGTGGCTGGAAAATGTCGGGCTTAGGTGCTGAGTTTGGCTTAGAAGGATTGCTTGAAAACACGATTGGTCAAACACTGCATATTAGTAAAGTCTAAATATTAATTTTAAGGCGGATGATAGATCCGCCTTTTTATTCTAAATTATTTTATTAAAAGCCTAACTTGCTTAAGTCGTGTGATGGTAGCCGTGACTTTTAGGTTTGATCAAAAAATGATTCTGTTCTTTAATTTTTTTCAGAACAATGTAAGACTTTATGTGGCCAATAAAATTATAAGAAAGCAATCTTTCCGTCACAAATTGAGAAAGCTGTTCTAAGTTTTCTGCAACGACTTTTAAAATAAAATCCGCATCGCCACTAATTGAGAAAGCATCTTGAATATTGTCTTCTGCTTCAATTAACTCTTGGAAAGCCTGCTGCGATTTTGCTTCATGTGTCCTTAAATTAATATGAATCATCGCTGTGACTTCCAGTCCTAGCGCTTGTTGCTGAATGCGAGCAGTGTAGCCTAAAATTATGCCTTTTTGCTCAAGCAGCTGTCTTCTTCGAGAACATTGGGAAGCAGATAAACCGATTAAATCTCCAACTTCCTGATTGGTGAGCCGTCCATTCTTTTGTAATGCCTGAATGATTTGCCAGTCGAACTTATCCATTGCATAAAATCCTTTTATGATACACAAATCATGTATTTTTATTGAAATGCGTTTTCATTATGCACGAAATCTAAAAGGTAGATGAAATATTATTTTTCTATGGAATAAAAATTGGTCTCAAAGGATATAGAGCAATGTTCATAGAAATCGGTGACTTTTTAAATCTTCGTCTAAAACAAATGGGTATCCAACATCTCTTTGGTGTACCTGGTGATTTTAACCTCTCATATCTAGAACAAGTTGAAGCAGATCCAGAACTCGAATTTATTGGAAATTGTAATGAATTAAATGCTGCCTATGCAGCAGATGGTTATGCACGAATTAACGGTTTTTCTGCCTTGGCAACCACTTACGGTGTAGGTGATTTAAGCGCAATTAACGGCATTGCAGGTGCATATGCAGAAAATGTACCTCTTATTCATATTTCAGGTATTCCGCCTTTACATGCAGTTCAAAAGGGCACTTTAATCCACCATACGCTGGTTGATGGCAACTACGACAATATTATGAACTGCATGAAGGAGTTCACTGTTGCTCAAACACGTTTGACTCCTGCAAATGCAGCCTTTGAAATTGACCGGGTATTACGTCAGTGTTTCCTTGAACGTCGTCCTGTACATATTCAATTAGCAGGCGATATTACTCACGTTAAAATTGAAGTAAGTGAGCGTCCGCTCGATTTAAGCTATCCAGCTGTTGAACCAGATTTATTAAACAGCGTCGTCAATAAACTTTGCGACATTTTGAACAATGCAAAAAGCCCAGCACTTCTGATTGATAATGAAGCTTCAGTTTTTGGTGTAACTTCTCTTCTTAATGATTTATCTCAAAAGTGCTCTATTCCATTTGCTGGTATGAATACTGCAAAAAATATTATGGATGAAGGCTCGCCTCGTTACATTGGCACTTATGTGGGTGGGGCAAGTCAGCCGCATGTTAAAAATATAATTGAACAGTCGGACTGCTTAATTGGTATTGGCGCACGTTTTACCGACGTAGGTTCAGCTGTATTTACTCATCAAATTGCGACTAAAAACTATATCGAAATTAAATCTTATGGTCTGAACATTTTTGGTCAGGATTTCCCTGGCATTGAGATTGGGCAATTACTTGTTGAGTTAAATAAGAAAGTTGCGCCACGTAAAGCGACTAAACCTGTTCTTGAAAAACAACCTCAAAAAGTCTTTGAGGCACCAGCACAACAAAAGCTAAGCCAAGATGTACTTTGGAACTACATTGCTGGTTTCTTAAAAGAAGACGATGTAATTATTGGAGAAGTGGGCACTTCAAACTCAGCTTTGTCTGGTTTAAAACTTCCTGCTACAGCTAAATATATTGCTCAGCCACTTTGGGGTTCAATCGGTTATACCTTGCCAGCTTTACTTGGCAGTTTACTGGCAGCTCCTGAGCGCCGCCAAATTCTATTTATTGGTGATGGTTCATTCCAGCTTACGGTACAAGAGCTCTCTACAATTATTCGTCACGGTTTAAAACCCATTATTTTCTTGCTGAACAATGGCGGTTACACCATTGAGCGATTAATCATGGGCGAAAACGCTGCCTATAACGATGTACAAAACTGGAAATATACTGATATTCCAGCTGTCTTTAACGGTAAAAAAGGTCATACCACCTATGTGGTTGAAACTGCCGGACAGCTTAAGAGTGTTTTAGATAATGTTCATCAAAATGATCAATTAACTTTTATTGAATTAAAACTACCAGCAATGGATGCACCGGTGAGTTTGAAAAAATTTGCCTCAGTCATCGCACGTTTTGACTACGGTGATCGCGGTTACGAAATTTTAAAGGAACGTTCCCAGCCTATTAAATGTAAGGATGCAAGCTCGTTTTAAATAGAAGATAGGAAAATTCTTCTTAAAAATTAAATGGACTCATATTAAAGCAAACTTATGTCCGAAGGTCGGTTTCTGGCCTTCGGATATGGTGCTGAATAAAGGTGTACAGGAAGTGACACCAACATTGGAGATAATGTTATGGATGCAAACAATAAGCACGAGTTAAAACAAGGCTTATCCAATCGGCATATTCAACTCATCGCACTCGGAGGTGCGATCGGAACAGGGTTGTTTTTAGGACTTTCTCAAACGATTAAACTGGCAGGTCCTTCAATTTTATTAGGATATGCAATTGCTGGAATTATCGCTTTTTTAATTATGCGTCATTTAGGTGAAATGGTCGTTGAAGAACCAGTAAGTGGTTCATTTAGTTATTTTGCCAATAAGTACTGGGGCAAAATGGCTGGTTTTATGTCTGGCTGGAACTATTGGGTGTTATATGTACTAGTGAGCATGGCTGAACTTAGTGCAATTGGAACCTTCATTCAGTTCTGGTGGCCTGAAATTCCCACTTGGCTGACCGCTTTATTTTTCTTTATTTTAATTAATGGCATTAACTTAGTGAATGTCCGCTTTTTTGGGGAATCCGAATTCTTATTTTCCTGCATTAAGATTGTTGCAATTTTAAGCATGATTGGTTTTGGTACCTATCTCTTATTTACAGGCTCTGCTGGCCCGCAAGCTGGTATTGCAAATTTATGGCAACACGGTGGTTTCTTCCCACACGGGATTCATGGTTTTGTCATGGCTTTAGCCGTCATTATGTTTGCATTTGGTGGTTTAGAGTTAATTGGTATTGCTGCGGCTGAAACTAAAAAACCTGAAACAACCATTCCAAAAGCAGTGAACCAGATTGTTTATCGTATTTTAATTTTCTATATCGGTGCGATTGGAATCTTACTGTGCCTTTACCCTTGGAATATGGTTGCAGAAGGCGGTAGTCCATTTGTAATGATTTTCCAGTCATTAAATAGTAATGGCGTTGCGAACGTTTTAAACTTTGTGGTTTTGATTGCTGCTATTTCGGTTTATAACAGTTGCATTTATTGTAATAGCCGTATGTTGCATGGTTTAGCAGAGCAGGGTAATGCTCCGGCAATTTTGAAAAAAGTAAACAGCCGTGGTATTCCAGTTCCAGCCGCAGTTCTTTCTGCATCAATCACAGCAATATGTGTGGTCGTAAATTACCTCATTCCTGGCCAAGCTTTTCAGCTCTTTATGATGCTCGTTGTGGCTGCACTTGTCATTAACTGGCTTATGATTTCAGTGACTCATTTGAAATTTACTAAAGCAATGAAACTGCAAAAACATCAAACCAAATTTAAAAGTATTCTTAGCCCATGGAGTAATTATTTAACCATTAGCTTTGTATGCTTTATTCTTATCATTATGGCAATGACGCCAGATATGAGATTGGCTGTTATTTTAGGCCCAATTTGGCTCGCTTTTTTAGCACTGATGTATTTCTTAAAATATCGTAAAAAAATGGTAGTGATGCCAGAAGTACAATCGAATTAATTCACTAAATTTACAATGATATTGCGGTTACCTGACTTAAAGTAGGTAACCGTTTATCTTTTGTCATATTATTTTCATGTTACAAAGAAATTATTATTTCTTACCATATTTAATAAAAATTTTAGTCATAAAATTATTATTATTCGTAAAAGTAAAAATAGAGTTAAATAATAGATTTTTAAAATGTTTATAATATATTTTGGTTTTATATTTTATGAATTATTAAATTCTATATTTTTAATCAGTGTCATAATACAGACTAATATATAGGGTAAAATACCCACTCGCGTTGAATTAAATATTTGATAATAGATAAAAAATAGTAATCAGATAATTAACAATATCGAAATCATTAAAGCGTCATCATACTGTAACTTAATTGTCATATTTTCTATTCACAATGCAGCTATCGAAGAGCGTACAAGCACTCAACAAAAAGTGACGTACAACCTATTGCATTAATGAGAGAGAACAGAATGCGCTTAAATCCACGTCAAATCGCAATTGCGTTAGCAGTAACTGGGGCAGCTGTAACAACGACTGCAAATGCAGCTCGTGATACGATTCAAATTGCTGGTTCTTCAACTGTACTACCATTTGCCAGCGTTGTAGCTGAAGAGTTTGGTAATACATTCCCTCAATTTAAAACTCCTGTAGTTGGTTCTGGCGGTTCTTCTGCTGGTTTGAAACAATTCTGTCAAGGTGTGGGCGACAACACTATCGACGTTGCTAACTCTTCTCGTAAAATTAAAAGCACTGAAATTGAAGCTTGTAACAAAGCTGGTGTAAAACAAATTCAAGAAATTAAAATTGGTTATGACGGTATTGTATTTGCGTCTAGCTCAAACAAAGCAGCCTATAAATTAAAACCTTACCATGTATTTGCTGCTTTATCTGCACAACTACCTTCAAAAGGTAAGTTGGTTCCAAACCCATACACAAATTGGAACCAGATTGATAAATCACTTCCAAATGAACCAATTACACTTGTTATTCCTGCTTCTAACCACGGTACACGTGAAGTTTTCCAAGAGAAAATGGTCGAAGCTGGTTGCGAATCGTATGAATACTTCAAGAGCCTAGATAAAGATGCTCAGAAGAAAGCATGTTCTACTTTCCGTAAAGATGGCCGCGTAATTGAAATTGCTGGTGACTACACAGAAACATTGGCCCGCTTAAAGACCTCTCCAAGTGCAGTGGGCGTGTTTGGTCTAAGTTTCTATGATATGAACCGTGACAAGTTACGTGTAGCAACAGTAAACAATGTTGTTCCTTCTGAGAAAACAGTTTTGAACGGTACATATCCTGTGTCTCGTCCATTGTTCTTCTACGTGAAAGGCGAGCATTTAAAATCAGTTAAAGGCTTACCGCAATATGTAGAATATTTCGTAAGCAAAAAAGCAACAGGTAAAGGTTCTAAAGCTGAACGTGATGGCTTAATCGCAATGTCTGATGCTGAACGTGCAAAAGTATTGGCTGACTTTAAAGCAGGTAAAACT
Organism: Acinetobacter sp. WU_MDCI_Abxb74; assembly: GCF_025513915.1. Classification (NCBI taxonomy): domain Bacteria; kingdom Pseudomonadati; phylum Pseudomonadota; class Gammaproteobacteria; order Moraxellales; family Moraxellaceae; genus Acinetobacter; species Acinetobacter sp. WU_MDCI_Abxb74. The sequence continues at coordinate 243,795 of NZ_JAHPRP010000002.1, forward strand.
GTTAAATAAGTTAGTTTGAATAGGGGCTGGTGATCTTGAGAGTTCATCAGCCTTTTTGTCTAACTTGTTTTTCCAAATTATGACAATTGAGAAAACAGTGGAGAGTACATGAATCTGCTACTTATCGGTGTGTTGTTAGCCCTTGTGGCAATCGCATATCAACTTGGGCTGAGAAAGAGCCGTAGCCTAGCAGGTAAGGGAAGCAACTCGGCGACGTTACATTCTCGTCCTGGTTATTATGGTGCACTGGTTGGGCTTTGGTGCGGTATCCCTGCTTTTTTAATTTTGATCATTTGGAGCTTGGTTGAACCAAGTGTTTTAAACCATATTATTTTTAATAATATTCCCGCGACCGTAAGTGCTTCACTTGATGAAGCTGGCAGAAGTGTATTAGTTGATCGTGTTCAAGCGATTGCTTCTGGTTTTGGGGTGAGTGATAAACCGGCAGCCTATGAGTTAGCTGCTGCTCAACAGTTCGCAAAATTTCAAACCATTGGCTCTTTTGCCAAATTTGCTGTTGTCGTTTGTGCAGCTTTATTGGGTTTGGTTTGGGCGAAGAAAAAAATTAATCAACAATATCGTGCGCGTAACCAAGTTGAACGTGCCATTAATGTTGCTTTGATTTTATGTTCTGGTGTTGCGATTTTGACAACCATTGGTATTGTGATGTCGATGTTTGGCGAAGCAATGCACTTTTTCCGTTTTGTAAGTCCGCTTGATTTCTTCTTCGGGACAGAGTGGAACCCAGGCTTTAGTACTTCAGGTAATGTTGAAGGCAGTTATGGTTTACTGCCATTACTTTGGGGCACGCTCATGGTCAGCGGCATTGCTTTATTAGTTGCCGTACCCATTGGATTAATGATTGCCATTTATTTAGCTGAATATGCTTCTCCTTGGTTACGCTCATGGGCAAAACCAGCAATTGAAGTTTTAGCCGGTATCCCAACAATCGTTTATGGTGTTTTTGCCATGATGGTTATTGGGCCATTTTTCAAGGCAGCTGGTGCCTACGTTGGCCTTGAAATTAACGCGACCAGTGCTTTGACTGCTGGTTTCGTAATGGGGATTATGATTATTCCGTTTGTTTCTTCTTTATCAGACGACATTATTACCCAAGTACCTCGTGCTTTACGTGACGGTTCTTTAGGACTTGGAGCAACTAAGTCAGAAACAATTCGTCAAGTCGTTTTACCTGCTGCATTACCGGGTATTACGGGCGCATTTTTACTAGCTGTCTCTCGCGCCGTAGGGGAAACCATGATCGTGGTTTTGGCCGCAGGGAACAGCCCACTTTTACATGCAAATCCATTTGAAGCTGTTTCGACAGTGACCGTTACGATCGTAAAACAGTTGACTGGCGATACTGACTTTGCCAGCCCACAAGCTTTGGTTGCATTCGCGTTAGGTCTAACACTCTTTGTGATTACCTTATGCTTAAACATTGTTGCACTGTACATTGTGCGTAAATACCGTGAGCAATACGAATGAGTACATCAAATACATCATCTCCTATGGATCAGAACGTATTTGATCCAAAAGCTGCTGCTGAATCACGTGAACGACGTAAACAGGTCATCGAAAAATCTTTGGCTAAGCGTCATCGTAAAGAAAAAGCTTTTCGTTATGCTGGTTTCTCGGCAGTCGTAATTGGACTTGCATTCGTTGCACTATTGTTTAGCAGTATTTTGGCAAAAGGTTTACCTGCTTTTTGGCAAACCAGCATGAATGTTCCAATTTACTTTGATCCGAAAGTGATTGATGCAGGTCCGGTACCTGTTCGTGGGCAGGGGGAAACACCTGCACATTATCAAGAGCGCTATATCGATTGGCAAACCAAAATGGGTATGGTGGATTGGGACGGCATTATTGTAAATGGAATGATTGCTAAAGACCCTGCACTTGCTGACCAACGTGATTACTTAAGCAGTCTTTATGCGAGCTCAGAAGCTTATCGTTTACGTGATATGGTTTTTGCGGACCCATCATTAATTGGTAAGAAAGAAAATCTTAATTTCTTGGGCGATGCCAATGTTGATGTCTGGTTAAAAGGTAATATTGACCGTTCATTGCCAGATGAGCAACAGCAACTTGGACCTGAAGTGCGTAAACTTGCAGACGAGCTAAAAGCAAAAGGTGTTCTTGAAAGTACATTTAATATGAACTTATTTAAGAACCCAGACTCTCGTAGTTCACCAGCAATTAGTGGTCTTGCAGGTGCATTCATGGGTTCATTATTCATGATGCTGATTGTGATCATTATTGCAATTCCGATTGGTGTTGCCAGCGCAATCTATCTTGAAGAATTTGCTCCAAAAAATATTCTTACAGACATTATTGAAGTCAACATTAATAACCTTGCTGCTGTTCCTTCAATTGTGTTTGGTTTACTCGGTGCAGCAATTTTTATTGGTTGGATGCATTTGCCTCTATCTGCTCCACTGGTAGGTGGTTTAGTGTTGAGTTTAATGACGCTACCGACAGTCATTATTACCACTCGTGCTTCATTAAAAGCAGTACCACCTTCTATTCGACAAGCTGCACTTGGTTTGGGCGCTTCTAAATTCCAAACCATTTTCCACCACGTTTTACCATTAGCTTTGCCAGGTATTATGACCGGCGCAATTATTGGTGTTGCTCATGCACTTGGTGAAACAGCACCTTTACTTTTAATTGGAATGAGTGCATTCGTTGCAAGTATTCCTACAACTCCATTTGATCAAGCAACAGCTTTACCTGTCCAAGTTTACTTATGGCAAGGTAATGAGTTGCGTAACTTCTTCGAAGGCCGTACTGCCGCTGCGATTATCGTACTACTTGCATTAATGATTGGTTTAAACAGTCTTGCAATTTGGTTACGTAAAAAGTTCGAAGTGCGTTGGTAATAGAGGATAAATCATGAATACTATTGATATTACGAATTCCTTAGAAAAGGATAAGTTAGTGAACACTGAACAATCTCAATTTACAGATAAATCGCAAAATCATGGCACTTCGTATGTTTCGCATTTTGAACCACAAACTTCAAAAAAGCAGAACTCAACCGAAATCAAAATTAGTGCACAAGATGCCCATGTTTATTATGGTGATGTTGAAGCGATTAAGGGTATTGACCTCGATATTTACCAAAACGAAGTTATTGCCTTTATTGGACCGTCAGGTTGTGGTAAATCTACCTTTCTTCGTACGATAAACCGCATGAATGACACCATTGATGGTTGTCGTGTAACAGGTAAGATTACACTCGATAACCACAATATTTATGATCCAAATCTTGATGTCGTATTATTACGTGCTCAAGTGGGAATGGTATTCCAGAAGCCGAATCCGTTCCCTAAAACTATTTTTGATAACGTGGCATATGGTCCTAAACTTCATGGTCTAGCACGTGATAAATATGATCTAGAAGAAATTGTTGAAAATAGCTTGCGTAAAGCGGGTTTATGGGAAGAAGTGAAAGATCGTTTGAATCAACCGGGTACTGGTTTGTCAGGTGGTCAGCAACAACGTTTATGTATTGCACGTACTATTGCAGTAAGTCCTGAAGTGATTTTGATGGATGAGCCGTGTTCTGCACTCGACCCAATCGCAACAGCAAAAATTGAAGAATTGATTTCTGATTTATCAGAGCAATATACAATTGTAATTGTGACGCACTCAATGCAACAAGCGGCGCGTGTTTCGGATCGTACTGCTTACTTCCATTTAGGTGATTTGATTGAAGTTAACTCAACTGAAAAAGTCTTTACTCAACCTGATCATCAGTTGACAGAAGCTTATATTACTGGACGATTCGGTTAATTCGTAATTAAGACAAAAAAAGAGCCATGTGCTCTTTTTTTTATTTTATAAATGAAAATGACTCTATTTTGCAAAAACGCTATTGAATTTTAATCAAAAGGACCACATCTTAAGGCTATAAAAGATAACTTATGAGCTTAGAATTTTATGTTATTCCATTTGCCTAAACTCCCTGCAGAAATACGTGTTAGTCACTTAAATGCACGTGTAAATGAACAGAGAAAAAAAATTGCACAAACCACTGCAAGCCGTTTAGAACTTTTACAATTGGCTCAACAACTTGCTAAAGAAGCTAAAATTCGCCGTAAAAATAATCAGAAAATCTTTGTCTTAGATTTTAAGGGGGATATTCAAGCTTCAGCGGTTGAAAATATACGAGAAGAAATTACTCTCATTTTAGCAACTGCTAAAGCAGGGCGTGACCGTGTTGTTGTTCGCCTTGAAAGCCCAGGAGGCATGGTACATGGTTATGGTCTAGCAGCAGCTCAATTGGTGCGCTTACGCGATGCAGGCTTCCATCTGACCATCTGTGTAGACAAAGTGGCAGCAAGTGGCGGCTATATGATGGCATGTATCGCAAATGAAATTATTACAGCACCATTTGCTATTGTTGGTTCAATTGGTGTAGTTGCTCAAGTTCCAAATTTTAATCGTCTTTTAAAACAACATAATGTTGATTTTGAGCTTTACACAGCAGGGCAGTATAAGCGTACTGTAACTATGTTTGGCGAAAACACCCCTGAAGGTAAAGCGAAGTTCGAAGAAGAGCTTCAACAAACTCATGTGTTATTTAAGCACTTTGTTGAAAAGTATCGACCACAGCTTAATGTTGATAAAGTCGCTACAGGTGAACATTGGTACGGTGAAGATGCGCTTAATCTCAACCTTGTTGATAAATTACAAACATCTGATGAGTATCTATTAGCGTTATTAGCACAGCATGATGTCTATGTGATTAACACTCGTAAGAAAGCAACCTTAGGTGAAAAGTTGGGTTTGCAAGCGGCACAAATGGCAGATAGCTTGATTCCAGCTGTGATGAGCAAAGTGATGGAAAGCCTTGCAAAAGCAAATACAACTCTTGTGCAGGTGCGTGATCCAAAATTATAAGTTTTTGTGATTCACATTTTGATAAAAAACCAGCTTAATAGGCTGGTTTTTTTATTGAATTAATAAATAAATCCAGTTTTTAAAATATCTCTAACTTTTTAATAAAAATTCAAAAATAATTATTGATAAATATACTTTTTGAATTGTGATAAACCAATGGTTTTGATATTTTAAACACCAATAAAATAGCTTTTAGATGAATCATTTAAAAAGTTAGACATTTAAAAATATAACTGAAATTCAGGATAGGAAATAATGACAAGAATAATTGTGGCATCCAAAGAGGGTTTGGACGTTCTGCAAGATGGTCAGCTCAATAAGGTTGTGTTAAGTAAACCTTCTATTATTCAAATTGGTATTAGTCAAAAAGATATAGCATCAATGGAAAAGCAGGGGGGCAGTCTAGTCATCCATTTAAAAAATGGAGAAACCCTTGTTTTAGAAAATTTCTTTAATGAAGCAACGAATACAACAGACCATTCACTTGTTTTTCCAACTGAACATGGAAAATTTGTTGAAGCACAATTTGATGCACAAGGTAAGGTTATAGATTATACCGGTCTAAACCATGTCACAGATTTAGCCTACACAAGCACTAGCCAGCCAGCCTCAACAATGGCAGTTGATGATTCTCCAACTTTTTCGATGGGCAATGTGCTAAAAGCAGGCTTAGCAGTTTTAGCCGCTGAAGGTTTATACCTTTGGGCTTTTGATAACGATGACAAAGATGATTCACCTGTTGATGTCCCAAACACTGCGAAACCAACAGATTTAAAACTTGCAGATGATGCTGTTACGGTTACTGGTAAGGCAGAAGCTAATGCAAAAATTTATATTAAAGATATTGCTGGAAATACGGTAGCCTCTGGTGTTGCAGATGCAAGTGGTAATTTTACTATCAAGTTAGACAAGCCTTTGACAGATGGAAATAAATTAAATGTTTCTGCTCAAAATGGGGGCGGTAAAGAGTCTAGTGGTGCTGCTATTACAGGTGCAAAAGATACAATTGCTCCAGATGCTCCACAAGCTCAGCTTAGTGAAGATGGTTCATTAGTAACAGGTAAAGCTGAAGCGAATGCAAAAATTACTGTATATGATGCCGCTGATAAAGTATTAGGAACTGTAACTGCGAATAAAGATGGGATCTTTTCTTTAAAACTTACTCCGCCCTTGACGAGTGACACAGGTGGTAAGGTGGTTGCAGAAGATGCGGCTGGCAATAAATCTGAGCCAAGTAAAATAATTGCAGGAAAGGATACCTTTGCTCCAGATGCGCCTTTAGTAGAAGTGAATAAAGAAGGCACAACAGTTGAAGGCAAAACTGAAGCCAATGCAAAGGTTCAAATCAAAGATGCTGATGGTAAAGTGATCGGAACTGGTACGGCAAATGCTCAAGGTGAGTTTCAAATTACACTTTCTCCTGCATTAAAAGATGCACAGAAGGCTACTATTGTTGTTGAAGATGCAGCAGGAAATACTTCTAAACCTTTAGAAATTTCTCCAAATTATGACTCTATTGCACCTGATAAACCAGTAGCTCAAATTAATGCTGATGGTACAACAGTAACAGGCACAGCAGAAGCTAATGCAAAAATTGAAGTTAAAGATTTAAGCGGCAAGGTCATTGGTAGTGGAACCGCTGGTGCAGATGGGAAATTTACAATTTCTATTTCACCAGCCTTAACTGATAATAAGCATGCCTCTGTATCAGCTATTGATAGTGCCGGAAATAAATCTGATGTTCTTGATATTATCGGCACTAAAGATACTACGCCTCCTATCAAACCTGTCTTAAATAGTGTGGATGATGATGTGGGAGCTTTAAAAGGGGCGATTACAGCTGGTTCTGAAACAGATGATGCAAGACCAAAACTTACGGGATCAGGTGAGGCAAATGCCACGCTCACTATTTATGATAATGGCGTTGCTATTGGAATTGTGACCGTAAGTAGTGGTAGATCTTGGACGTTTAGTCTTGATAAAGATTTAGCCCTTGGAAAGCATACGATTACTTTGACTCAGACAGATGCAGCAGGACTTACGAGTGAAGTCAGTTCGCCATTTACCTTTTATGTAGTCGCGCCAAAGACTGCGAGTTTAAGTGATGCAGCAGTTGACACTGCTCATGTAGAAACTGTATCTGTTGCTGATAGCGTTGGCTTAAATACATTAAAGTTAGTACAAAGCACAACGAATGAAACCCATAACCAGCAGCAGAAATCTGTGTCATTAGATGATTTATTAAAAAATTCTGCATCTAATGATTCAGACCCGATCGCAAAACTTTTATCTGCAACAGAGTCTAAACCTGTGGTGAATGAGCAGAGCGATGTAAATAACACAGCTAGTGATATCACAACCAATCTAGATCAACTTCTACCAAATGCGACTTCTTCAGTTTTATCAAATCTTTTAGATCAAACTTATCCAGTAGTTTAAATATCCTTTAAAAAAAGCGCTCATTGAGCGCTTTTTTATTTATGAATGATTTATTTTAGGTGTTTTTATAAGAGCAGCAACTCCATAGATTATTGCTCCAATAGTTGCTAACAGCATATCTTTATGGGCATCCCACATATCGCCTTGTTGCCCATTATAATTTTCGGCTTCTTCTGGAGATAAACCAATAGCAATTGCCCATTCAATGAGTTCATAGAAAACACTTGATGCCATCACAAATTGAATCACAAGTAAAAACAAAGTAAAAGGTCGTGCGGTAGGCAACCAAACCTGAAAAACTCGATAAATAAGAGGGTAAAGCAAAACACCATAGGCAAGATGAACTAAACGATCATACATGTTGCGGGACCACCCCATGTATTGATCTAGATTAAAATGGAATATCTGTTGAATCCAGTCATTGTAAGGAACGTATGAATACAGGTAGTGTGCGCCGATAATGTGAATCAGTAAAAATAGTAAGTAGAGAGTAAAGCTTAAAAAATCGAGGCCAATCTTTTTAAAAATAATAAATAGTAGAACCAACATAAAAACAGTTCCCACCTGATGAAGTAAGTAAGCTTCAAATTCAAGGGGCTGAATGCCTGACAGTATAATGGCAATAAAAATAAGACTAAGAGCAATATAGTGTTTAAGTTTGAATTGTTTTTCGATCATTTTATAAAGGCTTTATTGTGATTTATATTAGTGTAATAAAAAAGCGAAGCCTAAGCTCCGCTTTTTATAAACTTTTTAATTAGATTTTGCTAATTAAATCGTTAATTTGTTTTGCTTGTTCTGCCGCATTACCTGTATAAGTTGCAGGAGTAAGTTCAGCTAAACGCGCACGTTCTTCGCTTGGTACTTGAGAAAGTTCATCACCATTTACGAAGTTAACCATCATGTCGCGAGTCATTGCTTGACCACGAGTTAATGCTTTTAACTTTTCATATGGCTTTTCAACGTTATAGCGACGCATAACAGTTTGAATTGGCTCTGCTAACACTTCTTGAGCTTGGTCAAGATCTTCAAGTAAACGGTTTGCATTGAGCTCAAGTTTACCAACACCTTTTAGACAAGCATCAAAAGCAATTAAACTTTGTGCAAAACCAACACCCATATTACGAAGTACAGTCGAGTCAGTTAAGTCACGCTGCCAGCGAGAAATTGGTAATTTTTCGCCTAAGTGTGCTAATACGGCATTTGCAATACCTAAGTTACCTTCAGAGTTTTCAAAGTCAATTGGGTTAACTTTGTGTGGCATAGTTGAAGAACCAACTTCACCATCTTTTAATCTTTGTTTGAAGTAACCTAAAGAAATGTAACCCCATACGTCACGGTTAAAGTCGATTAAAATCGTATTGAAGCGGCGTAGGGCATCAAACAACTCTGCCATGTAGTCATGTGGCTCGATTTGTGTCGTGTACGGGTTGAATGCTAAACCTAAAGATTCAACAAAAGCTTGAGCATGTGCAGCCCAGTCAACATCTGGGTAAGCAGAAAGGTGAGCATTGTAGTTACCTACAGCGCCGTTGATTTTGCCTAATAGTTCAACATTTTCAAATTGTTTGATTTGGCGAGCTAAACGGTATGCAACGTTCGCCATTTCTTTACCCAAAGTTGTTGGGCTAGCCGTTTGACCGTGCGTACGTGACAACATTGGTTGTTCAGCATGAGTCGTTGCTAAAGCAGAGATTGCATTTAAAATTTGCTTCATGCTTGATACTAAAACTTCACGGCCATTTTTAAGCATCAATGCATGAGACAAGTTGTTGATGTCTTCTGAAGTACATGCAAAGTGAATAAATTCACCCGCGTTTTGTAATTCAGTAATACCTGCAATTTTCTCTTTTAAGAAATACTCAACAGCTTTTACATCATGGTTCGTTGTACGTTCAATTTCTTTAATACGGTTTGCATCTTCTTCAGAAAAATTGCTAACAATTGCATCTAAAGCTGCATTTGTTTCATTTGAAAAAGGAGCAACTTCAACAATTTCTGGACGGTTAGAAAGCGCTTGTAACCAACGCACTTCTACAGTGACACGAGCATGAATTAAACCAAACTCAGAAAGAAAAGGGCGTAGCGCATCACATTTGCTGGCATAACGTCCATCTAATGGTGATAGTGCGGTTAAAGCATTCATAACGATTCCTTAATGTTGGAATAAACATAAAACCAAAAATAATCTCTTTACAGTCTTAGATGACTTGGTACTGTAAACGAGCAAGTGCTTGAATATCTTGTAGCAATTTACGTTTGCTAAAAATCATGTTCCACGAACTACCACCAAGTTGTCGCCATAAATGGGCCATTTGCAAGCCAGTGAATAGACACGCACGGATGCGGTTAGTGTGGTTGGTATCTTTAAATGCTTCTGCATTACCACGAACTAGAATGCGGGGATTTATCTGTCCTGCGGTATCGACATAGGTTTGGGCCAAATTGGCTAAAATGCTTGGATGTAAATAATTATTATCAAAAAAAGAAAGCTGTTTTAAAATCTTTTGCTGAGCTTTTTCAATGATTGCGACATATTCTGGGTTGCTATAGACCTTCTTTTCTAATTGTAAAAGTGACATCGCGTATGACATTGGAAGCTTAGCTGTGCCCATTTTGGGAAGGCGAGATTTAGGCATATTTGTAAAAGGTTGAGTAATACAATTTTCGAGTGTTTTAAGCCCTAAAGAAATATCTGCCAACTGATTAAAAAAATCTAATGTTTGAACACCATTGTTGACTGTAGGGCGAATATTTAAACTCGCTTTGATTAACAGCTCAAAATAGAAGTTACCACTTTCACCAATACTCTGCTGACCCGTTAGGGCTGTCATATGCGTGAGCTGGGTAGCCTGAAATACCCCAGCCAAGGCAAGGGCACGGTTTTGGCGAACATTCAAGGCTTGTGATTGTTGAAATGGTAACTCCACCATGCCATTCATTCCCTTAAATAAAATTTGGTGTAGGGGCATTTGTATGGTGAATGACACCCCCGCCTAAGCAAACTTCATCTGAATAAAATACAACGCTTTGACCCGGTGTAACAGCGCGCTGAGGTTCATCAAACTCAACTCGTACACCGTGTTCACTATTTTCATCATTAAAAACTGTACATGCCTGATCAGGTTGGCGATAGCGTGTTTTAGCTGTACAACGCAAACCTTCAACTGGAATATTCTGTTCACCAGCTACCCAGTCAATTGACTCACTCCAAAGCTGTGTGCTTTGCATGAGTGGGTGTTCATGTCCCTGACCAATAACGAGGCGGTTATTGGCAATATCTTTATGTAGTACGAACCATGCGCCTTCCGCTGCACCTTTCAAACCACCTAGACCAATTCCGCCACGTTGACCGAGCGTATAGTACATCAGACCGTGATGTTCACCAACTTCTTTACCTGTATCAAGTACAATTTTTCCAGGTTGAGCGGGTAAATATTGTTTAAGAAAGTCATTAAATCGGCGTTCGCCAATAAAACAGATTCCTGTAGAGTCTTTTTTCTTGGCTGTAGCAAGATCAAGCTCTTCAGCAATTCTACGGACTTCTGGTTTTTCGATCTCACCTACCGGAAATAGGGTTTTGTTAATTTCTTTACCATGAACAGCATGTAAGAAATAGGTTTGGTCTTTATTACTATCTAAACCACGTAATAACGGTGCGTATGCTTCGCCTTTTGAGTTATATGCAGTTTCGCCTCGACGTGCATAATGACCAGTCGCGATAAAGTCTGCACCTAAAGTTATGGCATGATCTAAAAATGCACGGAACTTAATTTCTTTATTACATAAAATATCTGGGTTTGGCGTGCGTCCAGCTGCATATTCAGCTAAGAAAAGTTCAAACACGCGATCCCAATATTCCATAGCAAAATTTGCTGTGTGGAGCTTAATGCCTATTTTATCAGCTACTGCTTGAGCATCGGCTAAATCTTCCATTGCCGTACAGTATTCCGTGCCGTCGTCTTCCTCCCAGTTCTTCATGAAAAGACCTTCAACTTGATATCCTTGTTGAAGTAAAAGTGCTGCAGAAACAGAAGAGTCTACACCACCAGACATACCGACGATGACACGTTGTTGCATAGGACTAGGCATCCAAATGAGAAGTTAATGAGGGAGAGAAAGGGTGCTCATAAATAAGCGATAGAGGATAATGGTGGCCTTTCATGGCATCTTCAACTGCTTTTAGCACGAGCGGACTGCGGGCACGAGCAGATTCTTTGAGCTCATCTGGTGTCATCCACACAGCAGCTACAATATCTGTATCGAGTTGAGGATTACTTTCAACCTGAGTCACATGCGCTAGAAAACAGAAGCGATAATATGTACGGTCCGGAAACATGGGCGGGGTATAAGTATAAATACCGAGCAAGGCATCAATTTCAACATGATGACCCGTTTCTTCAAGTGTTTCACGAATGGCTGCTTGTGTTAATGATTCACCACATTCCACATGACCGGCAGGTTGGTTAAATACAGTGTGTACAAAACCTTCACTATGTTCTTCTACAAAAAGATAGCGTCCGTCTTTTTCGACGACTGTAGCAACAGTGACATGAGGAGTCCATGCAGCCATAAAAAAGCACCATGATTTAAAAGACGTATAATACGAAATTTAGGGGTTTTTGGCTACGATAAGATTTTTATAAATCTTTTTACTCATCAAGATTTGTTCTTTTCCATGAATTATTAATACAATCTCTTTCAGCAGTTTGGCCGTACTCAAGATCAAAAACTTCATTTAAGCTCGAATCTCTTAATATCATTTGTTCTAAGGCAACGAGACGAATATCCTCCGGTTCCTGATTACCTGTTAGAAATTGCCAATCCCCATCATTATCATGAATAACTCTTAAAATAGGTTGATTTAAATCTAGCCATTGTCGAGTGGTGAAAATACCTAAATTTCTGGCTTCTCTAAATTTAAAATCAGCATTTCGGTCTAGTAAGGGCTGATCATAAATCAACTCTTCCGCATATCCCTCTTCCCAAGGAAATTTGTCATTGCGATCAGTCCAGACTAATTGTAAAGCTAAGAAATTATTGTGTTGGTAATAATTCAGTGCTCCACCAAAATAATCCGCAATATTCCTGAAATCTACAGGTAAAAATTGGGCACGGCTCTCTTTTAAAATTTTGTCATCATAATCTTGATAGGAGGTAATTTTTTCTCCATTTCTAATTAGATTTGTTACATCATTAATAATGAGATGGGCTAGATCCGTAGGTAATCCAAAACAAATAATTTCAGAATGCTGATAACTCTCATATAAACCCACACTGTAACTAAAAGAAGGTAAATAGTCCGTTGCACTAATTCCCATAACTTGTAATCCATATTCTTCAATATTGGTTTTGATTTGGTTTATTAGCTCATATTCAGTAGGGCAATTATGGGTGTTATCTAAGCTCATTATTTATTTCTCAAAGGTTTCTTATTCTTGTAAGTGCAATATGCATGTCCACTAAACTAAAAATAGCAAAGTTAGACTTCACTATTTTTATGATTATTTTGTACTTTTACATAATGTCTTGCCGAATAAGGGAGAAATGCTAATTCTTTTTCGGTCAGTGGTCGCACTTGCTGTACAGGGCTCCCTACATACAGATAACCACTTTTTAAGACTTTACGCGGTGGGACTAAGCTACCTGCGCCAATCATCACATCATCTTCAATAATCACGTCATCTAGAACAACGGTATTGATTCCGATTAAAACTCGGTTGCCGATGGTACAGCCATGCAAAGTCACATGGTGGCCAACCGTTACGTCTTCACCAATAATGAGAGGCGAACCGTTTGGTTTGGCATCATTTTTATGACTAACATGCAACATACAATGGTCTTGAACATTACTGTTTTTACCAATTTGAATGCTATTTACGTCACCGCGAATGACTGCAAAAGGCCAGACAGAAACATTTTCGGCTAAGCTGACTTCACCGACTACAACAGCCATGTCGTCGATATAACATGTTGTATCAACTTGAGGGCGGTGTTCAAGATAAGGACGTATGTTCTTTGCCATGAGAGGGATCAACATAAAATTTAGATGAATTATAAAATAAAAAAGCACTCAGACTAAATAGCATGAGTGCTTAATTCAACTATTCAAAAATTAGAATAAGTTGCTGAAGAATTGTTTAACATGGTCGATTAAGCGTGCAAAGAAACCTGCTTCTTCAACTGGCTTTAATGCAACTAATGGCTTTTCAGCAATGACTTTGCCGTCTAGGCTAGCAACAAGTTTGCCCACGACTTGGCCCTTTTGAAGTGGCGCATTTAAGTTCGGTTGAACCACTAACTGAGTTTTAATACCGTCAGCTTTACCCTTAGGCATAGTCACACTGAAGTTTTCAGCTAAACCCACTTGAACTTCATCTTCTTTACCAAACCAGACTTTCGCTTTTGCAAGAACCTGATTTGCTGGTTGAACATTTGCAGTTTCAAAGTTTGCAAAGCCCCAAGCCAATAAAGTACGTGTTTGATCTGCACGTTCAGCCATGCTTGGAGTACCAAAAATCACTGAAACTAAACGCATTGGACCGCGTTTACTTGAAGTCGTTAAGCAGTAACCAGCTTCATCTGTATGGCCTGTTTTTAAACCATCTACACTTGGGTCTGTGTAAAGCAAGGCATTACGGTTACCTTGTTTAATACCATTAAAAGTAAATTCTTTTTCAGAGTAGATTGGATAATATTTTGAGCTGTCTTTAATAATATGTTGGGCTAAAACTGCCATATCTTTTGCAGTTGAATAGTGGCCTTCAGCTGGCATACCAGTCGAGTTAACAAACTGAGTATTTACCATGCCGATACGTTTTGCTTCCTGATTCATCATGTGAGCAAAAGTGCCTTCATTTCCGGCAATATGTTCAGCCATTGCTTTTGATGCATCATTACCTGACTGGATAATAATACCACGGAGCATTTCTAGAACAGTCGCTGTACCATTTAAAGGGACATACATACATGATTCAGAGCTACTTCCTTTACACCATGCAGACTCGTTCATACGAACCTGTTCATTTTCAGTCAGATCACCTTTTAATAATTTTTGTTCAATGATGTAACTGGTCATCATTTTAGTCATCGAAGCAGGAGCAAGCTTTTCATTTTCATTTTTAGAAGCAAGAATTTGTCCTGTCTCGTAATCCATTAATACATAAGACTTATTATTTAATTCTGGCGGAGCTGATAAGACAGTTGCTGCATAAGAAAAGCTTGGCAAAAGGAGTAGTGCAGCAATAGCGCTTTTTCGAGTCATTCTATGTAATTCCAATATCTTGTATGAAGCAGAAGAGCCTAGCATTTTAGGATAAAGCAAAGCCGACTTCTATGGGGGAAGTCGGCTTTTTCAAACAGTATTGTAACTCAAGAGTTTTTTGCTAATTTAGTTTTGCGATTGATATGCTTTCACGTCTTGGCAGACTAATGTGTTTTGCTCATCACCCGCTGCTTTAGCATCTTTACGCGCTTCTTTTAAGTATTTTTTGAAGCCTTTGTCTTTGCTGCGTTTTTCTAATGCAGAGACAGCGTCAGTTTCATTGGGTAGGTAGTCTTTAACTAAACGTTCGTAACCTTGCGCAAAATCAGCATCTTTTTTGCCAATAAGACCTGGGCAAATTTCAGAAAGTACTTGAATTGCAGCTAATTCTTCAGGGGTTATGCTTTGTTGTGGAGTTACTTCAACAACATTTTCATTTTCGGTTTTATTTTCAGCCGTTTTTTTCTTGTCAGCAGCAAAACCCACTGTTGCCATGCTCATAAGTAAAACCAAAGAGAGCGATTGAACTAAGCTTTTCTTCATAAACATCGATAACCCGAAATAAAAAATTTAAATATGTCGATAGCTTAACCAATTTGTAGGTTAAGAAAATGGAAAAAATGTATTGTTATGTTGGTTTTCTGCTTAATACTAAGCAGAAAACCTCAATAAATAAACCTCTACTCTAAAAGAGCAAAAGATCTATTCTTTATAATTGACGATCTCTTCACAAAGCTCATGTTGCTCATGATGGTCCATTTGTTTTGAAGCTTGACGTGCTTCATTTAACAAGGTTTTAAACTCTGCATCATTTTGTAGAGTGGCGAGGGTAATGGATTTATTTGAATAACCGCTTAAATACATTGCGATAATTTTTTGAGTATTTGTCTCAAGTTTTTTATTTGTCCCTACAAATGCTGGACAAATTTCCTGTAAGACTTGCGTTGCAGCAATGTCATCTTTAATTAAGCTATCAGCCTCTTGTGTTGAGATATCCTCATCTGCAAAAACAGCTTGCGTACACAATGTGATACTGATCCCCAATACCTGAAAAAAAGGAGCGAAAGTTTTCATTTTTTCACAATTTTATAATGCTATGGAGGCATAAATATATATAATTCAAAGAATAATTCAATTGTGAAAACCTTTAGGTTTATTTGTAGAGAAAGATTTTAGTGAATATTTTGATTGCGAATGATGACGGTGTTTTTGCACCCGGTATACAAGCTTTAGCTGAAGCATTAAAACCACTTGGCCGTGTGGTTGTGGTTGCACCAGAAAGTGAAAGAAGTGGTTTTTCAAGCGCGTTAACATTAGATCGACCATTGCGCCCAATTCAAATTGCCGAAGATGTATGGGCCGTGAATGGTACACCAGCAGATTGTGTTTATTTATCCATGAATGGTTTATTTGATTTCGAATTTGATTTGGTCGTAAGTGGGATCAATAGTGGCGCAAACTTAGGTGATGATGTTTTATATTCTGGAACAGTAGGTGCCGCATTTGAAGGTCGTTTAATGAAGCAACCAGCCATTGCGGTGTCTTTAGCTGGACCAGATGTGCGCGCTTATAACAATAAAGAAGATTATGCTCAGGCTGCTCAGTGGGTTCATGATTTTATTGCAAGCGGACTGCCAGCTTTGCCGCCACGACATATCTTTAATATTAATATTCCTGATGTGCCACAGTTAAAAGGGGCACAAATTACGTATCAGGGACGCCGTGCTCAATCTAAGCCTATTACCAGTCATGTCGACCCACGAGGGCGTCAAGTTTACTGGATTGGGTTAGCGGGCGAGGCAGTTACAGATCCGCAGCCTGACTTAAGCCAGATTCAGTCTGACTTTTTTGCAGTGGCAAACGGATATGTAAGTGTTACCCCAATTCAGATGGACGCAACAAATTACGCTGTTTTAGAAGACCTACAGGTCAGTTTGAGTCAATAATTTGCCTCGAATGTTATAACTTTGTGAATAAAGAAAAAGAGGAACGTGTTTCCTCTTACTTTTTTGGTACTCTTAGCCGAAATGATTTGTAGCATTTAGTGAGGGAGATCAATGCATTTAATTGGGCAACAAAGCAAGGTGAATATCCAAAAAGACAAAATAATGAAAATTATGCTGTTGTCTGTAGCTGTAGGTTTTACTGTGGCTATGGCTGGATGTGCTTCTAAACCGCAAATTAATAATAGTTCTCGCTATGCAATGGCCCCTAACTATTACACGGTTCGTTCAGGTGATACTTTAAGTGGTATTGCAATGCGTTATGGTCTGGACTATATCAGTATTGCCGAAATGAATGATATTCCTGCGCCATATCGTATTTATGTCAATCAATCTTTGCGTTTGAAGAAAGGTTCTTCACCAAGAACGGTATCTACGCAAGTCATGGCGCAACCTGAGCAAATTAAGCGTCAAACCATTGCTTTACCAACAACACAGCCTGTTACTCCAGTAACTCAGCCTTCAACTACCGTACCTTCAACGAATACTACGGTGACTTCGGTTGCACCAAATTCGAGCTTACGTTGGATAAAACCGACTAATGGGCCAGTAATTCAAGGGTTTAATTTGGCAAATAATGTCAAGGGAATCCGTTATGGTGGAAATCAAGGTGACCCTATTTATGCCGCAGCCGATGGCCAAGTCGTCTATGCAGCTGATGGCTTAAAAGAATACGGAAATTTGGTTTTAATTAAGCATATTGACGGTTATATCAGTGCGTATGCTCACAATAGCAAGATGTTGGTGAAAAGCGGTGATAATATAACTGCTGGACAAAAAATTGCCGAAATGGGGTCTACTGGAGCATCTCAGGTCATGCTTGAGTTCCAGATTCGTTTGGATGGAAAACCGATTAATCCTATAAATCTTTTACCAAAATAGCTAATGCAAAAAAACTAGGTTTCCTCGTATAATGTAATTGGTTGCTTTCATTACAACAATAAGCATTTTTTATAAATTTAAAATTAGATTTGAGGAAACCTATGTTAGATCAGCTTCGTGCGATGGGTGTTTTTGCTTGTGTGGTTGAAAAAAGTTCATTTAGTGGTGCGGCACGTGAATTAGGAATTACAACAAGTGCGGTGAGCCAGCAAATTCGCTCCCTTGAGCATGAAATGGATGTAACTCTATTACATCGCTCCACTCGTAAACTTAGTTTAACAGAAGCCGGACAGGCTTTTTTTTCAAGCTGTCAAGAAATGTTGGCGGCTGCTGAAAGGGGAAAAATCAGAATTAATGAATTGAGGGATGACTTAATCGGGGATTTGCGTATTGCAACAACTCCGGATTTAGCAGTTCAACACCTCATTCCTGCATTATCTCACTGGATGTCAGCTCATCGCGGTTTATCTGTGCATTTCGAAGTTGGGCATCGCTATATCGATTTAATTGAAGAGCGAATTGATATTGCAGTACGAATGAGTTCTACTCAGGTAGAAGAGAGTAGCTCTGTCATTCCGATGGCTTTTGTCGATCAGATTATGGTGGCCTCTCCCAGCTATCTCAATCAATCAAGCCCGATTTTGCATCCAAATGATTTAAACAATCATGAGTTGCTTTCTATCAATGCAATGAGCGAATCACGTATTTTTAATTTTCAACATGCCAAAACTGGTGAAAAATTAAATATTGAAATGATCAGCCGTTTGCAAAGTAATAATTTGCAAGTTGCGAAAGCGTTATGTCAGCAAGGACATGGTATTGCCCGAATTTTATATTTAGATGCTCAAAAAGAGCTTAAGGCTGGTACTTTAATTGAGATCCTTCCTGATTGGAAACTTCCCGCTTTCACTTTATATGCAGAGACCGCAAAGCACGATCAACAACCGATGAAAATTCAACGTTGTGTTGAGGCACTTAAACAATATTTTAGCCAGTTGGCTGGCGGACGAGCGATGCAGATCGTTCGTTAATTTTGCAAGTCATAAGTAAAAAGGGCCTGTATTTTACAGGCCCTTTTTTATTACTTCTGTTTTAATGTGGCAACTTCTTCTGTATTTTCTTGTGGCAGATCGTCAGCAGTAAGTTCTTCATGCTTCTTAATTTTTTTCTTATTTTTCTTTTTCTTTTTTGGCTCTTCTTCAATTTCAGCACCATCTTCAATGGCTTGCCAATATTCAAGTTGTTCCATCACTGCTGCATAAATTGAATTTTTGCTGTATTTACCCTTTTTATCGAGTGCACCAACTGGACGAGCCATTAAAATTTCAAGTGCCTGATCAATCGTATCAATCGCATGAATATGGAATTGACCGCTGCGAACAGCATCAATAACATCCTGACGTATCATTAAATGCTGCATGTTTTGACGAGGAATAATGACACCTTGCTTACCGGTGAAACCTTGTAATTTACATGCATCATAAAAGCCTTCAATTTTTGCATTTACGCCGCCAATTGGCTGAACCTGTCCTAATTGGTTCATAGAGCCGGTAATCGCCCATGATTGATCAATTGGTATCTGGCTAATCGCAGAAATCAACGCTGAAAGTTCAGCAACAGTGGCACTGTCACCATCGACTTGACCATAGCTCTGTTCAAATGCCAGCGCAGCGGAGAAATGTAAAATCTGTTCACGGCCAAAGTGAGCTTTCAAGAAGCTAGACATGAGCAACACGCCTTTAGCATGAAGTGAACCACCAAGTTCTACACTACGTTCAATATCAAGAATATCACCGCCACCTTGATAAACAGATGCTGTTAAACGTGAAGGCAAACCAAACTCAACATCTGCATAATGAATAACAGAGAGGGCATTGATCTGACCTAAACGGTATCCTGACGTTTCGATTAATTGTGTACCACGTGAAAGATCTTGCCAGTAAAGCTCTCTTAAATAGCCTAAGCGATATTGTCGATGTTGTAGAGCTAGGTTGATATGCTGTTCAGTGACGATTTTATCGTTGGCTTTAAACGCATGGTGGTGCGCTTCCCGAATAAGGTCACCTAGAGTAGATGCATGTAATGATAATGAGCTTTGATCTTCTGCTTGGCGGCTAGAATCAGTGAGTAAAGCTGCTAAAGCGCTACGATCAAATGGTAATAATTTATCGGCTTGTACATAGTCAGCAATCAACTGCATATAAGCTTGTTCATTTGATTCATTACGTTGAAGAGTATCGGTAAAATCTGCACGTATTTTAAAGACACTACCAAGTTCCGGCTCAACCTCTAAAATTTCATAATAAATTTCAGGCTCAGCCATTAAGATCACTTTAATGTCGAGCGGAATTGCAGCAGGTTCAATCGAAATGCTACCAGTTAAAGTCAGCATATGTTCGAGTGACGATAATCTAAGCTGCCCAGATTTAAGAGCGCGTTTTAAACCTTGCCAAGCATATGGTTGTTCTAGTAGCTGCTCAGCTTCAAGCATTAAAAAGCCACCATTGGCTTGATGCAATGAACCAGGACGAATCAAGGTGAAATCTGTGATAATTGTGCCGTTATGGGTGAGCTGTTCAACGTGACCAAGTAAATTATAGTGTGTTGGAAAGTCTTCAAAAATAACAGGAGCGCCGCTATTGGGTTTATTTGCAACAATCACATTGGCTTGATAACGTGCAGGAACACGATTGAACATAGATGGAATAAAATCATCTTCCTCTTGTTCTAAAATCAGTTCAACATTATCAATAATATCTTGAGCATATTGTTTTAAGTAATCTTCGAGTCCTTTAACCTGACCATATTTATTTAAAATAAGATCCATTCTTGGTATAACGACTTGCGTTGCAATATCCCGATTTAACACAGACACTTTGTCACGTGCATCATCTTCTAAATCGCCTAAGTGTAGACCGAGGCGATCTAGCTTTTTATCCATATAACGGATATTGGCAGCAATTTCAGCGCGTTCTTTACTATTTAACGCATCAATATCTGTTTGGGTAAGTTCTTGAACTTGATCATCTTTAATTTGTACGGGTACAAAACCGTGTTTCTCATTACGAGAAATGAGTTTTAAGTCAAGTTCTTCACCTTCTTTGGTCAGTTCAACAAGCGCTTGCTGTTGTACATCACCTGTTTCCTGACGGATACGCTCAATACGGTTATGATAAGTCTCTGCACTAAAACGGCGTTCAAGTTGTTTTAAAATAATTTGCCAAGTTTGATCATGTGCCTGTTGAAATTTAGTCCCTTGACCTGCTGGAAAACGTAGGGCAATAGGTTGACGTGCTTGTTTGAAATTATAGACATACACCCAGTCATCAGGTGTTGGCATTGTTTTAGCGTGCTGCTGTAACAAACGTTTGATCATGGTACGTTTGCCTAAACCAGCAGTTCCTACAGCAAAAATGTTATAGCCTGAGTAGGGCAAAGAAATCCCTGCCTCTACAGATGCTTTTGCACGATCTTGACCTAAAAAATTATTAAGAGGTTTGATGCGTTTTGTCGAAGCTGGGATTTTTTCAAAATCTGGGATATGTGTCAGTTGTTCAGGTTTTAAAACGGTCTTATCTAAGGTCATTTTTATATCAGGTTTCTCAAAAGCTGAAGGAAATGCATTTACGGTGACGTTTGTGGTGTTTGTTTTAGCGAGTGATAAAGTTGAAATAGTCACTTGATCAAGTTTTTGTGTCACTGTTGATATCCAGCAAAAGAAAACGAAGGTTGAGGCCTAAAGGTATACAGGTTTAGTATAAAATATCAAGCAAACTTGCGGTTTTTATCGCCAAACCCAAAATGTTTGCATAAAGAATCTTGAAAGCAATTGTAAGAAGGGTTTGAATAGGCACATTTATAATTTATGGAAAATAAAAAACGAATGACCACACAAGCTTCAGGTTGGGTCTCGGCTTTTAAAGCATTTTTAGATCGCCGTGCATTGATTATGCTGTTTCTTGGTTTTTCTGCCGGAATTCCAATTTTATTAATTTTCTCAAGTCTCTCTTTATGGCTCGGAGAGGCAGGTATTGATAAAAGTGCAGTCACTTTTTTTAGTTGGGCGGCTCTAGGTTACTCTTTTAAGTTTGTTTGGGCTCCTCTCATTGATGAGTTACCTGTACCTGTTTTAACTAAGATACTAGGCCGCAGACGTGCTTGGTTGTTAATTGCGCAATGTTTGATTGTCCTTGCTATTTGTATCATGGCTTTTTCTGATCCAGCTTTAGGTCAGAGCTATCTGGTGCAAATGGCAGTAGGTGCGGTATTGCTTGGTTTTTCAGCAGCAACACAAGATATCGTAATTGATGCCTACCGTATTGAATTAGCAGAAACAGAAATGCAAACAGTGTTGGCATCTACCTATAATGCTGGTTATCGAATCGGAATGATCGTGGCAGGAGCAGGTGCATTATTTTTAGCTGCGCATTTGGGGACTGCTAAAGGTAATTACATTTACGAAGCTTGGAAAATGACTTATTTAACCATGGCAGGGGTTATGTTAGTCGGTATTGTAACGACGTTACTCGTTCGTGAACCTCAGGTAAATCGTGTTTATAAAAACTATAAGAGTAGTGATTATTACCGCTTGGTGTTCGTGTTTTTTGTTGCCGTTATTTCATTTGTAGTCACCTATATTTATTCTGGACAGATAACAGATGCAATCTCGCAAGCTGGAAGTATAAAAGACAACGCGGCATTATTTGGTTTAGAAGCTTTAAGATTTTTAACGGCTACAGCTTGTGCCATTTTTGTGGGCTATTTACTGGTTAAATTTGGTGTAGTTAACCAACAAATGGCTAAAGAGACATGGATTGCACCCATTCTAGATTTCTTTAAACGTTATGGTGTCAAACTCGCATTAGTCTTATTACTTCTCATTGGTTTCTTCCGTATTTCAGACATTATTGCCGGTGTTATTTCCAATGTTTTTTATCAGGATCTTAACTTTAGCAAAGAACAAATTGCCGAAGCCGTCAAAATCTATGGGGTGATATTTAGTTTAATAGGTGGCTTTTTAGGTGGCCTTTTAGCACAGCGTATAAACATTATGAAGCTTATGTTTGTCGGTGCAGTTTTGGCAAGTTCTACCAATTTAATTTTTATTGGACTGGTAAAATCTGGACAGCCATTAGATGTAGTTGATGTAAAAGTTGGTGAGCAAAGCTATAAAGTTCAGCCTGATGAAGTAGGCTTGTGGAAGCTTGCAGTACCAAGTTCTAGCTTTAATGGGGTGAAACAAATTGAGGTGAAAGCTGCTTATGCCACACAAAATGGTGTAGCACCTGTGACTCGTACTCAACCATTACTCACGACTGAATTAGCCAAATCACCTCTACAAATTTTACCGATCATGGGTAATGATCAAATTTATTTGAAAGAAGGAGAAAGGAGTATTGTGATTCGAGGGCAATACTTCGGGCAAGCTTTAACCCCTACACAAAAAATCATAATTAGTCTTGATGGACAAAATTTTGATGCAAAAATGTCAGATGAAAAAGGTATTTTTAGTGCAGCAATTGATGCGAAAAAATTAGTTGCATCGACCAGTAAAAAACTTGATGTAGCTGTAGTAGACGGCGAGCATAAAATATTTTCTGCATCCCATCCTTATGTCGTGAATTCAAATCTAAAAGCGACAAGTGAATTAGATGTGAATATTGAACCCCTAGCTTACGTTGACCCGCTTTCAGGTCAATCAGTTGAAATTAGCGGAAAGGTAATTAAACCATACAGTTCTTTATGGCTTTATTTTGCCATTATTGTCGACAATTTGGCTTCTGGCTTGGCGGGCGCCGCATTTATTGCATTCCTTTCAAGTTTAACGAGCGTGTCGTTCACAGCTGTTCAATATGCGATCTTTAGTTCACTCATGACGCTCACACCAAAACTTTTGGGTGGATATTCAGGTACCATTGTCAGTAATATTGGATATCCAAAATTCTTTTTGATGACTACTCTTATTGGTATTCCAATCTTGATTTTAGTGGTTTGGGTTGGAAAACTTCTAAAAGATCATCAAACACATGAATCAGAAAAGGCAGGTGAATAAACATGCGAATGCTTCATACAATGTTGCGAGTAGGCAATTTAGAACAATCTTTAAAGTTCTATACCGAAGTATTAGGAATGAAGTTACTTCGTAAGCGTGATTATGAAGAAGGGCGCTTTACACTGGCATTTGTTGGTTATGGTGATGAAGAAACCAATACTGTGCTTGAACTCACTCATAACTGGGATACTTCAAGTTATGATTTAGGCAATGCATACGGCCATATTGCCATTGGCGTTGATGATGCCTATAAAGCATGTGAAGAAATTAAAGCACGTGGTGGTAAAGTCGTGCGTGAAGCTGGCCCAATGAAAGGCGGCGTAACGGTTATTGCATTTGTTGAAGATCCAGATGGTTATAAAATCGAGTTGATTCAACAAGATGCTGATGCCAGAAATAACTAAATAAATGACTTAGGCGATTTAAGATTTAGGTCTTAAAAGTCTAGCTTTATTTTTAGAGCCCAGTATGATGAATGTCCGACCGAATGGTCAATTTATCAACTGGGTTTTTTATTTATCTAAAATAATCATAGGATGTGGCTATGTTGAAGTTATTGGCACTTGATCGATTTACAATTTTGTTGGTTGGAATGGTATTACTAGCAACATTTTTTCCAGTCAGTGGTCAAGCAGCGCAATATTTCAATACACTCACCACAGTCGCGATTGCAATATTATTTTTTTTGCATGGTGCGAAGCTGTCTCGTGAGGCTGTAATTGAAGGCATTTTGCATTGGAAAATGCATTTACTTGTATTCGCATTTACTTTTTTTGTTTTTCCAGTGATTGGTTTGTTGGCTAAGCCGATTCTGTTACCTCTATTAGGTCAACAACTGTACTGGGGTTTTTTGTTTATGTGCTTTTTACCTTCTACGGTTCAATCTTCTATTGCATTTACATCAGTTGCAAAAGGAAATGTGGCTGGAGCGGTCTGTAGTGCATCTTTTTCAAATTTAATTGGTATGTTTATTACACCAGTGTTGGTGAGCTTTTTTATTTTAGGCCAAAGCCAACATGGGTTCGATCCGACTGCTTCAATTATACAAATTACCTTGTTGCTGTTAGTGCCATTTATTTTAGGGCAAATATTACGTCCTTATATTTTTCCCTATATGGCAAAAGTTCCAAGTATTGTTAAAGCTTTCGATCAAGGTTCAATTTTGATGGTGGTGTATGGTGCATTCAGTGGGGCGGTAGTCGCGGGACTTTGGCATCAGGTGAGTTGGAAAACCTTACTTATTCTAACGGTTGCCTGTTCAGTTCTTTTAACCATCATCATGCTATTAGCACTTTATCTACCACGTGCTTTGGGATTCAACAGAGCAGATCAAGTCACGGTTTTCTTTTGTAGCTCAAAAAAGACGCTGGCAAGTGGTGTGCCAATGGCGCAAATCTTATTTATTGGCCAGCCTTTAGGCATGATTGTGTTACCCATTATGATCTTTCACCAAATCCAATTAATGGTTTGTGGGGTAATTGCAAATTACTGGGCTAAATCTAAAGATTAATTCGCAAATAAAAATTATTTGACGTATAATCTTGTCCACTTGTTGTGCTTAGCTCTAACCCTAGAGGTTTCGGTGGGCCAAAAGAATGGTCTGTTGTGGTGTTGATCTGCTCATTTGAGCCTGTCCTCAACTTAGTTGAGAGTGATCAATTGCGATGGCAGCTTAAGCCTTTCTAAATTAGGAGTAATCGACGATGCGCGCCGATATTCACCCAAAATATGCAACATTAGTAGCAACTTGTTCTTGCGGTAACGTAATCGAAACTCGTTCTGCTTTAGGTAAAGACACTATCTACCTTGACGTATGTTCAGCTTGCCACCCTTTCTACACTGGTAAGCAAAAGAATGTAGACACTGGTGGTCGTATCGACAAATTCAAACAACGTTTTTCTGGTATGTCTCGCTCTATCAAGCGTTAATACTGCAAAACGAAACAAAAAACGGGCTTTATGCCCGTTTTCTGTTTATAAGCGACAAGACCATTATTGGTCTTGTACGTCTGTTAAGCGATCAAGTTTATTCTGGAAATAGCGACCTTGTAAGAAACGTGCTTCCACATTCCAAGCATTAGCAAATAAGTTCATATCATTAAGATCAGCAAGTAAAATCCCTACTGGTTTTACAGTCAAATAGTTCAAAACCTTTTCTTGTAATTGCTCTAAACCAGCGTCTGAGTTTAATAGCTCTGTCTTCTTCGATTGCAATTTTAAATATTGAACGTCAAGTTGTTGCAATATCGATTCGCTATAAATAGAAGATGTGAAATCCCGAATTGAAATTTCTGCACCGTGTTGACGTAGGCGAGCTATTTGTTGCTGCACAATTGCAAGATGTGGCTGAATAGCTTGCTCTGGAAATTGTAAAACCAATGGGCTTTCTTGCTTACTCCCAATAATGGTGAGTAATTTGGAAATCAGCTCAGGGAATGATTTATCTTTAAGTAAGATATCAATATTTAAGTTAATAATCAGTTTAGCTTTCGGATACTGCGTAATAAAATTATGTAGCTGCTTGCTAGCCTCAACCAAGATCCAACGGTCTAATTGAATAGAAAGTTCACTATCATCTCTTAATGCAGCTAAATCGTTTAAATTGTGCCACTGTTCATCTGCAATAAAACCGCTAGTCACTTCATAGTTATGGGTTTCTTGATCATGCTTATCATAAATCTGCTGATATTTTAAATGGATTTCACCCCGTACTAACTGTTGCTTTAATTGTTGCAATAAAGAGGATTGCACAGGAACATCAACATTCTGAAGGCTTAGATCAAGCGATATAGAAGAGTTGGCAGGCTCAGGAGAGATAATATCGATGGTTGGCGCTAACTCGATTTCTGACTTCGCCTTAGGTAACTCTTGCTGACTTGTTTGATCAAGAAGCTTTGCAAAACTAGCTTCATTTAAAGGTTCAGTAATTTGCGCATAACTCAGCTTAAACTGGATCGAATAGTTAAGCTCATTAATCGGTAATAAATACTCTTTTTGCAAACTTTGCAGACTAGCCAATTGGGAATTAAGGACTGTACTGTTTTCGGCTTGCAAAACGCCAATATATGCCCCAAGTTCAAGATTGAAAATCGGCATTTGTGCCTGTTCTTTCAGGAAACTTTGCAGCTGATTAAAATATTGTCCAGGAGTTTGCCAGTCGAGTTGAAATACCCGTTCTGGGCACTGATTTAATCTAAATAAAACCAATGCATTTGCTTGAGCAGGGTGGGATGATAGCTGTCGATTAATCTGTTGCCAAGGTGTAATTAACCCATAACTCTTTTCAGAAAAAACAGTGTTTGCAGGTGTTTGTAAATCCAGTTGATAGTCAATGGTTAACTGTACGGCGTCTTCTTCCTGACTGGGAATAAATTCAAGTTTTAAAGCATTATTACCTGAAATTGCTGCGTGTTGACTCTGGATTTCAAAACGCGCCTGATCAAATTGACCTAATGAAATCTTCTTAAATCTTTGTTTAAAAATATTTAAATCATTGGGTTGTAAAACATCTAATATCGGCAGGCCAATAATCTCTTCTTCTTGCTTAAAGCCAAAAAGGTTGAGGTATTCTGTATTTGCCTTAACGTGCATGCCTTCTTGAAAGAGGGCGACAGCTTTATGGCTGTTATTGACCAAGGTTTGTGTATGAGAGTGAATAATCTCTAGTTCGCTGGTCAGGCGTTGCTCGGTTTGCAATAAATGGCTATACGACAAGGTTCGAATAAGCGTGATATAAAAATAATCTAATGGTTCTAATGGAACGACATCATAAATACCTTTATGAATATAGGTCTGATATTGCTGAGGTTGATAGTCTTCAGGTTGCAATAACAAAACAGGTAAATGTGGCTGCTCAGACGCTTGAATAAGGGAGAGGGTTTGTTCAATTTTTAGGTCATAAGCACGACCAAAAATAATAGCATCCCAAGGCGTATTTAGCTGTTTTTCAAAACTTTTTAAATCATCAAGTAATAATGCCTGAACTTGATAATCATTCCCCAATAATAAATTTAAAATCTGGTTATAACGTAGCTGGTTGTCATCAATAATGAGTAAACGTGTTTCAGTACGTTTTAACTTTTTAGATAATAAAGAGTTTCTCACTTTAGTGCTTCCCATAAATCTTGACTGCTAGAGTTATTACCCTTTTTCATCATGAACTGATCAAGCAGGCCTTGTTGCTGCTCATTCAGAAGTTCGAAATGAAATTGAATAAAACTTTGAGTAATGAGTTGTGCTTTGAGTAGATACACTTTGATTTCTTCTGTCCCCAATCGTAAATGAATTGTTTGTTGCTCTCTAAAAATTTGTGACCCCGGTAAAATTAGTGTGTTTTGTATTTCTTCTAGGTTTTGTGTTTGTAGTAATAGTGCAGGATGATAATTGCGCGTATGACGCTCAGCTTGAATATGCACTGCGCAAGGAAACATGGCCTGTGACAAAATCTCTAAACCTAACTCTAGGCTTTTTTCTGTCGACTGTTTAATCCAGCGGATGACCCCGCCACGCCATTGTCCATGCAAGGTTTCTTTAACTAAAATATATTCACCGGTTCTTAGATTTTTCGGTGCTTCCCCAGACCATTTAATACGATATCCATTGACACTAATATCGAGAACAGTGGTTTGATAAATGGTTTTAGTTTCACGACTTAAGCGTTGATAGGAAGTTGTTTGTTGTTCTTTTTTCTCTAAATTGGATAAAACTTTAGACTCACTTTGTAAGTTGTAGTTATTGTTCAGTTGTAGCGTTTCTTCGAAGTTTTTTGCTTTCGATAGATAGAAATGAGCCGTACTTAAACCAAAACAAATTTGTAGCTCTGCATTATATTCATACCGCTCATGACGACGTTGAGCCGTAGTACCTAAAATAGTTTGAACATGAAACTTTAAAGCTGGGCTTAAATAAAACTTTTCATTCTTGGAAATATATTGCGCATTTTTATGCATGGTTGCAGTGACATGCTCAAGTAAAGCCTGTGTGCCTATAAAAATGCTTGGGCTAAAGTTAGAGCTGCGTTTGGTGTTATAAACTGGTGGATGATCTTTACTTGGGTCGACCACATATTTCGTTAATGCTGTATCTTTCGGCAAAATATGAATCATTCTTGCCCAGTCAAAGCTACATTGAAATAATGCCTGAATTTCTGACTGACGAATTTGGTTTGTATTTAAAATATCGAGCAGAATCAGCTGAGCATAAGCTTGGGTAATATTTGCTAGAGGATGATGTACACCCTGAATATGGTTAATATTTACCAGATGATATTTATGTTGAACAGCGGTTTCATAGAGCTGATGTGCAATTAACCATTGCCCTTTGACCGGCTCACTATAGAGCATATGCTGCTGATATAAGAGACTGGTTAATTGTTTCAGCGCATGGAAAGTCGATAAAGTACGTGCCGTTTGCAAATTCTTTTTTTGTTTATAGGCAAACAGTGAAAAGTTTTGATGTTGTAATTGCTCATGGCTATTTTTAGCAATATTTAAATAAATACTGGCAAAATAGCAACGGAGCAACATTGCTAATTCAATAATGTGTTCATTACGGTCTGTGCTAATAACACCTTGGTTAAAAAAGTTTTTTTCAAGGCTCGCAAGAACGTTATTAATAGTGGGGTGAAGCGTTTGTATGAGATCGAAACGCAAGGTTTCGCTACATTTTAATTCATTGAGCTCTAAAATGGCTGTGAATAATGCTTTTGACGTATCGCCGAGTTGCATAATAGAAAGGGTAGTGACCCATTCATTAAGATCTTTAATATTGGCTTCACAAAAGCTTAACCGTTCACGAGTGAGTGCGGTTTGATTGTGAAAAATGTCCGATAGTGCATTATTCATCATCACTTATTATATAACTCAAAATGTTGTAGCCCCAAAAAGCGGTGTTTTATTCTTTTCGCCCGCAATTTCCCTGACGAGTTTAGGAACCAAATACCCCGGTAGGTTCGCTAACACATCACGATATATATCATCTATCTCAGATGGTATTAAATCAAAATGTTGTGCACCTTTTACTTTATCTAAAACATGTAAGTAATAAGGCATAACGCGAGCTTCAAATAAACGATAACTTAAATCAATTAATGTTTGCGCAGAATCATTAACACCTTTAAGCAATACTGCCTGATTAAGTACAGTAATGTGCTCATCAGATAACTGCAACAATTTTGAACAGGTAAAGTCATCGAGTTCAGAAGCGTGGTTTGAGTGTACCACCAGAATAATACGCAGCCTACTGTTTTTTAATAAAGAAATAAGCTCTTCGTCGATACGGTTTGGAATAACAATTGGAACCCGTGAATGAATTCTCAGAATCTTAATTTGTTTGAGAGATGATAAACGTTCTAGCCAAAGTGCTAATTTACGGTTAGAAAGTGTAAGAGGGTCTCCACCACTCAAAATGATTTCATTAATATTGGGATTCGCTTCAATATAATTTTTTATATTTAGCCAATCGTCATTTTTCGGTAAATTTTCTTGATAGGGAAAATGACGACGGAAACAATAACGGCAATGTACGGCACAAGCACCCGTCAAAGTCAGTAAAAAACGTGATTTATATTTATGTAATACACCGGGTAATTGATTTGCTGCTTCTTCACCTAAAGGATCAGTTACAAATTCAGGATGTTCTTCAAGCTCTAAATGATGAGGTAAAACCTGTAGCAAAAGCGGGTCAAAAGGGTCTTTAACGTTCATTTTTCCGACGAACGCGCGAGGAACCCGTAATTTAAACTGTTCAGAAGCCAGAATCGCACCTGATAATAGCTGATCGGTGGATAACTCGAGTAGGTTTAGCAACTCCAAAGGATCTGTAATAAGGTCACTCAGTTGCGATTGCCAGTTTTGCTCTTGGTATAAATAGTTTATCATTTGACACGATTAAGATAATGCAACAACGCATTATATCGCATAGTTGACTTGTTAAGTTTGGAGTGTGCCAGTCATGGCCAATTATTCTACAAATGATTTCAAGCCGGGCCTTAAGGTCATGCTTGACAGTAACCCATGTTCAATCATGGAAAATGAATACGTAAAACCAGGTAAAGGTCAAGCGTTCAACCGCGTAAAATTACGTAACCTTAGAACTGGTAAAGTTTTAGAAAAAACTTTTAAGTCTGGCGATACTGTAGAAGCGGCTGACATCGTAGAAGTAGAAATGGACTACTTATACAATGATGGCGAACTTTGGAACTTCATGGATCCTGTAACTTTTGAGCAAATCGCAGCAGATAAAACTGCAATGGGCGATGCTGCTAAATGGTTAAAAGACGATTCAAATGAAAAATGTACGATTATGTTGTTCAACGGCGTACCTTTAACTGTAAGTGCACCGAACTTCGTAGTATTAAAAATTGTTGAAACTGATCCAGGTGTACGTGGTGATACATCTGGCGGTGGCGGTAAACCAGCTAAGCTTGAAACAGGTGCGGTTGTTCGTGTTCCGTTATTTGTTCAGCAAGAAGATAGCGTTCGTGTAGATACTCGTACTGGCGATTATTTAGAGCGTGCATAATAGTTAAAAAATAAACTATTATCGAAGGGATGATGTAAATCATCCCTTTTTTTATGCGAAAGTATAAGAGGAAAAAAATTAAAGGAGGAGTAGAGTCACAAGGAGTGAGCAAAGAACAGTACATAACAATATAAAAATGCTGTAGTTATTTATTGAGAGGTTAAGAATGGACACAATGCAAGCGAAATCTACGCTTCCCTCCAAGCTAGTCTGGAGCCTAGTGGCAATTATAGGTGCAATTTCTTTTGGGATGCTGGCACTCAGTCGTGGTGAACATGTCAATGCGGTTTGGCTTGTACTTGCTGCAGCATGTGTATATAGCATCGCATATCGATTTTATAGTCTATTTATTGCAACTAAAGTATTTGAATTAAACCCAAGACGTTTAACCCCAGCACATCGTTTAGCCGATGGTCTGGATTATGTTCCCACCAATAAATATGTGCTTTTCGGTCACCACTTTGCGGCAATTGCCGGAGCGGGGCCATTGGTCGGGCCAATTTTGGCTGCACAAATGGGTTTTTTACCAGGGACAATCTGGCTACTGGTCGGTGTGGTTGTCGCGGGTGCAGTACAAGACTTTTTAGTTTTATTTATTTCAACGCGTCGAGACGGTCGTTCGCTTGGTGAAATGGCAAAACAAGAACTAGGTTCTTTTGCCGGTATTGTTGTAATGCTCGGTGCGCTTGGGGTAATGATTATTATCCTTGCAGTATTGGCTTTAGTTGTGGTTAAAGCACTTGCCCATAGCCCATGGGGTGTTTTTACTATTGCAGCGACTATTCCAATTGCATTATTTATGGGTGTTTACATGCGATTTATTCGCCCAGGACGTATTGCTGAAGTTTCTATTATTGGCTTCGTCTTAATGATGCTTGCTATTGTCTATGGTGGACATGTTGCAGCAGATCCTTACTGGGGTGAGTTTTTCACCTTAACTGGAACACAGCTCACTTGGTGCTTAATCATTTATGGATTTATTGCTTCAGTATTACCAGTCTGGTTATTGTTAGCGCCACGTGATTATTTATCAACATTCCTTAAAATTGGCGTCATTCTCGGTCTAGCAGTCGGTATTATCATTGCATTACCTGAATTAAAAATGCCAGCAGTGACTCATTTTATTGATGGTACTGGTCCTGTTTTCTCAGGTAGTTTATTTCCATTCCTATTTATTACTATTGCCTGTGGTGCTATTTCTGGTTTCCATGCGCTTGTATCAAGTGGTACTACGCCAAAGCTCATTAATAACGAAGCGGATATTCGCGTGATTGGTTATGGTGGCATGCTCATGGAGTCTTTCGTCGGTATTATGGCGATGATCTGTGCAACCGTATTAGATCCGGGTATCTACTTCGCAATTAATGCGCCTGCGGCTGTACTTGGTACAACTGTAGAAACTGCGGCAGAAGCTGTTCGTAATCTAGGGTTTGTCGTTACTCCTGAAATGTTAACGCTGTTGGCACAGGAAGTTGGAGAAACTTCGATTTTATCGCGTACAGGTGGTGCACCTACGTTTGCGATTGGTATGGCACATATCATTTCGGAAATTTTCAATAGCCGTTCAATGATGGCATTCTGGTATCATTTTGCTATTTTGTTTGAAGCACTTTTCATCTTAACTGCTGTAGATGCCGGAACTCGTGCTTGTCGTTTCATGGTGCAAGACACAGTGGGTATTGTTATTCCTAAGATTAAATCTTCTAGTTCATTCTTGGGTAATTTGGTTGGAACAGCCGTAGCAGTAGGTGGATGGGGATTCTTCGTCTATCAAGGTGTGATTGATCCATTAGGTGGTGTCAATTCACTATGGCCTTTATTTGGTGTTGGTAACCAGATGCTGGCTTCAATGGCACTCATTTTGGGTACAGTCATTTTGTTTAAAATGAAAAAAGAAAAATATGTATGGGTGACCATCATCCCAACAATTTTCTTATTCGTGACCTGTATGACTGCGGGTTGGCAAAAGATTTTCCACGAAAATCCAAAGATTGGTTTCTTAGCGCAAGCAAATAGATTTTCAGATGCAATCGCTCGTGGTGAAATTCTTAAACCAGCCAAAACTATTGCTGAGATGCAAAACATTGTGATGTCTAATCAGATTAATGCTGCGCTTTGTGGCTTCTTTATGATTGTATCGATTGTCATGATTATTGCTTCAATTGGTATTGTCCGCCGTGCTTTAGCAAGCCCAACACCGGCTGTAAATGAATCCCCAGCTGTATATGCTGATCCTGAAGTGGTCACCACGCGAGGAAAGTAATGATGAATTTTAAATTTGCAAAAAATGGAACTGTCATTATTGCGAAAATCATTAAAATGACGGTGCTCTCACAAAAAGAGCTATTGCTCTCTCCAAAGAACTGGTCACGCATTGCAACACTGTGGCAGCGTTTGCAGCAAAGCTTTCGACTTATGGTCGGCGTGCCAGATTATCAAACTTATCTGGAACATATGAAGCTTCATCATTCTGATTTAACACCAATGGATGCTAAAACTTTCTATCGCTATTGTGTCGATGCGCGTTATCCATCGGCTGGCGGTACTTTAAAGAAATGCCCTTGTTAAGTTGAGATTGATATTCAGCTAAACAAAACGGTATGTGGTTAAACCATGTACCGTTTTTCTTTTTTGGAAAATGAAAAAGAGTTTGCTTAAAGTCTGCTCATTTGTATTTTTTTCAATTGAAAATCACTTGTTTTGCTTTTGAAAAATGAATATTATGCTTTCCATCTTAGGTGTATAGCTCAGTTGGTTAGAGCGCTACGTTGACATCGTAGAGGTCTCCAGTTCGAGTCTGGATATACCTACCAAGACATTAAGTCATAT
Source organism: Acinetobacter sp. WU_MDCI_Abxb74 (assembly GCF_025513915.1). NCBI lineage: Bacteria > Pseudomonadati > Pseudomonadota > Gammaproteobacteria > Moraxellales > Moraxellaceae > Acinetobacter > Acinetobacter sp. WU_MDCI_Abxb74. The sequence goes on from NZ_JAHPRP010000002.1 coordinate 277,692, forward strand.
AAACTCAAATAGCTTTACATGATTTAAAAAGCCCTAAACTATAATGGTTTAGGGCTTTTTTATTGGTTTGTATAAACTTATATAGCAGATTGATCCTTGTATCATCATTCAATTACTGAACTCATGATACAAGCTTGTTTGTCATAATTTGTATGAAAAGAACTGCAATTAAGAAAAGACCCTTATCAGATACCTAAGACCACTATATAAATGGATTACAATTCTATGAATAGTGATTGTAAGGTTTTTGATAGTAAATATTTTATTCAGCTTATTTGGTCTTGTGATGAAGGCATTTATAAGTTCAATCAGCTATAGGATTCTTTAGATATTAGCAGGGCACAATTCACTAAGAAAATAAGAATTATCGACAACATAAATACTTGATTATTTAAAGCGCTTTCGATATTCGATAGGAGATAAGCCTATATTTTTGCAAAACATTTTACTAAATGAAGAACTGTCCTTATATCCAGCTTGCCAAGATATCGAATCAAAACTCAAATTGGTAGTTATTAAAAGATCTTGTGCTTTTTGAATTCTCAAATTTTGGCAATATTCAACAATAGTTAAATTAGTTGCTTTTTTAAAACGTCTTAATAAGGTGCGCTTTTCTAAATGAGTCAATTCAACCAACATATCGATTGTAATCGTCTCATTATAATGTGTTTGCAACCAATGTTGTGCATTCACAATTACCTCGTCTCCATGATCAAAGCTTGGAACAAAATTTTTATAATATGATTGCTTTCGTATGGGTGGATCAAGCAAGAGATATTGAGCCATCTTGACCATAAAAGAAGTGTCGTAGATACGCTCAGTTAGTGTAAATCCCATATCAATCCATGACATTGGACCTGCCGTGGTAATGATATCGTTTTCATCAACCACCATCTTATTACAATCCACTTTCAGATGAGTTGACCTTGTTTTTAGCGTCGTAATATTTGACCAATGTGTTGTAACAGTACGCCCTTGTAGCACTCCTGTTTCTAAGAGAATAAAGATACCTGAACATATTGAACAGAGTATTACTCCGCGTTGATAAAGCTCTTTGAGCCATAAAACATAGACTTGAGCATCTTGCTGGGAAACTGGCTCTTCAAAACTAGGAGGAATAATAACAAAACTTATTTGGCTTTTATGATTTTCATGAGAATCAAAGACTTTAATGATCTGGTCATTTTCACTTTGCCAGTGAGTTACTTTGACTTGAGGGCTTTGAGAAGAAGGAACTTGATTATTTATAAATTTAAATAAATCTGTAAGCCCGCCAACTGAAGATAAATGTGCAGTTGGATAAAGCAATATAGCAATTTCAACCAAACTCCCCATATGTCACTTTTCACCATAAATCTGTCATTAATGACTATTAATCAAATTAACAAAATTTGTCAAGCTCTGCGCTATATCGAGATCTACATATAAAATAGGAAGAGATTATGTACGACATGAAAAACCTAGAAAAGCTTAAACAATTAGGTAAGCTAACACCTGAAGCATTTACTACCTTTTTAGCATTTAATGAAGCTGTTTTTAAAGACGGCCATATCCCTGCAAAATATAAAGAACTGATGGCAATTGCCCTTGCCTTAACAACTCAATGTCCATATTGCATTGAAGATCATAAAATACGCGCAAAACAAGCGGGCGCAACTGATGAAGAAATTGCAGAAGCAGCAATGTTAGCTGGTGCAATGCGAGCTGGTGGTGCAATTGCTCATGCAAGCCACTTACTTTAAATACCTTTCCTCTCTAATCCTATTTCAAAGTGAGAAATAAAATGAGTCATGCTCTAGTAATTGTTGATTTACAAAATGAATATTTGGCAACGGGTCAACTTCCTTTAGTGAATATTAATCAGGCTGTTGAAAACGCCAAAAAAATTCTTGTTGATGCTCGTGAAAAGAATACTTTTATTATTCATGTTCGCCATGAAGCATTAGAGACTGAATCACCTTTTTTTGCACCGAATACGGATGGCGTTAAAATTATTGAAGAAGTCGCCCCACTTGATAATGAAGTTATCATTACCAAGAATTATCCAAATTCTTTTTTAAAAACTGTGTTACTAGATACCTTGAAGAAAAACGGTATCGAAGAAATAACTATTATTGGAGCAATGAGTCATATCTGCATAGATGCCACTACACGTGCTGCCTCAGATTTTGGCTTTAACTGTACAGTAATCGAAGATGCATGTGGTCGAATGGACTTGGAATTTGGTGAGACTAAAGTCTCTGCACAACAAGTACATTCAGCATTTATGGCAGCATTAGGTTTTGCTTATGCTGAAATAAAGACTACAGCAGAATACTTGAGTTAAGTTATAAAGAGTTACTTCGTATAAAAACAGAGTAACTCTTTAGCTCGAAATAACTTTTCATTTCCTTGATGGCCAACTTATAGAATGATTAATCAATTACTTTCAAAAGCCATGAATAATATATCTCATCTCTTTTTGATAATTGAAATTTCATCAAGGGACATCAAGGAAACTTTTCCTTTTTACTTATACGAAGCGTTTGTAATTCACCTTGACAGACTAGCCTCTAAAAATAGAGAAGATTTCTCTTTAATTCATTATATATCAATAATTAAATGTGGTTTTAGTGGATTTTAAAAGGTTGAGTTTCGTCAAGGTGCGTCAAGGTAAACTCGTATAATTAGGATAACCAAGTTTAAGATTTAATTATTTCAGCAGTAATAGAGCATTTAGCTGTACAGTAATTTTTTATGGATGAGTCTCTATACTAAGCAATGCAATGGTTTTGACTCTTTTATAATTTTGTTTCGTACAGCTACGTACAACAAAAACATGATTTTTATTCAATTCTGTCTAAGTACGTCTAAGTAAATTTGCTTTACGGCGTTTTATGAAAAATACACTGTACACTATGTGCCATAAGGGTTTTAGTATTTTTTAATTATCCATCTCGTAAAGCTACGTAAAGCAAAAACCTGATTTTTATTCAATTCTATCTAAGTACATCTAAGTAATTACTTGGACGGCTTAGCCATGGATCATGATTTAAAATCCTCTACAAACTATGTATATCAATGGATGCAGCAGATTTCTAGCAAGTCTGCTTATCTGAATCTGTCCAAGTACGTCCAACAAAAACTTAGAAGAGAAGGGTGTGATTTTGTTTTACAAGATCAGATAGGGAGTTGGCTCTATGTATTGAGAAATAAGCGTTTGGATATATTTGCTTCTTAATTATTTATCGCGTTTCTCAGTAATTTGCTTTACTACTTTAATTTTGAATTCTTCAGGATATGGTTGACTAAAAATTAGCTTCTTATGGTTCCTAGATCTGACTATTCTGCTTTTATGAAATGACGTTCAATAAAATCTTTTAACTTTTGTTTTCTGCCCATCTGCTGCTAATGATTTTCCGAGTGACAGTACTAATCACAAGCGAATTGGATCTGTGGTCTGTGTGTACCGACCCATTGAAAATGTATTAATCTGTTTTATTTTTGAGCATATACATTTTCGTCTTGTATTAGTATAGATACTAATATAGTATCTATAAATGGCTTCCGTAAAGACTTCTCCTAAATGGCTTCTGTAAATACTCAATTTTCCATCGCTGTTCATGTACTTGCGGCAATTGCACATCACGAAGGCGTTTTCACGTCGGAAGTTCTCGCAGGTACGGTGAATGCGAATCCGGTTTTTGTTAAGAGAATCCTTGTTAAACTTTCGAAGGCTAAGTTGGTTAAGTCGACTGTTGGTAAGTCTGGTGGTTATGGCCTAGCCAGGAGCCCCAATAGTATTTCTCTCTTGGACATCTACTCTGCAGTTGATGCTCCAGATGCTTTTGCTATCCATACCTATCCCAAAAGGAGCGAGTGCATCATAAGCTGTAACATAAAAGAAGTCATGGGCGAAGTTCTGGCGAGCACTCAGGAGGCAGTCCGTAGGGATCTGGTTCAGACGTCATTGTCGGACGTGGTGTCCAAAATCAGGGCTAGGTCTAACTAGCTTTTTTTTACCCTAAATAGATACTTTTATAGGTACTAATACAAACCAAAAGGAAAATGAGATGATGAAATTTAAAGTAAAGAACCCTGTGAGTACCGAAAGCATTGCCGCAAAACAGGGCACGGATGCTCCCACCGCCGTTCTCATCGGAGCCACTGGAGGGCTTGGTAACGCTCTGGCCAAACTCCTCGTGGCTGAGGGTTTTCGGATTGTGCTCGCGGCACGGAGTGAGAACGATGCTACAGCGTTGACTGGCCGGAGTGATGGTTCGGCGATTTATTTGCGTGCAGATGTTACTGATCCGGCTAGTCTTGAGAAGTTGGCTGCTGCTGCTTTCGATCACCTTGGGCGGATCGATGCAATAGTGAACCTCGCAGGAATCTCGCCGCGCAAACCTATTGAAGACTACACTACAGCCGACGTAGATGCGCTGATGGCGATCAATGTGAAGGGGCCGATCTTCGTGACCCAAGCTTTCCTGCCGATATTGCGAAAGCAAGCTGCTGGTGGAGTGATAGTACATCTTGGCGGCGCTATGGATGGGCGTGTAGCGTTACCATTCATGAGCGCCTATGTGGCGACTCGCGGTGCGCTGGCAAGTTACGTTCAGGGCGTCAATCGCGAACTTGCTGGTACCAACGTAGTGCTTTCGTTCTTCGGACCTGTACCGTCTAACACGGAATCAGAGTCACCATATTTCGAAATGTGGCGTAAGATGGGCGTCGACCTCTGTGAACCAGAAGTAGTCGCGCGCGAAATACTTACCACCATCCGTCAACGACGTCAGGTCCATGTCATGGGAGGATGGTTGCTCAAAATGCTCACAGTTTCGAACGCCGTGTCGCCCTCTATTGCAGATGCGATCGGTCTGCGAAAGTTCGCGAAGCTCATTCAACAACATAGTCCACGCTGATCTTCGCTCGGGATGTCTTATTATCGTGAATCAGTCCTGTAGAGCTCTAGATTACAGTGTAAAAATGTACTACTTACTACTGAAGTGCACTGGAGAAGCTGAATAAAAGTGTACCAGTGCACAGCTAAGCCTTCATTTCTGTTGATACCGATGTTGTAAATAGTATTAGGATGAGCAGAAAAGAATAAATAAAAGTTCTCAAGTTATACAAATTTAAGTAGAGAAGCTTACTTCTCTACTTATACGAGAATTAGAATCTGTTGATAGTCTCAATAAGCTATTAAGTAGCATGTTAGAATTTTAAATAAGGACTTCAGTTCCATTAATTTCTGCTGATTTAAATAATGCAGCTAATAAGATTGAAATATTATGAGCTTGTTCGGCTGGCACTTGCGATGGCTTTTCATTCTTAAATGAATCTAAGAAGGCATCTAGTTCTCTATCAAAATAAATTGGATTACCAATTTCTGCTATATCTGGAGAATATTCTGTTTTCTTAGTAGCCCAGATTTCTGGAAAACTGGTCTCATGCCATTCTGTCCAACCCTGCATTGTCCCGTCAATTTTTCCTGTTTGATACAGTTTATAAGAGGAAGGCAGGGAGCGTGATGACATAATGCCCTCAGTACCATAGGCAGTCATGTCCCAACTTTCGGTCCAGGGTAAAACATCCCAAGACATAAAATCTACCACTACGATTTTATCGTCATAGTTGAGAATTGCCCCGGCAGCATCTTCACGTGATTCATCTCCCTTGAATCCATTAAACTTTGTAATACGAGCATTTACTGATTTGGGCATTCCAAAATGATAAAGCACTCGATCAAATAGATGGCATCCAATAACGAAGAATGCGCCACCGAGATCTCCAGATTGTCTCATATGCGCCGTTTCTGCTTCATTATGGGAACAGCCGGCATGAGCTCGAACTTGCAAGACTTTCCCGATTTTTTCTTGTTTTAAACAATCTTGCATAGCGTTGATTGAAGGTGCAAATCTCCAGCAATATCCTACTTGAACAAGACCATTATTTTCTTGAACTGCTTCAACAATCCGTTGAGTGTCTTCAACACCACGACCTGCTGGCTTTTCTACTAATACAGCTTTACCTTTTTTTAAAGCTTCGATCGTTAAATCAGCCATTTCATAGCTTTTAGAATGGACAAATATTATGTCGATTTCAGGATCATTTAATATTTCTTCCTTTGTACGAGTATTAAGATTCATTGCAGTACAGAAAGGTTGTAGTAATTCACTATGATCCGCTGCCCCAATAATTTCAATGTCTGCTCGACGTTGGAGGGCTTTAACACGGCCTGAGGCATGGGGATGTGTAATCCCTAGTAATCCTACTTTTAATTTGTTCTGTACATCATTCATTGCATCATTCCTTGTTATCAATATCCCTATTAAAAATATATTTTAATTATTTGATATTAAAGTTCATTTAAGGAAAGGATTATTTCTAAAATGAAATAATAGATTGTCTCAATTATGTCTAAAAATGAAAAAGTGTTTTAATCTTTTATAGTTTTACATCAATAAATGGAATGGTAAGTTGTGCTTAATGCAACTGATACTGTAATAAAGGAAATATGATGAGTAATCAGAATATAGATCTAATAGCGGCTTATTTTACGATTTCTGGCGATGTGTACCCATTTGGTCCAACAGAAATTAGTCCTTTTTCATTTAAGGATCGAGTTGAAGCTGCTGCAGAGGCTGGTTATAAGGGTTTAGGCTTAGTCCATCCTGATTTGATGGCTACCGTGGACCGATATGGATATAAAGAAATTAGACGTATTTTAGATGCAAATGGTATTAAACATTTTGAAGTTGAATTCTTAACAGACTGGTATAAAACTGGTGAAAAATTAAGACTATCTCATAAAATGCGTGATGAGATGTTTGAGGTCGCTTCTGAAGTTGGATTGCATGCCATTAAAGTTGCACCAGGCGTTGGGGAAGATACCGCAGATATTCCATTAATGGCTGAAAAGTTTGCAGAACTTGCAGATGGAGCTAAGGCTAATAATACTTCTCTTATGCTAGAAATCATGCCATTTAGTAATGTTAGAACAATTGATACAGCTCTAGGCATTGTTCAAGGAGCAGACCGTGATAATGCCGGCTTAATGTTAGATATTTGGCATTTGGCTCGCGGTAATGTTGATTTCAGTGAAATTTCAAAAGTTCCAGTGAAATTTATTAAAGGTATTGAGTTAGATGATGCCGATAAATATGCAGTAGAACCTTTATGGATGGATACGATTAGCCGAAGAAGATTACCTGGTGAAGGGGTATTAGATATTAATCGCTTTATCACTGAAGTAAAAAAGACTGGTTATGAAGGTCCATGGGGCGTTGAAATTTTATCTGAAGCATTCCGTAAGTTGCCATTAGAACAAATGGCCAAAGAGTCTTTTGATAAAACGATTCGTTTCTTTTAATTCTTAATATTAAAAAAGGGAGCACATGCTCCCTTTTATTTTGAATATATATTCCAATAACGTTCGTATTCTTTTTCTTTGAAATCTTTCACAAGGAAGTCGATAAATAAACGATTTTTAAGAGGCATAAATTGACGGCTTTGAAAGGCGATATTCACAGTAAGTTCTGGAAGCTGCCAATCATTTAAAATTGGAATTAGACGTCCCTCAACAATATCTTGATAAATAATATATAACGGTTGTATTAATATTCCTACGCCGTTCAATGCAGCAGCTCTTACAATTTGCCCATCATTGGTTTCTAGTATTGGGTCAGTAACAAACTCGCAGTTTTGCCCATCTTTTGAAAAATTAAGAACACGTGGATTATTTGCATGACTGTACAGCAAAATATCGTGATCTTTTAATTCTTCAATAGTTTTAGGCTTTCCTTTCTTCTTAATGTAATCATATGAGGCAGCTAAAATTCTATGGGTTGTAGCTAATTTCTTAATAGTTAAGTTGGAGTCTGGTTCAAACTCTCGAGTACGTATAGCTAAATCAATATTACTATCGATAATGTCATGATAGCGATTTGCCCCAATAATATTAATTTTAATTTTGGGATATAGCTTATTGAACTCCGGTAATAACGGCGTTATGTGCATCATTGCAAAAGAAATAGATGAGGTAATCGTTACGGTACCTTCTGGTTCTAGTGCGGCAGATGTAATTTCTGATTCACTTTGATCGAGTTGGGCCAGAAAACACTTACATTTTTTATAATATTCTATTCCGATTGGGGTTAAAGCTAGTCGTCTAGTACTGCGCTCAATTAATCTTACATTCAGGCGATTTTCCAGTGCAGTTAAATGGCGACTTGCAGCAGCATTTGAAATTTCTAATTTTTCAGCTGCTTTATTCATCGTGCCAAGCTCAGCTACAGCGACAAATAATTCCATGCTAGTCAGTCTATCCATACTTCCTCATCCTTCATTATTCCTGAAATGAAATAAAGATTTTCTATTGTGAAGTTTTATTTCATTTTCGATCAGATTAGCATGAATTCAATGGGAATATTTTTATTAAAAGGAAAATTTATGAAGAATCTGGATGAGAGAACTATTACTCAAGCGGTAATAGAAAGGAACTCTACATCATCTAATGAACGCCTTGTAGATATTATGCATTCCTTAGTGAAACATTTACATTCCTTTGCCAGAGAAGTTCATTTAACTGAAGAAGAGTGGGAAATGGGAATTAAATTTTTAACAGAGGTGGGGCAAATTTGTAGTCCTACTCGTCAAGAATTCATTCTTCTTTCAGACACATTGGGACTGTCAACTTTAGTAATAGCTCAAAATCATAAAAAGCCTTTAGGGTGTACTGAAGCTACTGTTTTTGGTCCATTCCATGTCCAGAATGCTCCCCAATTAGAACTTGGTACGAATATTAGCGAAGGAGTTAAGGGTACTCCTTGGTTTGTAAGTGGGAACATCCGTGGAATAGACGGCGAACCCATACCAAATGCAGAAATAGAAGTTTGGCAGGCAGACGATGATGGCTACTATGATGTTCAAAAAGAAAATTTACAGGCATATCAAGGACGAGCTGTTTTAAAAGCTGATAACCAAGGCCATTATTATTTCCAAACTATTGTTCCCGAAGCTTATCCAATTCCACATGATGGGCCTGTTGGAAAAATGCTTGAAGCACTCAATCGCCATCCATGGAGACCTGCTCATCTTCATTTCATGATTAGCGCACCTAATTATGAACGTTTGGTAACTCATGTTTTTAAAGAAGATGGTGAATATTTAGATTCAGATGCCGTCTTCGGTGTTCGTTCCTCATTAATTGCAAAATGGGTTCGCCATGAAGAAGGCTTAGATCCAAATGGCAATTTCCAATACTCGCCTTTTTATACATTGAACTTTGACTTTGTTCTGAATAAACAAAAGGTTAACTAAGTATATGATTAATAAGATTAGTACATCTATAGAAAGTGCATTAACCCAGATTAAAGATGGTGCCACCATCCTGATTGGTGGTTTTGGTACCGCAGGACAACCCGCTGAACTCATTGACGGTCTTATTGAACTGGGTGTTAAAGATTTAACTATTGTCAGCAACAATGCCGGTAATGGCGATTATGGCTTGGCGAAATTGCTTAAAGCCGGTTCAGTTAAAAAAGTCATCTGTTCTTTCCCACGGCAGTCAGACTCTTATGTGTTTGATGAGCTGTACCGTGCTGGAAAGGTTGAGCTTGAAGTGGTGCCACAAGGTAATCTAGCGTGTCGTATTCAGGCAGCGGGTATGGGATTAGGTGCCGTGTTTACCCCAACAGGCTTTGGAACACTTTTGGCTGAAGGCAAAGAAACCCGCCAGATTGACGGGAAAGATTACGTACTTGAATATCCGATCAAGGCTGACTTTGCCTTGATTAAAGCTTACAAGGGCGACCGCTGGGGCAATCTGGTTTACCGTAAATCTGCACGTAACTTTGGTCCGATCATGGCCATGGCTGCGGATGTCACTATTGTTCAGGTCTCTGAAGTAGTGGAACTCGGTGGATTAGATCCGGAGCACATCATCACCCCAGGCATTTTTGTACAGCATGTTGTACAAGTCGCACCTGCACAGTAAGCAATAAGGAGAAATAACATGAGCTACCAGAAACTCAGCCGTGACCAGATTGCAAAACGTGTGGCACAAGACATTCCAGATGGCGCCTATGTAAACTTGGGTATTGGTTTACCAACTAAGATTGCGAGCTACCTACCTAACGATAAAGATATTTTCCTTCATTCTGAGAATGGCCTATTGGCTTTTGGCCCACCGCCAGCGGCAGGTGAAGAAGACCCTGAACTGATTAATGCAGGTAAAGAGTTTGTGACTATGCTCGAAGGCGGCAGCTTTTTCCACCATGGTGATTCGTTTGCCATGATGCGTGGTGGTCACCTTGATATTGCAGTGCTTGGTGCGTTTCAGGTTGCAGCGAATGGTGACTTGGCCAACTGGCACACCGGTGTTCCGGATGCGATTCCTGCTGTTGGTGGTGCGATGGATTTGGCTGTGGGTGCCAAGAAAGTATTTATCACCACAGACCATGTAACTAAGCAAGGTGAACCGAAGATTGTGGCTGAGCTGAGCTATCCAGTAACTGGTAAACGTTGTGTTGACCGTATTTACACCGACCTTTGTGTGATTGATGTCACGAAGGATGGTTTAAAGGTGATTGAGAAAGTGGAAGGTCTTAGCTTTGAAGAGTTACAGGCTTTAACTGGTGCAACTTTGATTGATGCGACAAAAGGATAAGGACGTAGGGAAATGACTTTAAAAAACGCTTATATCATCGATGCCATTCGTACTCCATTCGGCCGTTATGCCGGTGGCCTTGCGCCTGTCCGTGCTGATGACCTTGGTGCTGTGCCGATTAAAGCTTTAATCCAGCGTAACCCGAATGTAGATTGGGAACAGGTCGATGATGTGATCTATGGCTGTGCTAACCAAGCCGGTGAAGACAACCGTAATGTCGGCCGTATGTCAGCTTTACTTGCATGTTTACCGTATCAGGTGCCAGCAACCACCATTAACCGTCTCTGTGGTTCATCACTCGATGCGATTGCCATTGCTGCCCGTGCCATTAAAGCGGGTGAAGCGAACTTGGTGATTGCAGGTGGTGTAGAGAGTATGAGCCGTGCACCTTATGTGATGGGCAAGTCAGACAGTGCCTTTGGCCGTAGCCAGAAGATTGAAGACACCACCATGGGCTGGCGTTTCATTAACCCAAAACTTAAAGAATTGTATGGTGTAGACACCATGCCCCAGACTGCCGAAAACGTAGCTGAACAGTTTAATGTTAATCGTGCAGATCAGGACCAGTTTGCCTTGGCGAGCCAACAACGCACCGCAAGCGCGCAAGCCAAAGGCTTTTTTTCTAAAGAAATCGTGGCAGTTGAAATCCCTCAGCGTAAGGGGGATGCTGTTGTGATTGATACCGATGAACACCCACGTGCATCAACGACCCTTGAAGCTTTAAGCAAACTTAAACCTGTTGTTAAAGCAGATGGCACAGTCACTGCGGGTAATGCTTCGGGTATTAACGATGGTGCAGCAGCTTTACTGATTGCTTCTGATGATGCAGTTCAAACTTATAACCTAAAACCACGTGGCAAGATCATTGCTTCAACAGCTGTGGGTGTAGAACCTCGCATTATGGGATTTGCTCCAGCACCTGCAATCAAGAAGCTTCTTAAACAAGCCAACCTGACATTAGAACAAATGGATGTGATTGAGCTGAATGAAGCTTTTGCGGCACAGGCTTTGGCAGTGACTCGTGATTTAGGTTTACCTGATGATTCTGCCAAGGTAAATCCAAATGGCGGTGCAATTGCTTTGGGTCATCCACTTGGCGCTTCAGGTGCACGCCTAGTCACCACAGCCTTAAATCAGCTTGAGCAAACAGGTGGTCGTTATGCCTTGTGTTCAATGTGTATTGGTGTGGGGCTAGGTATTGCTTTGATTATCGAGAAAGTTTGAAGAAATTCATATAAGGAGGGGGAAGTTTATGGATGAGGATTTAATTAGAGATTTAGAGAATCAACGTTTCCAAGCGATCTTAAACAAAGACTACTTAACTTTTCGGAATTTATGCCATTCAAGTCTTCATTACATGCATAGTAATGGTGCTTCAGACAACTTGGATAGTTATATTCAGAAGTGTGAGACAAATTTTTATCAATATCAATGGATAAAGCATCCAATTGATAAGATTGAGTTTTTTAATGATTGTGCATTTGTATTTGGTGAGATGCAAGCTGAGTTATTAATCAACAGTATTCCTAAGCAGCTCGATAATAAAACTCTAAGTATATGGATTAAAGATCAAACCTCTTGGAAATTTTATGCCTTTCAACCTACATCAAAAGCATAAAATTTATATATTGTTAAGGAAACTAGAAAATGGATATTTGTTTCAAAGACCAGAATGTTGTTATTACTGGTGCTGCACAGGGCATTGGTAAAGCAACAGCTCACCTATTTATCAAATTGAAAGCGAATGTTTTTCTCATAGATTTTGATTTGGATGGGCTACAGCAAATTAAAAATGAGGTTCAGGATTTTGAAGGAAAAATAGAAATTTTCCAATGTGATTTAACCAGCTCTGAACAAACTAATCGTATTTTAGATGATGTCATTATGTTAGCTAACAACAGAGTTGATGTCTTAGTTAACAATGTTGGATCTGGAGCTGTTCGGTTATTTGATGATTTAACTGATCAAGATTGGGAAAATACCATGAACTTAAACTTCATGAGTTATGTTCGCACGTGTCGTAAAATTTTGCCGGTAATGAGAGCACAAGAAAAAGGTGTAATTATTAACAATGCTTCTGATCTTGCACGTCAACCTGAAGCATGTCCTATAGACTATTCTGCTTCTAAAGCAGCTGTATTGGCTTTAACAAAAGGTCTAGCAAGAAGTGAAGGGCCTAAAATTAGAATTAATGCTGTAGCTCCTGGCCCTATATGGACTCCGTTTTGGACAAAGCCGGGGGGATTCGCTGATACATTAAGCACTATTCATAAACTCCCCCCACAGGAAGCTGTTGAGTTCGAAATGAGAAATCGTCACCTTCCTCTTGAGAGATTAGGCACTCCTGAGGAAGTCGCTAACGTGATTATATTCTTATCTTCAGAATATGCCTCTTTTGTGACCTCAAGTGTGTGGGGTGTTGATGGAGGTAGTATTAGATCTATTATTTAATACTCAATAAAATAAAGGCCAACTTAAAGTTGGCCTTTATTTTGAATTAATTAATAAACAAATGGGTTACCACCAATATTCTAACTGAACCCCAAAATTAGAACCGTTTGATTGATGCACAAATTCTCCATATGGATTTAAAACATCACGAGTTTTTTGTTCAGCATCATTCCACAAAGCATACGTATAATAGACTCTTAATTCTGGACGATCATAATATTTAGTGCCATTAAAAGACCAAGTTGGTGCAAAGGTAATTTTGGTAAGATTACGTGTTTCATTACCTTCTTTGATTTCATCATAACCAACCTCTGCCGAAATTTTGAAATGATCATGAAATATATAAGAAGCTCTAGATCCCACTGATAACCAATCCACATCATCTTGGTGATCAAATTTATTCTTTTGGTAGACCAATTGCGCCTGACCGTTAAATAGCTGGTTATCTGACTCCCAATCCAAAATATCCATTACTCGAAAGGCATTATTGCTTTTATCTAAATCAGTCTTACCGGTATAGCTCAGTCCAGTTCCTGGTCCTTCCCCATATTGTAATACAAAAGTATTTTTGCCATTTAATATATGAGTAGTTGTATCTTGTAGTGTTAGCGCCCATCCATTTTGTTCAGCATCTATGACAGAAAGCCCTACATTTAATGTATTAGAAGGGGTAATCTTGATATCACCAATTGTTAGATCATGTCGATTAGCATATTCTTTTTGGAAGACATTATCTTTTCGAGAGAAGACATAACTTAAAGAAAAGTCTTTAAGTTTATATTTGTCAATTCCGAAACCAGTACCACTTTGATTCCAATAATAAAAATCAGTCATATGGCTATCATTACGATTATAGTAGCGACGACCAGCCCAAATATTACCGCCATTCAAAAAAGAAATATTTTCCCATTCTAAATAAGCCTGATTAAGCCGTGTAAAGCCATTATCATTATTAAAGGTGAGGGATTGCCCATATGGATTGTATGCTTGCAGCATTCCATTGATACTTATTCTTGATTGATCACTTAATGTAATCAGTTTTTGTTTTGCAAAAATTTCGCCATATTGTTCACATTCATTTCCCAAGCGGTATTTAGAAGGGGCTCCTGTTAATTGAAAGCATTCTTGTGTATTACCATTATCAGAGGAACCAATTCCTGTTCTGAGATATCCATGGGTTTCAAGGGCCATACTTGCTTGGCTAGAAATAAGTGTAAATGTTCCTAATATCCATTTGATATTTTTCATAAAAAGTCCTTTTTATGGGTGAGTTTGGCTACCTCCATTTAAGATATAAAAATGGAGGTAGGTTTTTGGTTCTAAACTTAGTTAAACGTTAGTTGGGAGGATTTCCTTCATAGGCATTTTGCAGCAATGTACGAATTGCATTCTTTTCAATAGGCTTAGGATTCCAATAAGGATTTGCTAAAGCGATTTCTGTGGCTTTATCTAGATCTGGTTCGGTGAGACCTAAATCTTTTAGTGAAAGTGGGCCTTCTAAAGTTTTAATTAATTCGAATAATGCGTTAGCGGCAGTACTATCATTCGCTCCCAAAGCTCTTTTAATTCGATTCATTGCCTCTGGAGCAGATTCTTCGTTATAAGCGATTGCATGAGGAAGAACTACAGTATGAGTAGGGGCATGAGGCAAATTGAAACTTCCACCTAATGTATGGCAAAGCTTATGATGTATTGCCATTCCTACATTACCAAGGACATATCCGCACAGCCAAGCGCCATAAAGACATAGGCTACGTGCTTCAATATCTAGTGAATCATTTTTTAATTTCTTTAATCCTTCAGCTAAAGCACGAATTCCTTCTTCTGCTAACAATGACATAATAGGATTGCCATTTTGGGCATACAGTCCTTCAGCCGCATGTGCAATAGCGTTGATACCACTAGTAATAGACATTTCTAATGGTAAGCTTAAGGTTAATTCAGGATCATAGATTACAGTTTTCGGTAGTACTCTTGGATCTTTGCCCGTTTTTTTAATCCCATTTTCAGTTATGCCATATACAGGAGTCATTTCTGAACCGGCATAAGTTGTTGGAATTGCTAAAATAGGGAGGTCATATTCTAGTGCAATGGCTTTACCTAAGCCTGTAGTAGAGCCACCACCTACAGCTATTGCGCAATCCGCTCCTAGTTTCTGAGCTACATCCCGTGCTTCTTTTGCAGATTCCACAGGTACATGCATCACTGCTTTTGCAAAAACTCCAACAGAGTTCTCACCTAAGATAGAAGAAATCTTTTCAGCTAATTCAACTTGTTCTGGAGTACAAAGTACCAAAGCCTTTTTTGCGCCTAAAAGATCAATTTCTCGTTGAAGATATTGAATTGAACCTGCTCCAAAAATTACACGACTTTGTGGAACATCATAGATAAATTTATTTTTCATATGGGTAATCCTTACGGTAATGGAGTAGGTTGATATGCATAAAATAGCCAACTATCATTTTCTTTAATCCAGACAGCTAACGATTTATTTTTAAGATTCTTTTCTGAGTTTCCTGCTCTAAGTTCTGAGTGCATTTCTCCAAATACAAGAGCTAAGTTACCAATAATCTTAATTTTATTAATTGGATGCTTAATCCACTTGTAGTCGTAATAACCGCCGAATAACTTTTCTAAATAAGTTTCTTTAGTGTCGGTAATCCCACTTGTATGGGTATACGTCATTTCAGGGTGAGCGAGTTTAGCGAAATCTTCATAACGCTTTTCAACGATTGATTGAAAGCGTTCATTCTCTAAGTTTTGGATTAAAATATTGTCCATAGCATCTATATTTTTCTAGAAAGATAGTTCAATCCTAAAGATATTTATAATTTAAAAAATAACGATAAGGAAAAATATATTTTCATAGATGAAAGAATAAATGGTATTTCGAAAGATTATTTCAAAATAGAAATACTGTTTTTTGATTGTTTCTATTTAACTTAATCATGCAGGTTCCTATGATGAATGTAAGCAGTGATGTTTCAATAATCAAAGGATGATGAAAATGATTAACTTCGCAGTATTAGGTGTTGGCCGTATTGGCAAAATACATGCTCAAAATGTCCATCAGAATCCAAACTGTACTTTAAAGGTAGTTGCGGATCCATGGATAGAAGGGACTGATCAGTTAGCGAAAGAATTAAACTGCAGTACTGAATATGATTATTTCAAAGCTATTGAAAGAGATGATGTTGATGCAATCTTAATTGGTACACCAACAGAGTTCCATGTTTCTTTAATGTTGCATGCAGTTCGTCTTGGAAAACCAGTATTGTGTGAAAAACCGATTGATAAAGAATTTCAACTCGCACTAGATGCAGTAAAAGAAGTTGAAAAATATAAAGGCCAAGTGATGTTGGCATTTAACCGTCGATTTGATCCAGACACAATAGCGGTAAAAAATGCCATTAATGCGAATGAAATTGGTGATATTCGCCAAATTATTATTACCAGTCGAGATCCAGGACTTCCTTCTAGAGAGTATTTGAAGAGTTCAGGTGGCATTCTAAAAGATATGACTATTCACGACTTTGATATGGCTAGATTTCTATTAGGAGAAGAGCCAGTTCAAGTTCAAGCAATCGCAAGCCGTTTAGTTGATCCGACTATTGAAGAGTTTGGTGATTATGATTCAGTTATGGTTCTTCTGAAAACTAAATCTGGAAAACAATGTGTGATTAATGGTTCACGCGAGGCCGTATATGGTTTTGATCAACGTCTAGAGGTGTTAGGTTCTAAAGGAATGCTTAGAACTGAAAATCACAAAGAAAATAGCCTACAACGATATTCTTCAACTTATACACAAGCGCAAGAACCCTTACTTAACTTCTTTCTTGAACGGCATGCTCTTTCATACAAAATCGAATTAGATAAGTTTATTGATGCGGTAACTAACAATCATTCATTCTGTACAACACCTTTTGACGGTCTCATGGCTTTACATATAGCTCTCTGTGCAGAAGAAGCAGTACGGACGGGACAAGTAGTTAAAATCAACGATTTAAGGGAAGAAATTAATAACAGTAATGTTGGACTAACTGTTGCCTAATCGGCATTAAAAAAGGATTTTAATCATGGATACAGATATCAGAACTTTTTCACAAATCGTGAAAGAGGAGAAGAAAGTCGTTTCAACAAAAATTGCTTTCTATCTTGTAACAAGCTTATTTTTTATGTGGGGGTTCTCACATAGTCTTTTAGATGTTCTAAATAAACATTTTCAAGATCTATTGCATATTTCACATGGTGAATCAGCATTTATTCAAACTGCTTATTTTAGCGCATACTTTTTGATTGCTCTGCCAATCGGTATGTTTATGCAGCGTTTCGGATATAAAGCTGGCGTAATCGTAGGTTTGGCTTTATTTGCACTTGGCGCTCTATTATTTCTACCTGCTGGATATATTGGAACTTTTAGTGCATTTCTATCAGCTATTTTTGTTTTAGCTTGTGGTCTGGCATGTTTGGAGGTTGGGGCAAATTTATATGCAGCAGAACTTGGTGATCCTTCTACTGCTGCTCAACGTCTGACTTTAGCCCAAGGGTTTAATGGTTTGGGGGGCTTTTTTGGACCAATCGTTGGTGGGGCAGTATTCTTTGCTCCTGCTGGTCATTTCTTGGGAATTGAACTGGAGCCAACTTCATTAACATATGTAGTTTTAGCAATTGTTGTTTTCATCTTATTACTAGTTTTTGTAAAAGCAAAACTTCCTGTAATTGAATACCAAAAAGATGAAACGCAAAGTAGTCCTACTTCTAACCTTCAATTATTTAAAGTTGGTAGTTTCCGAGGGGCATTACTTGCACAATTCTGTTATGTAGGTGCTTATTTTGCGATTGGTGCATTCTTTATTAATTTCGCACTTGATCATTGGCAAGGTTTAACTACTCAAAAAGCTGCCTATATTTTATCTATTGGAATGCTAGCTTATATGATTGGGCGTTTCGGTGGTTCATTAATAATGAGATTTATTGATGCACGCAAATTGATGGTCTTTAATTGCCTAATGAGCATTATCTTGTGTGGTATTGCAATGACTGGTACAGAAATGATTTCTATATTCGCCGTTGTTTCAATCTACTTATTTATGTCGACCATGTATCCAACTATCTTTGCTATGGGAGTAAGAAACTTAGGAACTAAGACAAAATTAGCAGGTTCAATTTTAGTAATGATGTTAATTGGTGGTGCTGTAATACCCGTTGTTATGGGATATATGTCAGATATGTTTGGTACAGCCATCGCATTTATTGTGCCTCTTATTTGTTTCTCAGTCATAGGGATGTATGGCATAAGTCAAAAAAAGCAAATAATTACCTTAGGTAAATAAATAAAATAGATAGTAAGGGCACTTAAATAAGTGCTCTTTTTATTTGAAAAAATTATAAAATTTTAAAGTAGGTCAATTTTATAAGACTCCGTGGGTTAATTGAAAAACATATATTGCGGGAATAATTTATTTATTGGCGAATTTTATTCTACAGATAGTCTACTTTAGGTTTGTTTATCAACTTTTATCTTAATAGTAGAGTTGTTTTTTTATTTTGTAGAACCTTCTTATGACTGCAATTTCGGTACTTGATCTGGTTATGATGGGGGAGGGAAAGAATTTTTCCGACTCATTAAATGATATTACTATGCTTGCTAAACATGTCGAGCAGTGTGGCTATAATCGATTCTGGATTGCTGAACATCATAATATGCCTGGGATAGCTTCTTCTGCTACAACAATTATTATGAGTCATTTAGCTTCACATACTTCTTCATTAAGAATTGGTTCGGGTGGCATTATGATGCCCAACCATTCACCGCTAATAATTGCTGAGCAATTCGCTACATTAAATACATTATTCCCCAATAGGATTGATCTGGGCTTAGGAAGAGCACCTGGTACAAATAGCCTCACAGTTCAGGCGATTCGTGGAACAAATATAACTTCTCGTGAATTGCAAGATGACGTGGTTACTCTACAAGATTATTTATTAGACAATGGAATGCAACCAGTACGTTCAATTCCAGAAAAACAAAATATACCTATGTGGATATTAGGCTCTGGTTTATATGGTGCTGATCTGGCGGCCAAAATGGGATTGCCTTTTGCATTTGCTTCACATTTTGCGCCTTTTTATCTTGAGCAGGCAATATCACATTATAAAGAAAACTTTAAACCAAGTACTTACTTGGAAAAGCCTTACGTAATGGTTGGTGTTAATGTATTTGCAGCAGATACATATGAGGAAGCACAGTATTTAGCTAGCTCGCATCGTCAGTGGGTAGTCAATCGTAATTCTGGGCAATCAGGTTTATTACCTAAGCCAGTGGAAAACTATATAAGTAAAATATCAAAAGAACAGCTCCATGCGATGGAAGCTGAACTCACCTATACAGCTATTGGTAATAAAGAAGAAGTAGGTGTCTGGTTACAGCATTTCATTAATTTTACGGGTGCTGATGAATTGATGATCGATGCAAGAATTTATGATCCGGTTGCACGTTGTCGTTCGTACCAATTAGCTGCAGAGTCCATCAACTTAACGTAGAGTTCCGAAATATCCTTCGGTAGCTTTTATGATCAGTTCATCAACAATCAGACGAACTTTAGGTATGAGATGTTTAGTCCTCGGCCAGAGAATATGAAGTTCCGAAGGCAGTGGACTATAGTCTTCTAATAATAGTTTTAAAGTGCCATTAGCAAGATATGAATTGACCATAGTTTCTGGAAGTTGAACTATTCCCATGCCTCCAACACAAGATTGTAATAAGGCATCGCCATCACTCACCTGATGGGAGTTCTGCGAAATATATTTGATCTCATCACCAGTTGGAGAGCGTAACTTCCAAGCTAAAGGGGAGCCTCTCCGATACCCCATAATACAATGATGATTTTTTAGATCATCAGGAGAAATAGGTTCTCCATATTTTTCTATGTATTCTGGGGTCGCACATAAATAAAGACGTTGGCTACTAAGATATCGAGAAATTAACTCATCTGTATCTTGTAGTTCACCTAAACGCAGGACAAGATCAAGCCCTTCTTCAAGTGGATCAATAAAACGGTCATTGAAAGTAAGCGTAAAACGAAGATCTGGATATTTTTTTGCAACTTCAATTAATAGAGGCATCATAAGACCTCTACCAAATGATATCGGCATATCAATTCTTACTTCACCAGAAGGCTTATCTTGACGTCTACTCAGGCTGTTTTCAGCTGCATCAAGAATTTCTAGAGCAGAAAGACAACTGGCTAAGTAGGCTTCTCCATCACTGGTTAAGCTAAGTTTTCTTGTTGAGCGATGGAATAAACGAGTACCAAGCCTCTCTTCAAGGCGTGCGATACTTTTGCCTACAGCTGATTTGGTAATTCCAAGTTTATCTGCAGCCTCAGTGAAGCTTTTGGATTTAGCTGTAATAACAAAATTGGTAATCCCTTTTAAAGATTCAACTGAGACAAAATTAGACATAGTGTTGACTCTTAATGGTTAAAAAGAAGTTTTCCCCATAGAGTTTTATAGTACCAGTTCATATGTATTAAGGTTAATAACTAGCTTGTATATTCAGTCAAATATAGGCTGATAAGATTAACATTGATATATAACATCAAGTCTTTGTGACGTTTGCAATTTTAAAAAGGGTTTCAAACTCAAAGTTTTACTTTATAAAAAAATATGCTTTTCTTTATCGGATAAGAATTTTTATAACTTGTAGTCATTAATAACAGTCTATTTAGTAATTAAAGTGGAATGAGAAAAACTCATGGATTGAATACTTTTACTCACTTTTTATTAAAATATATTTATGCGATTTTATGGGCTTTACAGGCATTTATGCCAATACTGTAGAGGTAGATCTTCTACATGAGGAAAAGTCATGGTTTATTTAATATTGCCATGTTCAAAAATTGAATTTCGTAGTAAATAGCTTGGTAAAAGAACTCGAAATGGAAAAGAGTTTCTACGGAAATGGGACAAATTAGGAGTGTCCATGAAGATTAAGCCATTACCACCAATGAATAGCTTGATTGTGTTTGAGGCAGCCGCACGCCACCTTAGCTTTACACAAGCAGCAAATGAGTTAAATGTTACTCAAGGAGCGATAAGCCGCCAAATCCGCCAGTTAGAAGAGTATCTGGGCAAAGAACTTTTTACTCGTGCAAATCGAAATATTTCTTTAACACCTATGGGATTGCAATATTACCAAACGATTTATAGTGCTTTATTGGATGTTGCTCAAGCAACGGCTGAAATTAAGAAATGGCAGGGTGAACATCAAATAACCGTTGCAACTACAAATGCAATGGCTGCTCTTTGGTTATTACCTAAAGTGGCTACTTTTCAGCAAAATAACGAAGGGGTGGATCTAAGAATATTAACGACAGAAAATATTTTAGACTTACAGAAAATGGACTTTGATTTAGCTCTGTTTTATTGCCGAACTCCTCCCGTAGGAATGAAAGTCACCACGTTATTCCCAGAGGAAGTATTTCCTGTTTGTAGTCCAAATTATCTTGCTCAATTTAAGGATGGTACTCCTCCAGAGGAAATATTTGGCAAAGCATTACTTTATCTAGATGACTCTCAAAAGGATTGGATTACATGGGCTGAATGGTTTGAAGCCGTCAATTATCCTATGGTGAAACCTAAAAATAGAGTCAATATTAATAACTATCCAATGTTGCTCCAAGCTGCAATTAATGGTCAGGGAGTAGCATTGGCATGGGGCTCTTTAATTGATGATTATTTAGAAAATGGTTCTCTTGTTCGCCCGGTTGAAACTGTATTACGTACAGAAGCGAATTTTAGTATGTTAGAACCTTCGGATCGAGGACTGGTTCCCTCTAGTGTAAAACATTTTCGCAGCTGGTTATTAGAACAGTTGCCTGGACAAGTCGGGCAGAAAGGCTTAAATTAGCTTTTTATAAATTCATTAAAATTAAAAAGGGATCAATTAGATCCCTTTATTTACAGTAATCGCGATTCAAATGGATACAAAGTTAAAACTTCAGGTTCATTTTCAGTAATAAGAATTTGATTTTCAAGCTTAACACCTGAACCACCGTGTTTATGTCCCACGTAACTCTCTACACATATAACCATACCAGGTTCTAAAACACCATCGTATCCGTAATTATCCCATGCTTCTTTAAAATAGATACCGGGTGCTTCATCACATAAGCCCACTCCATGATAGAGGAAGGAATAGTGATTATATTCAGTTGGATCGTATTGTAGAGCTTGATGAGTCAGTTCTTTATAAGTTACCCCAGCTTTTAATAATTCAGTATTAAATTGAATCTGCTCATATGCCATTTGGTAAATCTTTTTTTGCTCGGCTGTTGGGGCTTTATCGCCACATAGCCATGTCCGCGAAGTATCAACACAAATGCCATAGGCGCCAATCATATCTGTATCAAAACCGACTAAATCACCATTTTGGATAACCCTTCCACTACATTCTTGATACCACGGATTACAGCGAGGACCAGAAGATAATAGGCGAGTTTCAATCCACTCACCTCCACGAGCAATATTTTCAGCATGTAAATATGACCATAAGCGTTGTTCAGAAATACCTGGTTCAAGATGGCTATGCATGACTGCTATGGCTGAATCTGTGGCATGGACTGCACAACGCATGGCATTAATTTCGTCTTCACCTTTAATGGCGCGTGCAAGTTCCATGATTACTTCACCATTTTCAATACTGAGGCCAAGGTGTTGTAATTCTCTAATCCCTTCATCATTACATTTATCGACAGCAATTTTTTTATTGCCTTGACCTAGTTCCAAAATGACCTCATAAATTTCATGTGCCCATTTTTTTACTTGTTCCTCAATACGGGATCCTGCGCAGAAATAAAACCATGAGATACATGGGCGAATTTGACTAACCACTTTAGAATGATCTGCTAAGAAATCACAGTGATCAAATTCCCACAACACGACTTTTCCTTCTGCGGAAACATAGGTATAGCGTCCAGCATTATGTAATAGCCACACCTGCATATTCGTCGTACCTGTTGCATAACGAATATTAATAGGGTCATAAAGCAAAATACCGGCTAATCCTTGTTGTTTTAATAATGCACAAATTCGATCTAAACGGTATTGGTGCATACGATCTAAATTAGGAAGTGTAAGACCAGCTTGTTTCCATTCCGATGTTGCTAAGTCGCCTGGTCCAATTTGATGCATATTTAAATGTTCAGGATGACGATTACCTATACGATTTTGAAAGAGTTGCTTACTATTCATGTTATATCCTTACATAATCTTTGTTATTGTCCATCAGTCATTACTATTAATACATAACTTCCGAATTGAATAGCGATTTTTTGGGTGGGTGATCATGAGTTAAAATCATGTTTTTAATTATTTTTTTGAATATAAGAAAAGGAGAGCAATTTAAAATTGCTCTCCTTATATTACCCATTGACCAAAGTCGAGATTAAACCTCAGCCTTTGTTTGGATTTCGGTTGAAGTTAGTGTAGTGGTAGAAAAATCTTCTTTTGCTTCTTCTGTTGGTGAGCTTGTAAGACCTGTTGAAACTTCTTTATGTAATGCTTTAAGTAATGCCCCACACATAATAGTTAACAGAATCAAGATTGGGAAACCAAACAGAATAACGGCAGTTTGAATCGCTTTTAACCCACCAACATAAAGTAGTCCCAAACTAATTGAGGTTACAAAAAGGCACCAAATGAGTCGAGTGCGAATAGGGCTATCTTTTTCTGAGCGAGTGTCAAGGAAACATAACACATGTGTGCCACCATCCTGTGACGTGACTAAATATGTAATAAGTAGCAAGCATGTTGTAATACTAAGGATCATCCCAAACAAACCATCATCAATTGCATCGTATAAAGCAAAGATGGCGAGGGTATTGTCTTTTTGGGTAGCTTTAACAATGGGTCCACCTGTAAATTCAGATGATGCTTGTGCTGTATCCGTCGTTTTAGAAGATGCGTCTGTTTGTATGTTTAAGTCTGCAGTTGCTGGAGCCTGCATTACCTGTGTCGTTTGTTGTTGCTCGAATGTATGACGAGCATTTTGCTCAACTTTAAGTGCGGAACCACCAAAGACACTCATCCAGATAAATGTCACTAAAGTTGGAACAATTAAAACGCCTGCAATAAGTTGACGAATGGTTCGGCCTTTAGAAATCTTGGCAATGAACATCCCTACAAAAGGCGCCCAAGTTGACCACCATAACCAATAGAATGCTGTCCACCAGTTTTGCCATTCAGAATCTTTTTGTGTATCACTCCATAAGCTCATGCTGATAAAGTTGGAAGAGTAGTTACTTAAACCTTCAATATAAGAATTGGTAATATAACGAGCAGGGCCGACACACATTAAGATCACGATTAAAATAATTGATAAAATAATGTTTAATTCTGAGATACGACGCATGCCTGTGCCAATACCACGGACGACAGAAATGGTTGCAAGGCTAGACAACAATACTAAAATAATAAATTGAGACGTGACATTAATACCTAAACCAAAAACCTTATTGAGGCCAGCATTAATCTGTAGGACGCCAAGTGCAAGAGTTTGAGAAATACCAAAAGTAGTAACAACAATAACAATAATATCGACTAAATTTCCAATGGGTCCATAGATGCGATTTCCAATAAGTGGATGTAAGATGGAGCGTAAAGAAAAAGGTAGTCCCTTACGATATGAGAAATAGCCAATTGCTAAAGCTGTAATACAGTAAACTGACCAAGCATGTAAGCCCCAATGGAAGAAGGTGATTTGCATTGCCATACTTGCAGCTTGATCAGTTAAACCCTTCGTGAATGGATTGCTGGCATAGTGATTCATGGGTTCTGCAACGCCCCAGAAAACTAATCCTACACCCATTGCACATGAGAATAGCATTGAGATCCATGCAAAGTAGCTATATTCAGGTTTGTCTGTGTCTTTACCTAGTTTAATTAGGCCATAACGACTGAACATGACATAGATAAGAAAGAAGCAGATACCAGTCACTGACAATAGGATAAACCACTTCATGTTGTGCAATAAAATATTTGATAAATAAGAAAAAATTTCAGCTGCTTTATCTGCGTATACAGCACAGAATAAAACAAATATGACTACTAATATTTTCGAAATCACAGATACGGCTGTGTTGGATTCGGAGATCCCTGTTGTACGCATAACTCCTCCTTGGATGCGTTACGTACAGCTAAACCTTTAGCTGTTGAATTTGTATATACAGAGTAATGAGGAGGACAAAGTTAGCTCAACCGATTTATTCTCACTAATGACTGAGTTTTTGTCATAGGTTGATTTATTTTTAATGAGATGGGATTAATTATTGAATAGCTCAAATAATTAATAAAAATTTAGAGAAATATAATAATGAAAATAGGGATGTAATCATCCCTATTTTTTAAATTAGTTCTTAAGTTTCAGTAACAAATTGATTATCTGCTTCCGTTAAACTTTTCTCTTTAGGTTTTTCAACAAGTTTTTGCTCCGTTTTACAAGAATCGGGACGAACATGTTCTGGCATCATGACCCAAGCTAATGGATCTTCCCTTAAGCTTTTTATCAGTGAAATACAAGTGATTCCCAAAAGAATTGATATCGGGAAACCAGCAATGACACAAGCCGTTTGAATAGCTGATAGTCCGCCAGTTAATAGTAGCCCTCCACCTATCAATGGAATGATTATGCTCCAGACTAGCCTGATAGCTACAGATGGATTGGTAGCACCATTGGAATCTAAAAAGCAGAGAACAAGTGTGCCTGAGTTAACTAGAGTAATTATATGGATAGCTAGTAATAGACAGAGCAAAGCACTTAAAAATACTTTTGTATTATGATCTGAAGCAAGATGATCAAAAAATACAAACACAGCTCGTGCCGGTTCCTTTTTAGTCGCTTCCGCAATAGTCATTTCATGAACGGGAGCTACTGGAGGAAGGGTTACCTGTGAAGTGGTCACAACAACTTCTTGAGCAACAGGTTGATGATTGGCTTTTTCAATTTTGAGTGCGGCGCCACCAAATGCAGCAATCCAGAGGAAAGTCAGAAGTGTGGGTGCGGCAAGTGAGCCTAGAATGACTTCACGAATCGTGCGGCCTCTAGAAATACGAGCAATGAAAAGACCAACAAAAGGTGCCCAAGTCATCCACCAAGGCCAGTAGTACGCAGTCCACCAGTTTTGCCAACCTGAATTTTTTTGCGCATCACTCCATAAACTCATACCTACAATGTTTTGTAAATAATCGCCTATTCCTTCAAAAAAGGTATTCAAAATATATTGAGTTGAGCCAATAAAAATAATAATAAAGACTAATAAATAAGAAATGATCATGTTGCCTTCAGCAATGATCTTGAAGCCTTTACTGATTGCAGATAACAAAGAAATGGTAGCTAAAGCACAAAGAATCACTACCATTAAGAGCTGAATTTTGACATCTACACTAATGCCAAAGGTGTGGTTGAGCCCGGTATTTAGTTCAAGTATTCCCATACTTAATGACTGTGAAATACCGAAAGCAGTAATTACGATGGTGATGATGTCAACGATATTACCTATTGGCCCATAAATTTTATTACCTATTAATGGGTATAAAACTGAGCGCATGGCAAAAGGTAAGTTTTTACGGTAAGCAAAATACCCTAAAGCAACCGCTACTAAACAGAATAATCCCCATGGATGTAATCCCCAATGAAAGAATGTCAATTGCATTGCCATCCGGGCAGATTCATCTGAAAGACCTTTGGTAAATGGATTACTTGCATAGTGGCTGATTGGTTCTGCTACCGACCAAAACATCAAGCCAATACCCATCCCACATGAAAAAAGCATGCAGATCCAGGCAATATTACTATACTCGGGTTTTTCGTCATCCTTTCCTAAACGAATATGGCCATAACGGCTCATACATAAATAGATGATAAATCCTAATAAGAAAGTTGCTAAAAGTAGAAGGTACCATTTTGCATTTTGTAATAAGGCACTTGATATCAGTTGAAAATATTCACCTGCCTGTTTTTCCTTAAAAATGCAGAAAGCAATAAAAATGAAGAGTAATAACTTTGAGACAATAGTAACAGTCGGATTAAGCCCTTTCATGACTCCTGTTGTTGTACGCATAACTACTCCTTGGATGCGTTTCCAACAGCTAAAAAACTATTAGCTGCTTAATACTAATAATACAGGGTAGTGAGGTGGGAGAAGATTGCTCAACTGATTTATTCTCACCGACTAGTGAGTTTTAGTCATGGGTAGCAATTATTTTTATAAAAATCGTAGTGTTTAAATCCATTTTTTACGTATGAGAAAAACTCATATATGCCTAGCTAAAAAGTCGTTTGTCGGAAGAATCGATATTTAACACAATCTCTAAAGAAATAGCAGAGTGTGCAAATCATCTCAACGCAGGGAGTTCTGCGTTAGTTTTAAATATATGGAGATCATCAGATGAATAGTCGAGTTAGCCAGCAATTAATTACGGTTCAGCAAGTCGATAATGTTTTGAATCCTATTACTGAATCAAATGGTATGCCAAATTTAGCATATACCAGTAGCGAATATTTTAATTTTGAACGTGACAATATTTTAAGTAAAACTTGGGTGTGTGTTGGGTTTGCTTCTGATTTACCTAAAAAGAGCTATGTGAAGCCTGTTAATTTTATGGGCATGCCTTTGGTAATGATGCGCAACCGTGAAGGGGAAATCCAAGTTTTCCATAACGTTTGTAGCCATCGCGGTATGATTTTGGTGCAGCAAGAAGGCACTATTGAAGGTGTAATTCGTTGCCAATACCACTCTTGGAGTTATGACCTAAACGGTAACTTAAAAGGTACTCCACATGTTGGCGGAATTAACCAACATAAAGATGAACGTTTTAAATGTGAAAAACATGGCTTAAAAGCTCTCCGTTCAGCAATTTGGATGGATATGGTATTCGTAAATATCTCTGGTGATGCACCAACTTTTGAAGAACATATTGCACCATTGGTTGAACGTTGGAAGCCTTTCTTGGGTGAAAACGACTTAGAACTTATTCGCACTAGCAAAGTAGGTTCAACTTTCGAGTTACCTGTAAAAAGTAACTGGAAACTTACAGTTGAAAACTATTGCGAAGCTTATCACTTACCTTGGGTACACCCAGCACTAAATACATATTCAAAACTTGAAGATCACTACAACATTATGTTTGAAGATCGCTTCGCTGGTCAGGGTAGTTATAAATATAACTTGTCAGCTACAGCGGGTACGCATTTACCCAAATTCCCAAGCTGGCCAGAAGATCAACTTCGTCATGCTGAATATGTAGCTGTGTTCCCGAACGTATTATTAGGTATTCAAGCTGATCATGCATTTGCAATGATGATTGATCCAATTGCTCCAGAGCAAACAATTGAAAAATTACGCTTGTATTACGTTGGTGATGAATCACTAGACGCTAAATATGATGCATGCCGTGAAGCAACTTTAGAATCATGGAAAGTTGTATTTGCTGAAGATGTATTTGCGGTTGAAACCATGCAAAAAGGTCGTCATTCACCTGGCTTTGGTGGAGGGGTTTTCTCTCCTGAGATGGATTTGCCAACACACTTCTTCCAGAAATGGTTAGCAACCCAAGCTAAAACAGCATTGGAGGCATAATATGCAACATTACCTCAACTATGTTGATGGCCAATGGCGAGATGCTTCTCGCCAATTGGAAGTTATCAACCCGGCAACCGATAAAGCTTTTGCAACAGTTGCTCGTGCAAGCATTGAAGATGCAGATGCTGCGATGGCAGCAGCTCGACGTTGTGCGAATAGCGGTGCTTTAACTGATGTACGTCCTGCAAAACGTACGGCGTGGATGTTAAAAGCAGCAGAAGCAATTCGTGAAATTGCTGAAGAGGGTGCATTAATCCTGTGCCGTGAAAATGGCAAAAATGTTGATACAGCACGTGAAGAATTTGATGAAGCAGCTCGCTATTTTGAATACTACGCGGGTATGGCAGATAAAATTGAAGGGATATCAGTACCTTTAGGTAAAGATTACGTTGATTTTACTTCATATATTCCGATGGGTGTGTCAGTTCAAATCGTACCTTGGAACTTTCCCGTCTCGATCTGCGCACGCTCATTAGCACCTGCTTTAGCGGCTGGTAATGCGGTTGTAATTAAGTCACCTGAAGTTTCACCTTTAGGAATGGTTTTACTCATCAAAGCTATTGAGAAAGCTGGCTTTCCACAAGGTGCAGTGAACTTATTGTGTGGTAAAGGATCAGAAGTTGGTACTCATCTGGTTAAACATCAAGATACGAACCAGATTGTTTTCACAGGCTCAGTACCAACCGGCCAACGCATTTTGAAAGATGCGGCTGAACGTGCAACACCTTCTGTAATGGAGTTGGGTGGTAAGTCAGCTGCAATTGCTTTTGCGGATGTTGATCTTGAGCAATTACTACGTAGCGTTAAAGTCGGCATTTTTTATAACTCTGGGCAAGTTTGCTCAGCGATGTCTCGCTTATTGGTGCACCGCAGTCGCTATGAAGAAGTTAAAGCAGCTGTAGTGAATCTTGCAGAGAGCCTAACTGTAGGTATTGGCGAAAGTAATGCCGATCTTACTCCAGTTGTATCTAAAGATCAGCAACAGCAAATTCTTGCCATGATTGATAAGGCACGTGAAGAAGGTGCCAATGTTTTAACAGGCGGAAAAGCCGCCGATCTAGAAGGTTACTTCGTCCTACCAACCATTATTGAAGCAAAAGATGACATGTCGATTGCTCAAGAAGAAGTTTTTGGTCCTGTAATGGTGATCATGCCTTTCGATGACGAAGACCAAGCTGTTGCTATCGCAAATGGTACGGACTTTGGACTTGTTGCAGGTGTATTTGGTGAAAATCTGAATCAAACACTTCGCGTAGCAAACCGACTTATTGCTGGTCAAGTCTTTATTAACGAATGGTTTGCTGGCGGTATCGAAACACCATTTGGTGGTGTGGGCTTATCTGGTTTTGGTCGCGAAAAAGGGCAGGAAGCCATCTACAGTTATGTTCAAACTCGCAATATTGGTATCCGTTTGAAACATAACGTGTAATTTGTAAGAAATAAGGGAAATAGACAAGATGAGAAAGTGGTTATGTATTGTCTGTGGCTGGATCTATGATGAAGCTAAAGGCTGGCCTGATGACGGGATAGCACCAGGGACAAAATGGGAAGATATTCCAGATGACTGGATGTGCCCAGAGTGTCAGGTTGGTAAAGCCGACTTCGAAATGCTCGATATTACTGATGTTGAAATCGAGGAAGTTCCGGTAGTAGCTGCAGCTCCAGTGATTGAACCTGTCGTTATTATTGGCAGTGGCCATGCTGGCTATCAAGTGGCTTCAACTTTACGTGCACAATCTCCAGACTTGTCTATTACCGTATTTACTGCTGATGACGGTGCCTTATATAGTAAACCAGCTTTATCTAATGCTTTAGCATTAGGGAAAGACGGCGATAGTTTGGTTCGTGAGTCTGCTCTTAGTTGGGAACAACGTTTAAATATCCGCGTTTATCCACATACGAAAGTAACTCATATTGACCGTGCCAATAAAAAGCTTCAAACCACTATTGGTGATTATCCTTACGGCAGACTAGTACTGGCTACTGGAGCAACACCAGTTGTAATTCCTATTGATGGTGATTCGACGGCGACATTAAGTGTAAATGATCTAGCGGATTATCGCCGTTTCCGTCAGCAATTATCAGATAAACAGCATGTCACAATTCTTGGGGATGGTCTTATTGGTTGTGAGTTTGCCAATGACTTAGCTGCACATGGCATCAAAGTTACAGTTGTTGGGCTTGGCAAATGGGCAATGGCACGTCTTATTCCAGAACCTTTAGGTCATGCTCTACAAAATGCTCTAAGCCAGTTAGGGGTGGAGTGGAGACTACAAAATAGTATCCGTTCTATTCAATCTGCAAATGGTCGTTACCAGTTAATACTCCAAGATGGTCAATCATTTGAAACTGACTTGGTATTAAGTGCAGTTGGTCTGAGACCAAATATTGCACTTGCTCAAGCAGCCGGTCTAGAAACAGCTCGCGGTATTTGTACTGGACTTGATCACCGTAGTAGCGATCCTGCGATTTTTGCTTTAGGTGATTGTGCCGAAGTGAATGGTCAATGGGCACCTTATATCAACCCAATCACTCAAGCATTACCAGCGTTAGTTAATAATCTTTTAGGTCAGTCAACTGCTGCGGATTTGAAATCGACACCAGTTTTAGTAAAAACACCAATTTTGCCACTATCTGTCTTGCCAGCAATGGGAACGGGTGAGTGGAAAGTGGAACAACATGACGGCGAGTTAGCTGCCGGTTTCTACAATGCACAAGGCAAGCTAGCAGGCTTTGCTTTACTTGGTCGCCAATTACAGCACCATCGTAGTGAGTGGCTTGAGAAACTAAATTCGTGCCCATCCACAGTTTAAGTTAAGGGAATAACAAAATGATTGCTTTACCAAATGATGATAGTACGTGTGGTTGGTATGCGGCATTGCCTCCAGCGGGGCCTATTAAAAAGTTAATCGGTCCACAAAAAGCTGACTATGCCATTATCGGAGCAGGCTTTGCAGGGTTAGCAGCAGCTCGAAGATTAGCTGAACTCAAACCGAATGCCCGTATTATTTTAGTGGATGCACAGCGTGTAGCTGAAGGCGCTTCAGGACGTAACTCAGGCTTTGTAATTGATTTACCACATAAATTTGCATTATCACATCCAGACCCTTCACATAAGCAAAAGTTATTGAGTCTGAACCGATCGGCAATTGCCCAATTACAAGGTTTGGTAGAGCGCCATAACATTGATTGCCAATGGTCTGCAGCTGGTAAATATCAAGGTGCTGTAGGTGAGCGTGGTGAAGCGCATCTCAATCATTTTGAGCACCTAATGAAAGATTTAGGTGAACCATATCGTTGGGTCGAAAAAGCAGAGCTTCAAAAAGTATTGGGTACAGATTTTTATAGCCGTGCGATTTTTACTCCTGGTTCATATTTGATGCAACCAGCAGCTTTAGTACGCGGTATGGGTGACAATTTACCAGATAGCGTTGAGTTATTAGAGCAATCTCCAATTCGTAGTTTGCAAAAAAGTAATAACCAGTGGCTTTTACAAGGTGATGACGGGTCAATCACAGCACCTAAAGTACTACTTGCGACAAGTATTTTTACGCGTGAATTTGGTTACTTGAAGAACCGTTTATTACCTGTCATGACTTTTGCGAGCTGGACACGTCCATTAACTGATCAGGAAATGAAAGTTTATCGTGGTGATTTAGATTGGGGACTTACTCCAGCCGACCATGCAGGAACAACCTTAAGGATGACTGCAGATCGCCGTATCCTAATCCGTAATACTTATAAGCATGTGCCTAAATATGGTGCAAACATAAATGATGATAATCGTCGCTGGATACAAGAAGATCACCGGAAGGCATTTTTAGGTCGTTACCCAGATTTAGCAAATGTTCCATTTACCCATACATGGGGCGGTGCTTACGCTATTTCCCGAAATTTCACTAACTTTTTTGGTGAGTTAGAAGACGGCGTTTTCGCGAGTGCTTGTGACAATGGCGTGGGGGCTGCATGGGGAACAATTTCAGGAACTCTATTAGCGGATTTAGTCGTTGGATCAGATTCTCAAGCTTTAAGAGATATCCAGTATGTAACTGGTATGCCTAGTTTAAATCCACCAGAACCATTCTTAGGTTTAGGTGTCAGAACACGTATTAGATTTGAAAAATGGCGCAGTCGTAGTGAATTGTAAGCTGGAGAAATAGATGAAAGAAGTAAAGTTAGTTGATAGTGCTCAACTTGATTTTAATTTACGTGGTGAAACACCAAACGGCACAGCTTATGTTGCTAGAGCATTAGGTGCTGATGTTTCTCCAAACATGGGTATCGGTTTTGCACGTTGGGAAGGTGCAGAAGTGAGTTGGAAATTACTTTATGACGAAGTCATTTTTGTAATTGAAGGCTGTTTCGAACTCACTGCCAATGGCCAAAAATATGAAGTTCGACCAGGTCAAATGTTATGGATTCCTGAAGGTACCGAACTGATTTATGGTGGGCATGCAGTATTTGGTTATGTAGTACATCCGGGTAACTGGAAAGAATTGCACGGGATTGCATAAAAGAAGCGATCCATATTGTTCAGGAAAAGAATGATGTGGGTCGCTTTATTCTTATGAGCACCTAGCCCTGAATTAGGGTTAACACGAATTAACGAAAATTTTAAATTTCAGGAGCTTCTCCTGAACAGGGAAGTATTGTCTGAAAAAAATAAGCAGAGAACAGGAAAGGTTCTCTGCAAATCTTCATTTAAACAAGGATTTGTAAATGAGCAAAGTCTATTTAACACTTGGATTTGGGTTGATTTCAGTTGGAATGGCATTACCTGCTTTTGCAGGAGTCACTTTCGGTGACCCTAAAAGTGATACGGGTGCTTTAACAATATCAGGTGCTTTACGAGGGAATTATCAAGATAAGGATTATGGTGAATCTGCATCAGACCAGAAAATAAAATTTGATGCAGCTATTTTAAGACTAGGTTATGAGTCACCTGACTGGTTTGGAAAAGTCGAATATCGTTGTTATCAATACGATACGTTCTGTGATTTCTCTACTTTGGTTTATGGCTATGCTGGCTACCATTTAAACTCAACAGATCATATTACTATAGGTGTACAACCAATTCCTTTTGGTCCAGGCCGTTTCTGGGATAGTAGCTTTTATGCTGGTATCAACAACACTATGGGTTTACAGGATGCTTCCAATTTAGGGGCAAACTATCACTTTGAATTACCGTCTGCAACTAAAGTGGATTTGGCTTATTTCGCAACCGATGGTGGTAATTATCACGGGACCAGCAAAGATTCAGCACGTTATACGGCTAATGTTGTCACCTCATCTGATCCACTCAAGACTGACCTAAATGAAAAAAATATGTGGATGGCCCGTGTAGATCAAGATCTTAAGTTTTTAAGTACAGATGATCTCAAGGTATCAGTAGGTGGAAGTTATTGGTATTCAGATATTGAAAATAAAAAAACCTCTGCTGATGGAAACCGAAACACATGGGCCCTATTTAACCGCATTAACTATAAAAATCTAAATGTCGTGCTTACTGGTGGGCGGCAGTCGATTAGTAATAAAGATGTATTGAGTCCAGCGAGCTCAACTTTTGGTTCTTTTGACGGCGAATATGATATTGCGAACAAGGGCTATTTCTATACGGTTGATACGAGCTATGTATTTAAGAATGTGAGAGATTCGCTCAATGTTACGCCGTATGTGGTTTTTAGTGGTTTTAACAAGAAAGAAAAGGGATTTGATGATTCACAGCGCAACATTGTTGGTGTGGCTTGGGACTATAAAAATGTTTCTTTATATACCGAATATGTGATGAGTAAAAACGACCCGTTTGTTGGTGGAAATGGTAGTTCGCTTGCAGCTGGTGATGATGGGGAGTGGAACAAACTTTTAAATCTAATGTTGATTTATAGCTTCTAAGAGTATGCACAGCCTTTTTCATTTATCGATATTTTCAGGAAGTTTAAAAGCTTCCTGAAGTCGTTTAGGGATAATAAATATGTCATCACCATTTATTAGTACATTCATTTTGTTTTTCTCACTGCTTAATCCATTTCTCATGAGTATCTATATGATCGGCCTAATTCGTCATACAGAGACTAAAGTATTTAATAAAGCTTTGATTCAAGGGGGGCTCATTGCATATGTGGTATTCCTCTTATTCGCATGGGGTGGAGAAGCAATTTTTAATCGGTATTTAAATGTTAGGTTTGAATCATTTTTGATTTTCGGTGGTCTGATTTTTCTAGTGATTGGTTATCGATATGTTTTTCAAGGAGCTGATACGATTGGTGAAATGCGAGGAGCGCCAGAGCATTTAGCGGGTACTGTAGCTATGCCATTTATGATTGGACCAGGAACAATTAGTGCAGCTGTAGTTACAGGAATGAGTATGTCTATTGTAGAGGCGGCTATAGTTATTGCTCTGGTGCTATTTCTGACTTGTAGTGTTTTGATAGCAATGAAGTTTTCTCATGATCACTTACGCTATAAACATGCCAAATATATTGATCGTTATTTCGATATTGTAGGGCGGTTAGCTGCACTATTAATTGGAACAATTGCAGTTGATATGATCGTAAATGGCGTTACACGGTTGATTGATAAAGTTTAAAAAAATAACAAGTCACAGCCAAAGTATTTTTGGCTGTGACTAATAAATCTAAGAAGCTAATTTTGCCTGATTTTGTGGGATATGATTTTTTCGAATTGAGAACCAGCAGATCAATGAGCCGAAGGTAACAGTTAATGCACCATACCAAAAATTGATTGTTAAATCGGAATTCAATACAAAAGCGGAAAATGCCGATGAGAAAATGGGTGAAAAATAAGAAAGCATAATCAATATAGGCATATTACCTTTGATAATACCAATATTCCACGCTAGATAACCCATAGAGAAAAAAACGGCATTGATAAAGACAAATAGATAGCCGTTAATTCCTTGAACCTGTGGTAGGTGAAAGCCTTGAGTAGAGATAGTAAGTATCCATAAGGCTATAGCTGTTAAGATAAAATAAAGCGAAACAGCATTAGTTCCATTACTTTGCTTTTTAGTATAGATACAATAAATAGCCCAAAGAATAGATGCTAGGAAAATTAAAAAGTAACTAATCGGATTTTTTGAAAAATTATCAATAAAGTTTAGATTAGGATGATAGTTAATTATAACTATGCCCGAAAAGCTTATAACCACTCCTAATATTGTCATTAAGTTTACTTTTTCTTCTTTTAATACTGCCAACATAATAATAATTAGAGTTGGCCACATATTAAAAATAATATTCATCTCAATCGATTTTTCTGATGAATTTGCTAGAGTAATTGAAAAGGCAAAACATAATTCAAAAACAACGAAAAGCAAGCTAGATAGAATAAGAAACTTCTTTGAAACCTTTTTTAAATCGGGTAGGCCATATGTTAAGAACAAAATAATAGCACTGAAGGTGTATACGTAAGTCACTGTATAGATAGGACCAAAACTTTCTGTAGAAAGCCTGAGTAAGCCAACTAAAGTGGACCAAAGTAACAAAGCTGAAACACCGATTAAGGTTGATATTTGGCGGCTCATACGATAGACCCGATTAAAAAATTAATCATAATTTTTAAATGGGCACTTTAATAGTTAGTCGAGCACGATAAATAATCATGAGTTAATGACTTTTTATCATTATTAAAAATAGATAATGAAAATACTTAAAATATATTTTTTATAATTTAATTATTGGTTTTATTTTTTTTAAGTGTAATAAGCATCACACCAAAAATATTAAGAAAACAACCTAGCCACTGAATTGTATTTAAATGCTCACCTAAAAGAAATACTGATAAAAGAATAGCAACAATCGGACTAATGGATGAAATAATAGCGGATTGTGTTGCTCCTACGTACTCTATACTCAATATTAATAAGAGCGTAGGTAGAACCGTAACGAATAAACCTAAACAGATTCCGTACCAAATAACTTGTAGAGGCAAGGTTGTAAGCAGTTGTATAGGATGAGTAGTTGTAGCTATAAAATGAATAAGGGTTCCTATACAAGCCGCTGATAGAGATAGGCCAGTCAAGTTCCACGAACCAAATTTTTTAATTAACGGCGGGGTAAGTAACAGGTAGCAAGCAAAAGCAACAGCACTAGCAAACACTAAGCTTGCTCCAAACCAGAAGTTATGTTGGTCTGGAAGCATTTTTTGCTCTTGAAGCATAACAATGACTGTTCCACCATAACTTAAGATAAGTGCAAATATTGTTTTTGAACTTAGTTTTTGCTTGAGGATAAAACTCGACGCCAATACGGTCATGGTCGGATATAAGAATAAAATAATTCTCTCTAGTGACGCCGTAATAAACATGAGCCCATAGAAATCAAGCCAGCTAGAAATGTAATAACCTAATAAACCAACTGAAAGTAAATATAGAATATCTCTTAGCTTGATATTGCGATTTTGACGGCGACAAAACCAACAGATAAGTAAAAAGAAGGGTAGAGCAATACCCATGCGGATAGCCATTAGAGTAATGGCATCTAATGAGGGGCTAAGAGCATAAGCTTGTTTAATAAAAATGGCTTTACTGCTAAATAGAAATGCAGAGATAAATGCAAACAAGGAACCAAGTTGAATTAAAGAAAAATTGAGCTTCATGGAACCTTGCTGCATTAATAAAGATAGTTTTTGGAGAGGGTTTAGGCTTCTGAATTTTCTTTTGATGCTAAAATTTTATAGTAAGCAACATCATAGACGGCTTTCTGGTAAGCCTCATAAGAAGCTTTGCTGATCACAACAGCAGATTGCCGACCTCTGCGAGTAATTTCTACGGGATGTCCAGCGACAGCTTGATCCATAATCATGGTAAGTTGTGCTCTGGCATTTGAATAATTCCACTGATTCATTTGTAGTTCTCCCTGATTAATACAGCATCAAGATAGGTGAAATGTACGATTCGCTTCAACGGATTTATTCTCAAGGATAAGTGAATTTTTATCATGGGTGGATGTGGCTTTGTGAAGTGTTTCTTGATATAGATTTTTTTTATGAAATTGATATGTAACCTCAAAAATCTGTAACCTTTTCAATTTTTTCAAAAGGTTACGCCTTGAAAGCCTTGCACTGTAAGCTTGTAACCCCAGTAACCTTTGTAACCTCTAAAATTTAGCTGTTTCTTAAATTAAAGTGAGAAAATAGGTATTGATACAAACCTACAGCCAAGACAGTAGCAATATTTTTGTATCATGGCTTGTATCATTGAAAGTTTTTAATTTTTTAAATATTTAATTATCAATTAATTAGTAAGTTGTTTGGTATTGGATATACCTACCAAGACATTAAAGTCATATAAGCTCGAATAGCTTTAAATGACTTAAAAAGCCCTGAACTATAATGGTTTAGGTTTTTTTTATTGGTTTATATAAAGTTATGTTTTAAAAAGTTAGACAATCCTCTTAAATCATCTAATTTTAAATAAGAATTTAATTATATACATTTTTAGTATAGTGCTATGAAATGAAGGTTAGTAAATGACTTATTAGGATAATTTGTAGAAAAATCAATAATAAAGTTCTAAACTAGTTTTTTATATTAAATTAGAAATTTATGAAAATTTTAAAATATGTATTATGTAGTTTTATTTTTTTATCGGGATGTAGCAGTTCAGACTCTACTGACAGCGAGGTAAAAAAAGAAGAACAAAGTAGAGTGAGTGTTGAACAAGGGACTCAGAATTCATCAACTAATAATGAAATAGCAATACCGATGCTTAAGAGTGGTTATGATGGTAAGTATTTTTTAGTAAGTGATGAAAAAAAGAAACATAGGCATATAATTATTTATCGCAGTGTTTGGAAGGACGAAACTGTTTTTTCTAAAGATGAGATTGATTGTAAAACAAGAAAATATAGAAGCTTAGGTGAGGGGACGAATAGTTTAGATGACTTAACGATTTATCCAGAAAAGAGTAAATGGGTAGACATCACCGAGGGTGGAAGTAGTGAAGATGTAGTGGATTTTATTTGCTCTAGAAAATAATAATTTTTAGAGAAATTACTTGCGTTAATAGTTTAATAGATGAGATTAATAAATAAAATGACAACTAATATTTAGCTGTCATTTTTTCAGGGTTTACAGTTATAAAATTTACTTAAATCTATTAAATAAAAAATTATCCTGCGATTTCTTTCAATCTTCTCCATGAGGAATTATTTTTAATGGTTGGTTTGACTGTGATTAATTTATCTAATATTTTTTTTAGGTAATGATCATAATGTTCGATTCGTGAGCCTATTACTTTATCTAATAGTAAAAGAATTTCTTCAGGATATTTTTCTAAAAGAAAAACTTTATCATCTTTTATTAATCGATATAGAAATAAAGAGCCTGTATCTATTTTTCCTAAATAAGGTATTATATGCCTATTGATATCTATAAATTCATCAGATGTTTCTAATATTAAATTTAGCATTCTTTCGGAAATTCTTGAACTTTGAAAAATTAATTCTTTAGGCCAAATATTTTTAATAAAATATCGACCAAAGCTCAACCAGTTTTTTTCTTTAGTGATTATTTGATTTAACGTCCATAATGAATGAGAAAGCATATCATTATCAAAACTACGAATTAGATTTCTTAATTCAAGATCTGAGTAGTATTTAGACGAAGAGTGTGACCAATAGCTTAAAAGAACAATATATGTAGCTAAGTTATATTTTAGCTTTTCATTACCCAACCATTCAGGTTTTTCTTTTACTAGTTGAATAACATAAGGCTTTATTTTTAAAGATGTATTTTTAAAAGGTGTAGTATATATTAATCCATGCCAAACAGGTTCACTTAATGGATTTTCAATATTTAAAAGTGGGATTAAATTATATTCAGCCCATTTTTTATAATTAGTAAAAATAAAATTAAAACGATATGCAATCATCACTGCGGCATGATCAGCTCCTTCTCCCACACTTTTTAATGCTAATTCAAATCTAGAAAGATAGTTACTTTTACAAATTTTTGGATCTAATTCCCAAATATTAAAGGTTAAAAATATTGCATTAACCAATTTACCTATAGGAGAATCCCTAGCATATTCTAAAGTTTTTCGGGATTTTTTGATAATTTTTCCACCTCGTATAATATCCCCAAATGAACTTTTCGTTGCTTCTATTCCCATAGTGTTTAAGGTATTAAATACATAATCCCAAATTTGCCAAAACAATGCTTGATCTGAAATACATGTATATACTAGTTTTTCATTAATCCATCTAGATAAACAAAATCGACAAGTAAAAATTATTTCAGGAGGTAAAAGTAATATTGTCTTAGCGGTATTTATTTTTTCTTCTAGAGTGGCATTTTCAGGGAAGTTATAAAATAATTGTTGCCAGAAATTTTCTCTTAAATTATTTAACTCAAGTTCTTTTAGAAGTAAGTTAAGAGTATAAGATATATCTCTTTGAATTAAGCCAATGAATGGTTTATTCTGCTCCAGAAAAACACTTCTATCATTCTCTATTTTTTCTATTTTATCAAATAACTCTGTTGAATTGCTTATTAGTCTTAAATCTAACATTTCTGCAGATATGTTAGTTTTTATAAGGCCTGCAATAGCATTAGGAGAATAAGGTTCTTCATCTAAAAAACTTTCTTGCCATTCATCTGATGTTTTGATTTTTAATAAATAATTTTTAGAAGATTCAGATAGTCCTGTTTTTGTATTTTCAATTTGACTTAATAATCTACCAATATGATAAATTTTACTTTGTTCAAATCTATCTTTTTCAAAATATTTATTATATGGATAATATTTTATGATCTTATCTTCAATTTTTAAACGATCTTCGTTTGATATATTATCCCATTTTTTAGAAATAAATTTAAATAAATCTGCTTCTAAAATAGAACTCCAAAAAAGATCATCAGAAAAGTTTTGTATATTTTTACCAATATTATAAGATTGAAGACTTTGAGAGTATGTCCAGATAAATAATCTTAAACGATTAAAAATATATGAATCATCTCTTGGCCATTCTTTAGATAGTCTATGAATTTCTTTTTCATTTATCTGGATCTGCTTATGAATTAAATAGCTTAACCAAACAATAATTTTTCCTGTATTTTCATAGGTGTTTTGCATTTCATTATCAAAATCCTCAAGAGTTATTACAGGATATTCGAAATTCAAAAATGAACTAATTCTTAATGAGGAAAATTTAATTAAATTTATATATTTTATTAATGATTTTGTAAGGATATTTATAACACTTATTAGTGAACTATTATTAACTTTTATGGAATCATGATCAAAACCGATAAATTGAACACTAAAATCTATATTTAGATTTTGTTCCTCTAAATTATTTGAATAGTAGCTATTTGGGAAGTTGTTGTTTATTTTAAGTGTTGGTTCAAGCAGTGATTCAAGATCCCTTAAATTTGATTCATTAAAAATATTATTATTTCTTTCTACTAGAAATTTTAATTGATACCAAGTTATTGTAGGCTGTCGCTCTAATAATTTTTGGCTTAATATTAAATTTTTAAAAAATATTATTTTGTACTCAGGAAGTTTATTAATATTATCACTAAATTTTTCTTCAATTTCACGGATTATTAATGGGTGTAGATTGTATTGTTTAGCTACCCAAGATATAGCCATAGGTTGTTCAATAACTTTTACAAACCATCTAATCAGGCTAGTAATTCTTGAATTAACATAGAACACTTTTTTATATTCTAAATTTGACATTCTTTCTCTTAAATTACATGAGGGGTCAATATTTAGGCTATCAATGAAGTCTTCTCCAATATCATTTTTCAAGTGATCAGGAACTAGTTCTATTTCTGGGCGATTTAGATCAGAATCAATACCGTATAAATCAATTGGATCAAATAAATATTCATGACCTGTCTCATCTTTTACTTTTTTATTTTTTCCTAATCTTATGTATTTATCAAAAACATATATCCATTCTGCACTTGGGGCCGGTTCAAAAAGCTGAAATTTATTTGCACCTTTTTGTGTTGAAATAAAATTAGTAACTTGCCCTCTTTCAAAAGCTTCTAAATCTTTTGGGCTTTTCTGGCTAAGTTCAAAAATATACTCATTCCATTTATCTTCATCACCAGCATATTTTGCCCACTCTGTAATGGTATTCCATAGATCATTATGATCAGGATATGAGATACCCACAGCACCAAGTTGTGACCATTTTTTATCGATCTTACTTTGCTCACCTCTTTCAAATGCATAAATTCTATTTTTACTACTCACATTTTCAGAGTTTAGGCCCTCTAGTAAATAGCGAACCAAAGTATCATCGCCTGAATAACCAATTAATACGACTGTACGGCGTGTCAGTAGGTTTGATAAAAAACGCGTTGCCCAACCATGCGATAAATATGCGCTCCCAAAATCCTGAGATGAAATAATAAGATTATTAGGTTCATTTTTCTTTGGGTCTATCCACTTACCATGTAGGTAAACAATACCTGATAAAGCTTCTCTAGATTGTAGATCGGGTAAATAGGGGGGAACAAATGTTTTTATTTTCTTATCCACTTTTTCAAAAAGTAGATCAAAGTTTGTTGTTATAAGAAATGGTTTCTTCTCTTCGTTGATTGAAAGCTTTAAGAGATTTTCATGATTGGTTAGTAATGGAGTCTTTGTAAGTTTTAGCTCATTTAATAAAATAGAATCAACATTTTCATTACCATAAGTTCTTTTTAGAGCTGCAAATGTTCGATCAAATTGATAATTAGATAGCAATTG
Source organism: Acinetobacter sp. WU_MDCI_Abxb74 (assembly GCF_025513915.1). Classification (NCBI taxonomy): domain Bacteria; kingdom Pseudomonadati; phylum Pseudomonadota; class Gammaproteobacteria; order Moraxellales; family Moraxellaceae; genus Acinetobacter; species Acinetobacter sp. WU_MDCI_Abxb74. Next base: position 320,164 of record NZ_JAHPRP010000002.1, read on the forward strand.
TGAAATTTCATTATACTCATCATCTAGTGCATTTAATTTTTCAGCAACTTTTTTAGTTAAACTATAAAAAGTAGGTAATCCAGCTGGAACTGATACTCCAGCACCACAAAAGAATAGAAGTTCACCTTTTTTCTGTGCTTCAATTAATTCATTCGGGATATTTGGACCAGTTTTAGTAAAGCGCATATTATTTCCCCGTTATGATTGATATTTTTATTAATAAAGTTATGTTTTATAACATAAAAAAATACTTCTATGAAGTTTCAAATTTTCCAGAAAAGAACCAATTAGATTTAAGAGAATATGATTAGTAAAAATGCTAAATAGCTCATGAAATGACGAGATGAAAAATTACAGAAAAAAAGATGTGGGATTTGTTATATTTCCTCTTTATAAACCCCAATTAAACAATAACTTATTCATTATTTATCCTTACTTTTTAATGATCTAATTTAAAACAAATGTCATTTGCTTGACTGAAAAAGGGTAGAGCACTGTCCTTTGCCTGCCTACATTGAGCACAACTTGCTTATCAACACTCAGAATCCAGAAGATCACCCTATTTTATAAATAAAATAAATATATATATTAGAAAACTTGATTAATTTTATTTTTCGTATATAATGAACATAACTAGAAAAAGTCATGTTTGGTAAATCTTCTCTAAGTACCGCAGTATTAGTCATAATCCTTCGTTTTTTTTAGATTTTAAGCTCCATTCTTTATTATTTCGATGTTACTCATAACCAATAAACTGGTTTAAATTTAAAAAAATAGGATTTATTATGTCTAATTCAAATATCATGAAAGGTACTGTTAAGTGGTTTAACGAAGCTAAAGGTTTCGGTTTTATCCAACCAGAATCAGGACCAGACGTTTTTGCTCATTTTAGCGAAATCGCTAACTCAGGTTTCAGAACGCTTGCTGAAGGTCAACGTGTTGAATTCAGTGTTGCACAAGGCCAAAAAGGCCCAAATGCTGTAAATATTGTTGCTCTATAAATAATTATAAGCACTAATAAATAAAAGCACTAATGAGTGCTTTTATTTTGGTTTTAAAATAATTTTAAAGTTTTTTTAAGATTATAAGTAAATTTTAATTTAGGATATAAATTGTTAAAAATAAATGATTTAATTGCAAAATCTAAAAATGGTACAGAAATTTTAGTGTCTTTAATTCCTCTAAATAGAATACAAAATACACGTGAAGGTTTTAAAACTGTTGAAGTTGGTAAAAGAGTTCTTCTTTCCTCTGGAATTGAAGTCGATTTAAATTTAGATGGGCGTACCTTTTACGCGTCTATAAATCAACTATTTAAATTAAATGAAAGAGTTTGTTAAAAAACTCAACTTGTTATTGGATATTTAGGTAGATCCATTATTTCTGCCATAATTTTATAAGGATATCGTAATGCTTAAACAAAATATCAGTGTTAAAGACCAGTTTGGGATTAAATACGTCATTCAGGCAACAGTAGATAATTATTTCGCTAATACTCAATGTTTTTCTAATTTAAAATACATTACAGTTGAAGGTGAAGATATACGACCGGGTTTTGAAATGTTTTTTCAAAGTACTTTAAGTGGTAAAATTTTTAAAATTGATAAATTAAATTAATCTATCAACGCAGTATATTTAACGCGACTGGATAGGGTTCTTTTAAAAAATAGAAAACCTTCATGGCTCTACGGCACGTTGTAAATACTCAATTAAATAATAACTTTAATTATAAAGCGCAGGTGGTGAACGCCATACTAGCGCATTTCTAGTTTCCTAAACCCACATATCCCTCGACTTTATAAACTTCAATTTAACAATAACTTATTCATTATTTAACCTTACTTTTTAATGAACTATTTTAAAACAAATGTCATTTTGTGTGCTTGACTGCAACAAATGTGAAGCTTATCCTTTGCCTGCTGGCCACATTGCCAGCCGGCTTTGACAGGCTGAATAATAACTCCCGCATCAGAGCTTTTCCTTCTGAGGAACAGCCTTGTGTGGTGGACCACTCGTCTCTTTCCCGTAGCGGTAGGACGGGAGAGGGACACTTTCGGGTGTGCTAGTTTGAGTTATTACTAGTCTGTCAACCTTCTTCCGTTCTGCCACCATAATTCTTATTAATGCTCTGGCAGAACTCCCAATAAAAAGGAGTTGGCTTTGCACATTCATAATTTCTTGGCAGCCTTTGCCAAAAGCTATAACGACACAACTTAATTCATCTTTAAACAGTTTGAAGGCTCATCGGCTTTTCAGATTTTAAGTCATTACGGCTAAAAACTTATTTCAACAATAAAACTTGAGATGTGCCAAGTACAGTCTTTACGGCTTTGCTATGCCTTTTTTTCTCCCAGAAAGGGCACAGGCTTTTTTATCTTATTTAGAAACAACAAGAATTTATAACGGTAAAACGATGCCAAATTTAGTTCTCCCAACGCGTGCTATCCAAGTCATTAATACGTCGATTCATTTGTTTCACCATCACGGATTTCATACGGTTGGAGTCGACAGAATTGTGAAAGAGTCCGAAATTCCGAAAGCGACTTTTTATCATTATTTTCACTCTAAAGAGCGGTTTATTGAAATCTGCTTGACCGTGCAGAAAGAACGATTAAAAGAAAAAGTGATTTCAATTGCTGAGTACAGCAACCACACGAGCGTGATTGATAAACTCAAGACACTTTATTTCTTACATACCGATTTAGAGGGGCACTACTATTTATTATTTAAAGCAATTTTTGAAACGAAACTAACCTATCCAAAAGCCTACCAAACCGCAGTGAGGTATAGAACTTGGCTAATCAATGAAATCTATAGCCAGCTTAGATTGCTAAAAACTGATGTTTCATTTCAAGATGCCAAACTATTTTTATACATGATTGAAGGCGCAATTATTCAGCTTTTAAGCTCAGATGTGGTAATTGAGCGAGAGAAGGTGCTGGATTGTTTTTTGATGGGGGTGAAAAACGCATAGCAGTATATGTTTGAAAAACTAAATTATAAAACTTCAGTGATAATTAGAAAAATATTGCTTTAATAAATCTAAGAAAAGCTCAACCTTTTTTGGAATTTTTGATCCATAAGGGGTGGTTGCATAAAAATGAAGTTTTGGTGAAAAGATGTCTTGTGAACAATTAATAATAACTCCGTCATCTTCATATTTCTTTGCTAAAAAATCAGATATAAATAAAATACTTTGATTTTTCTTGCAGAAATCTAACAGAATTTCTATATTGTTGCAGATCAGTTGAGGGCTTGAATTAATAATTTTGTTTTTTAAATCTGATTTCGAATATAATAAAATATTATATTTTCTTAACTCCTCTATGCTTTTAGGTTTTCCATGCTTATTTAAAAAAGCAGATGTAGCATAGAAATTTCTTTTATAGGTGTCTAGGATAAAAATATTTTCTTCTTTAATGTCTTCTTCAATTTTTAAAACAATATCAAATTTACTTTCATTGTTATCTATTGTTTTTTCTGAAAATAAAAGGTCAATTTCTATATTGGGATATTGAATTAGAAAATTAGAAATAATATCTGAAAAGCAAGTTTGAATAAAAGCATGAGGAGCATTGATTTTTAATATACCCTCAGGGTACTTTTGATCATATATAAAGTCATTAGCGGCTAAATCTAGCTCTTTAACAATAATTTTACAACGCTGATAAAACTTTTCTCCTGAATGAGTCAGGTCCATTTTTCTGGTATTTCGTATAAATAATGATGTACTAAATAGACTTTCTAAATAAAAGATTCTTTTAGAAACTTGATCTCTAGTAATTCCTAAATTTCTAGAGGCATTACTAAAATTTCCATTTTCTACGACGCTGATAAAAGTATGAATACAGTCTAGTTTATCCATTAATTTTTGAAAGGCTAAATTGGTGTGCCGCTAAACTATATGATTATCTTGTCGTTATCAATCATTGTATCTTTTAAGGATACAGTTTGTATTTAAATGAATATCTAGTAGTTTACGTTTATTTTTGATTTTATATAGCTAGTGATTTGTTTTGTTTTTTGTGGTGAATGATATAAATAATTATTTTATATATTTAAATTAGAGTTGATTGTTCTTGAGGATATTACTATGCATTTTAAAAAGTTAATTTTTATATTTTTTAATTGATGTTTTAAGTGTTTTATAAATTCGTTGGGGTATTAGAAGATTGAAATATCAATGAGGTAAATAGATGAGTGACTTGATTAATAATAATCCTATATGGGTAAAAAAGATCTTAACAATTCATGGGTTGCTCCCAATTCTAAGAGTTGCATTAGTTTCGGCTTATTTAGTCGGCGGAATTAATAAATTAATAGGATTTCATCTGGCGATTGAGGAGCAAGCGAATTTCGGTTTACAACCTGCTTGGCTCTGGGCAGCTACAGCAATTTTTATTGAAATTGTTGGTTCGCTCTTAGTTATTTTTAATCGTTTTGTCTGGTTCGGGGCTGGGGCTTTAGGTTTTCTAACCGCAATAGCGATGCTGGTTGCAAACGATTTTTGGAATCATACAGGCCCAGCATTTTTTAGCATGTTTAATAGTTTCTTTGAACACCTTGGTCTCATCGCTGCATTGGTTATGGTCACCATTCTTTCTAATCAAAAATCAAACTGACAATAAGTTATAGCACCCAATATAAACAGGAGTCTTTTATGCGTAAATCATTATCAGCCTTGCTTTTAAGCACAATGCTAGTGGGCACAAATGTTGCCTTTGTTCCTCAAATTCTAGCCAAAACAACAACGAGTGTAAAAAGTGAAGCGCCCGGTGTAGCCCCTCAATACGATACAACGCATGTTTATGTGAACCCCGAAGACTTTGATAAATTTACCGATAGCTTAGTGGCGACATTTGGGGGAACCAAATCTAAACAGGGTGTTTTTCAGGTGACGCCAACACCAAGCCAGACCATGTCTCAGCTTGTCTTGACTCCAGTTGGAACACTGTCTGTATTTGGTTTTAAAACTCCGGTTCCATATCCTTTTGGTTTGGAGCGAACAGGCTATTTAGTCAAAGATATGGATGCGGCCGTACAAGCAGCTAAAGCAAACGGTGCAGATGTGATTGTGGATGCATTTCCAGACCCGATCGGGCGTGATGCGGTCATTCAATGGCCGGGTGGCGTGAATATGCAGCTTTATTGGCACACGACTAAACCTAGCTATAACAAGTTAGAAACCGTTCCAGAAAATCGTATTTATATTTCAAAACAAAGTGCTGACTCTTTTATTAAAAAGTTCGTCAATTTCTCGCACGGTAAAGTGGTTTCAGATAATCCAAAGGCTGCTGGTGTAGAAATTGGACGACCAAATGAAACCTATAGACGTATTCGTGTTGAATCTGATTTTGGCAAAATGACAGTGTTGGTCACCGATGGTCATCTTCCTTATCCATATGGGCATGATATGACGGGTTATGAAGTTAAGAACTTATCTGAGACTTTAGATAAAGCGACAAAAGCTGGTGTGACAGTTCTGGTCAATGCCTATAAATCAGAGGGTCGTGAGGCAGCGATGGTGCAGTTCCCAGGTGGTTATATTGCCGAAATTCATGCTTCCATAAAGTAATTTATTGCCTTAAATGTTGATAGAAAACAACGTTCATATTGTCCAAGGGCAATGTGAGCGTAAAAGACGAAGTCTCTGCAATGACCTATTTATTACCATGGATAACAAGATGGCCCCGCATATTTCTAATGATAGAAACTGTCGAATTAAGTGCTCAGAAACTTACCTTAAAATAATTAAAATGAGTTTATTGCTAACGGGTAGTTTATTTCTTTATGAATTTGCTCATGCAGAACAAGAAGTTTCAAATACAAATGTATGTCCAACTCGTCCAAAAATCTCAACCAATCGTTGGCAAGAAAATTGGGATGTTTTAAAAAATCCATGTGTACCAAAAAAAATAGGAGACGACTTCAAATATATACCTTTTGGCAATAATAATTATTTGTCATTGGGTGCAAATATTCGTGAGCGTTTTGAAGTCAATAATAATGCGAGATTTGGCAGCGGAAATAATCAAGCTGATCGCTATTTAATTCAAAGATTACAAGTTCATGCAGATGCACGTATTGGCGATCATTTACAATTATTTACTCAGCTAAGTGATGCGCGCGCGTTTGATAAAAAGAATATTGCAAGTACCGACCAGAATAGACTTGATGTAGAACAAGCCTTTATTGCGTGGGTGAGTCCTTTAAATAATGGAACTTTTAAATTTAGAGTAGGGCGTCAAGAGATGGCTTTTGACTTACAACGCTTTATTTCGAACAGAGAAGGTCCAAACGTTCGACAAGCCTTTGATGGAATTTGGTCAGGTTATGAATATGGCGATTGGAGAATTTTAGGTTATCTCACCAGACCCGTTCAGATTGAAAAAGATTCAACTTTTAATGATCACTCGAAACGAAATTTAAGTTTTAGCGGTTTTCGCGTTGATAAACAAAATCTGTGGGGCGGTGAGTTATCTGGTTATTACTCACGTTATGAACGCGATAATGCATCTTTTCTAAGCGTTACAGGTAATGAGATTCGAGACTTATATGATTTTCGTCATATGGGTAAACAGAACAATATCGATTGGGATGTGGAAGGAATGCTTCAACATGGAAGGATTGGAGCGCAATCTATTCAGGCATGGGGACTTAGTAGCATTACAGGATACACGTTTGCTGAGCAAGCTTGGTCGCCGCGTTTAGGCGTCCAGTTTGATATTGCCACAGGCGATAAAAGTACCAACGATAATGAGCTCAATACCTTTAACCAGCTTTTTGCAAATGGCTCATATTTTACTTTGGCGGGTTATAGTGGCTACAGTAATATTATTCATATCAAACCGTCTCTGACACTTAAGCCTTCCGATAAACTCACTCTATTAAGTGCATTAGGTTTTCAATGGCGTGAAACAACTAACGATGCAGTTTATTTCCAAGGTAATAACAGCATGGCGAACACCGCAGGACAAGGTTCAAGCTGGACGGGGGCATATATTCAACTGAGAGCAGATCAAAAAATAAATTCTAATCTGTCTGTGGCTGCCGAAGGGGTTCACTTTGAAGTTGGAGATACGATTAAGAGAGCAGGAGGCAAAGACTCAAATTATTTAGGACTTGAACTTAAATATGGCTGGTAAAACTAGACGAGAAGAAATATGAGCACAGATTTAAAGCAAACTAAAATTGGACATTATCAAAATCTAGACATTGAACTCGTGACTTGGGATTGCACCACGGCAGAGGTTGATCTTTCCTGTGCTTGTATCTTTGAACATGAAATGAATAACCGTCCTTTTTCGGGCGGTTTGGCACATTTAGATGACGCTCTAAATGGAAGACTAAATGAAATACGGAAAAATAACTGGTTCAGCGCAAAACTGAATGATGTTCTTTTAATAAATCAAACTCCTTCAACCATACAAGCTTCTAAAGTTTTATTGATAGGAATGGGTGCGCCAGAAGCTTTTAACGTAGAGAAAATAGGGACTGCGATAAAAACTGCTGTGAAAACAGCGCATCAATTGGAACTAAAAAGTGTGGCATTTGCGCCTAGTATTTTAGATACAGGTCTTAATCCTCCCGCTGGTTTAAATGAACTCATGCTAAGAAGCTTAAAAGAAGAATTAGACCGACATAATCAGCTTTATTTGCAAAATTTAGTCAAAAAGTCTGAAATTGAAAGGTGGGTATTTGATGCGGGTTTTCAAAATTATGACGTTAAGGTTGAACAATATAGAAGGTCTTTTGCCAAAATTTTTACTAAAAATTAATTCATTTTTTTTTAAATGAATTTGGTAAAGTGGTACAAAAGAAACACGTTTTAACTTAACTGCATTAACCTGAGTGATGCAGTTAAATGATAAATATTAAGAGATTTCTAAAATTTTCTGAGCGATATATAAATCTTGTATAGATAACCCTGAACTGTCATAAATTGTAATTTGTTCTTGATATTGCCTTCCTTGAGCATTTGCTAAAAGCACATCACCTATATTCATTAAAATTGTAGATTCAGGGGCATGTTGGAATTCACCGATGATTTTAGACTGGGTATTAAGGTCGCAAAATAAACGACTATGTAGAAATAACTCTGGTGGAAGTTCTTGTTTGCCTTGCTTATCAGACCCCATAGATGAAATATGAGTACCGGCTTTTACCCATTCTGCTTTAAAAAGAGGAGCGTGTGAGGAAGTTGCTGTCACAATAATATCTGCTTGTTCACAGGCTTCTTTTGCACCAGCAATTTTAAGCTTAATCCCTAATGGTTTTAGGTCTTCTACCATTGTTTCAGCTTTATTTTCGTCGCGTCCTACAACCAAAACCTGATCGAAGTTTCTAATTCTCGCTAATGCCTCACATTCATATTTGGCCTGATTTCCCGTACCAAATATGGCTAATACTTTTGAATCTTTTCTTGCTAGTAGATTGGTTGCAACAGCATTAGATGCTGCTGTACGGAATGCATTCACTTTGCCAGCTTCGATGGCTGCTGCCATTTTTCCATTGGCTTGATTAAATAATAAAATGAGCGCGTTATGGCGTGGTAAACCATTTTTAGGGTTATCTTCCCAAAAAGAACCAACTTTAAGACCAGCTAATTGCTGGGTAGCAGATGATTTAATACTAAACGTATTTTTTGTATCAGACGCTTGACCATGAACCACAGGAAAACTTTGAGTGTCCAATTGAGTTGCAGCAATTAAAGCTTGATAAATCGCATCATAAGCGAGTTCATGATTGATGAGAGCAGAAGATTCAGACTCAGAAATAAATCTCATAACCATCTCCAAAAGTTGATGTTTAAATTAAGACGTGAACAGTTCGAGAGGTCAGTGCACATTCATGCCTATCCATGACGCTTTAAAAGAAATCATAGATAGACTTAAGACTTTTATTAAGCTGATAAAAATTCTACATATTTAGAAATATCGACGTTCCCACCACTAATAATGATGCCTATACGTTTGCCTTTTAATTCATGTTTCAAATTGCGTGCAGCCGCAAATCCAAGGCATCCTGTCGGTTCAACCACCATCTTCATTCTTTCAGCAAAAAACTTCATAGAAGTCACGAGTTCTTCGTCTGTTACAGTCAAAATGTCATCTACATTCTTTTGAATAATAGGGAAAGTGAGTTTGCCTAAGTATTGAGTTTGAGCACCGTCGGCAATCGTTTGGGGCGTATCAATATGAACAATTTCTCCTTTTCTAAAGGACATTTGCCCATCATTTCCTAGGGCAGGTTCAACACCATATATTTTACAATTAGGAGAGAGTTGACGGGCAGATAAGGAAGACCCAGCTAATAAGCCTCCACCACCTAAACATACAAAGAGGTAATCCAACTCACCAACCTCTTCAAATAGCTCTTTTGCAGCCGTTCCTTGACCTGCAATTACATGCGGATGATCATAAGATGGAATTAATGTCAGACCATTTTTTTCGGCAATCTCTTTTCCAATTTGTTCCCGATCTTCCGTATAGCGGTCAAATTCAACAATAGTGCCGCCGTATTCTCGCGTCGCTGCCATTTTTGCAGCAGGAGCATCTTTGGGCATGATGATTGTGGCAGGAATACCAAGAATTTTCGCTGACAGTGCAATCGCTTGTGCATGATTTCCCGAAGAAAAAGCAACAACACCAGCTTTTTTTTGAACTTCATCGAACTGTGCAAGCGCATTCATTGCACCACGAAATTTGAAAGCGCCAACACGCTGAAAATTCTCACATTTAAAGAATACTTCTGCTTCAAATTCATTGTTAACAGTACGTGAAGTTAAAACAGGGGTGTTATTTGCAAAACCTTTTATACGTTCAGCAGCGGCTGCGACATCTTCATAAGTTGGAAGGGTTAAATTTTTCATAATTAAACCTAATTCTATTCAATATTTTCGGATGCAAGATTTCGTATTGCTCAAACAACGCACAATATATTGACCTTGTTTAGATAAAATATATATTTTTAGATAAAATGTCTAATATTATTTTCTGATGTGATAACAATGAGATATAAGATTTTGATTTACATTAAGTTTAAAATTAGATAAAAAGTCTAAATTACTATTGCATACTTCACGCTAGGGTTTGAAATAGTAAGCAAGTCATTTGGAGGAAATACATTGGGAAATCGTGATAAACATTTACTCACTCAACTAGATACAATCGCGAAAGGGTTAAGTGAAACTCTATTTCCATTTTGCGAAGTTGTTGTCCATGACTTAACAAATCCTGAACATGCCATACTCTCAATACACAACAATTTATCTGGTCGAAAAATTGGAGATCCAGCAACAGAGTTAGGGCTGGCAAGAATTATGTCTCCAGAATTTCCAAATCTTATTTCAAACTATGCAAACCAGTTTGCAGATGGCCGCCCCGCAAAAAGTACTTCTATTGGTATTAAAGATGAAGAGGGCGAATATGTGGCCGCTTTATGTATGAATATTGATTTAACCCTATTTAGGGGCATGCAAAGCGCTTTAGACCAGTTTACTAAAATTGAAACTGACAACATTATTGAAAAGTTGGAACCGAATGGGACTGAAGCAATTCGAAGATATATCGATCAATTTGCCTCAAAACATGCCACTACACCCCGTATGTTAAAACTTATTGAGAGAAAACAATTAATACACGAGTTAAAGAATAATGGTTTATTAGACATTAAAAAGGCTGTGGAGACGGTTGCACAACATTTAGGTATATCAAGAGCGAGTGCTTATTTGTATGTGAAGGAAACTTAAAACGATTTTTCATAATTTATAAGATTCGAATAGTTTATTTTAATGTGTGTTTAGCTTGATCTAGGAGGTCGTTATTTGAAGTTATTTATTATTGTATTTATTGCAATTTTTTCCAGTATTGGTCTGATTTGTTTAATTGCACTGCTTAGAAATTTAAAAAATTCTTCGTCATCTGGAGAGCATGATTACTCATCTTCTTCAACACATCATAATAGTTATCATCATAGCTCTAGCCATTCAAATGATTGTTCATCATCTTCAGATTCGGGAGGATGTGATGGGGGCGGTGGAGGAGATTAAAAAAGCCCTTTTGTTCAAAGGGCTTTTGATTAATTTAAGGTAAGTCGAACCAAATAAATTGACTCTCTTCAGTTGCTTGGATCGTCGCTTTATCTTCAAATACAAAGGCATCACCCGCTTTGACTTCTTGATCACCGATATGAATTACACCTGAAATAACATGAACATAGTTCACTTTTTTAACTGGCTCAACACTTAACTCGTGTCCTTTTTCCAATACAGCCGACTTTATCTCTGCATTTTGACGAATATGCATTGGTGCATTTGCGTCGGGACCTGCAATTAAGTGCCATTTGTTCGGGGCTTTACGTGGGTCGAGACTAATTTGCTGGTAATTGGGCTCTGCATCTCTTACATCTGGATGAATCCAGATTTGTAATAAATGTACAGGTGTATCAGTGTTATTAATTTCACTGTGGGCAACCCCTGTGCCAGCACTCATGAGTTGCCATTCACCTGCTTTAATCTGGCCTTCATTTCCCATCGTATCACGGTGTGAAATTGCACCATCTAACACACAGGTTAAGATTTCCATATTGTCATGTGAATGCGTACCGAAACCATTATGGGCATCAATCTTATCGTCATTAATAACTCGTAAAGTACTCACACCCATATATTTAGGGTTGTACCAGCTACCAAATGAAAAGCTATGATAAGACTCTAACCATCCCGCTTTAACGTGTCCACGATCTTCACTACGATGTACGTAAGTATTCATGATCTAATCTCCCAAATTTTTTATTTATCTCTTGAGAAATATCTTAACGTTCTATAAAGGTCAGAAAAATAGGCTACCTGCAACATGTCGTTGCATAATTGATATGATTGTAGTGTTTTTTATTTATCTATGCATTTTTGATGATTAAAAAAAACCTGCCGTGAAGGCAGGTTTTTTAAAGAATATTTTGATTACTCAAGGAACTTAACAGTTACGCCAGAGCGTACTTTACTTCCTAAATCATTTGCATCCCAGTTAGTCAAACGGATACAACCGTGTGATGCTGTTTTAGAAATTAAAGATGGATTTGGTGTTCCGTGAATACCAAAAGATTTTTTACTTAAACCAATCCAGATATTACCAACAGGGGCATTTGGGCCAGGTGGTAAAGAAAGAGGTTTTAAGTTTTTACCTTGTACAAAGTTTGAAGGTGAATAGCTATACCATGGGTTACGAGCCACACCAACTACCTTGTAAGTACCGGCCGGAGAAGGCGTATCAGTACTGCCAATTGTTGCAGGAAATGAGGCAATCATTTGGTTCCGGCTATTGAAGAGATACAATTGTTTTGCGCCTTTATGGGCAATAATCAAATGAATATCTTCTGGTAAATCATTGCGCACGTTTGGAACAATGATTTTTTCACCCGCTTTTTTGAATGTCGCAGTTGGGTTTAATTTCTTTAAGAAACCTTCATCAATATGAAACTTCTCGCCCAACATTTCGCTAACACGGGTGTAGTACAAACCTTTCATTTTTGCTTGTAAAGCATAATCAGAAGGGATTGATTGGGCATACGGACCTTTTAAGTCAGCATCAGAGATCGTGTATTCAATAAATGCTGGCTTAGTTTGTTTAGCAACTAACGCATCCCAAGTTTCTTTAGTCAGTTCACCAGTAGCTGATAAACCATTCATTTGCTGGAATGAAGAAATTGCTTTTAATGTGTTTTTACCACTCATGCCATCAATAGCGCCTGGCGATGCATGCGCATTATTTAGCATTACGTGTGCACGTGCATAGACTGGAAGTTGGCCTTTGCCAATATTCTCAGACCATTCTGCCGAGTTTAAGCTATCTAAAGTCCATGATGCAGCGGTAGTCGCTGGAGTCGTAGACGCAGGAGCACTTTTAGCAACAGCTGGTGTAGACGCAGCAATACCTGACTCTGCATTTGGGTCTTCAGTTTTCTGTAAGTTTTGTAATGTTGTTGACGCTCGATTTAGGTCATTTTGTTCTTGAGCAGTAATTTGTGTTGGAGCTTGAGCTTGTACAGTTGAAGCTGCATCTACCGCAAGAGGATCAATCGGATCTTCTACAGGAGCTGATACCTTTTTAGGGGCCATTGGTTGCTCAGTTGTTGAAGCGGCAAAAGCAACATTAGCAATAATACAACTTAAACTCATAGCGAGTAATGAGCGAACAAACATGTAATTCAACCTTAAGAATTTTCATATAAGCAATAGGGGATTGATCTAATCTTAAAGTGCATAAAATTACCCATAACTCATTTCTATGAGCCCAAGATTGGCAATTTAGTGATTAAAAGAATAGTAATAAACCCCATGTAACATGTTGCAAGTATTGCAGAAAACCTCGCAGCTTGCAGTAGACTTTTGTGTAAATATGCATTTTTTAGTAGATTGACAAGTTTTTTGTGTGAAATTGAAATTATAAAAATGCCTTTGTTTTTGATATGATGCTGCCACATAAAGAAGATAGAGATTGGTAATGACGACTTTGAAAAATGATCGTTTCCTCCGTGCTTTGTTACGCGAACCTGTAGATACCACGCCGGTATGGATGATGCGTCAAGCAGGGCGTTATTTGCCTGAATATCGTGAAACACGTTCAAAAGCAGGCGACTTTCTATCCTTATGTAAAAATACAGATTTTGCCTGTGAAGTCACTTTACAACCTTTGCGTCGCTATGATTTAGATGCAGCAATTTTATTTTCAGATATTTTGACAATTCCAGATGCATTGGGCTTAGGGCTTTACTTTGAAACAGGTGAAGGACCAAAGTTCCATAAAACAGTGCGTACCGAACAAGATGTGGCGAATTTACCAAAGCTAAATGCAAAATCAGACCTTGATTATGTCATGAACGCGGTGAGCACCATTCGCTCTGCTTTAGGTGGTCAAGTTCCACTGATTGGTTTTTCGGGTAGCCCTTGGACTTTAGCAACTTATATGGTTGAGGGTGGTTCAAGTAAGGACTTCCGTTTTACTAAGCAAATGATGTATGCACAACCAGAGGTTTTGCATGCTTTGCTTGATCATTTAGCAGATTCAGTCATTGATTATTTAAATGCTCAGATTGATGCTGGTGCTCAGGCGATCCAGATCTTTGATAGCTGGGGCGGGGCATTGGCACATCGTGAATATGTCGAATTCTCTTTAAACTACATGAATAAAATCATTGCAGGTTTACAACGTGAGAAAGACGGTCGACGTATTCCGATCATTGTGTTCACTAAAGGCGGTGGGCAATGGTTAGAGCCAATGATTAGCACAGGCGCAGATGCATTAGGTTTAGATTGGACTACGCGGTTAGATACAGCCCGAACTACGGTGGCTGGACGCGTAGCTTTACAAGGAAATCTTGATCCGGCTGTTTTATATGGTTCGGCAGCTTCAATTGAAAAAGCAGTGAAAGCTATGTTGGATGATGCATACGCAAATGGTGAAAAGACGGGTTACATTGCTAACTTAGGTCATGGGATTACTCAGTGGGTAGACCCTGCACAACCAAAAATCTTTGTAGATACAGTGCATGAGTATAGCGCTAAATATCTAGGATAGTTTTTGTGCAATATCTAACTTTACCGTTTCAATTTATCGGCAAGGCTGTTTCGGCAGCCTTGTTTGGTATTTTGCTATTAATTGCTTTTGCTTTAACAGCACCGATGGGAAGCCATGAATATATGGGTTTTTATCGTTATGATTATTTACTCATATATGCAGTGTTAATCCAGATATGCTTACTCTATTTAAAACTGGAGTCATGGGCAGAAGCCAAAGTCATTGCTTTATTTCACGTCATGGCGATGGTCATGGAAATATTTTTGACTCATCCTGCAATTGCTTCATGGCAATATCCACAGCCCGCCGTATTTAAAATTTTAACTGTGCCTCTATTTGCAGGCTTCATGTATTCGGCCGTAGGTAGTTTCTTCGCCCGTTCAATACGACTGTTTCAAGTTTCTTTTGAAAAGCTTCCAAGTTTTGGAACTATGCTATTACTGGCATTTTTCTCATATATAAATTTTATGAGTAAATTTTTTGTTCCCGATATTCGCTATATTTTATTTGCGATTAGTATTTTTATTTTCTGGAAAACGAAACTTTATTTTCAAATAAATGAACATAAATTTAAAATCCCGATGCTACCGATATTATTGACGCTCGCGTTTATCATCTGGATTGCTGAAAATATAAGTACATTTTATAAAATTTGGCTCTATCCAAGTCAGGTTGATGCTTGGCATATGGTGGGGTGGGGCAAGCTTGGATCGTGGTATTTATTATTACTTTTAAGCTTAGTATTGGTTCTTAAAATATTAGGTAATCGAGATAATCAAGGTAATTGGAATTTAAGGTAATTTTTTCTTTAGCACTTTTCATCATATTGTTTATTTTTTAATTGCTAAATCGTAGCCTTCTCGTTATCTTTAATAACGTGTAATAAGAATTACACATAACAATACAACACATAAGAAACAATCAATAATGATTTTTGGAGATTTACATCTATGTTAAAAAAATTAGCTTTAGCTGCTTTATTAGCAGCTGGTTCAAGTGTTGCAATGGCTGACAACGATGTTGGTTGTGGTGTGGGTACACAAGTATGGGCTGGCAAAAAAGGAGTAGCGCCTAAAATTCTTGCAGCAACAACAAACGGTATTTTTACTAACCAATTATTAGGGATCACTTTCGGTACTTTAGGCTGTCGTCAAGGCGGAACAGTAACAGCGCAAGTTGTAACATTCACAAACGAAAATGCTGAAGCTTTAGCACGTGATATGGCAGTAGGCCAAGGTGAAAGCCTGAACGTCCTTGCTGAGTTAATGCAAATTAAACCTCAAGATAAAGACCGTTTCTTTAAAATTTCAAAAGCAAACTTTGGTGAAATCTATTCAGCAAATAATCAAAATACCCTTCAAGTATTAGCATCATTACAAACCGTAATGGCTAAAGACGACGTTTTAAAAGCTTACGTATAAGTTTGAAATTGAAAACCCTGTCGTATGGCAGGGTTTTTCTTATATTTAATGATAAAAATTGATGAGCTTAATGAAGTCAGTTGTTTTAGTTTTTGCCTCTTTGGCAGTGAATATTGCGTATTCAGCAGATATAAATCCATCTATTCAAAAATATTGGTCCATTGCAGAACAACAAAATCTAGATCAAGACATTACATGGCAACGGCTCATGTATGCTAATAAAAACCATAAAAGTGACGTCACTTATTCTGGTTATTTCATTTCAGAAAATGGGAAAAATAATTTAAAAGAAGAATTGAAAGCTGACATCTCGGCATTATTTATGCCTGCTCAAGATAATCAGTCGATTCGCTGTAAGTTTCCGGCACGCAGTCAGTGGCTCATACAAAAAGTAGGTATTCAAGAAAATGAATTGCCTCAAGTAAAATGTTCAGAGTTTGAGAACTGGATTGGACAGATTAAGCCTCATAAAGCGACATTAATTTACGCTACAGATTTTATGGGCAATCCTAGCTCAATGTTTGGCCATACGTTATTACGTTTAGACCCAAAAGATCAGCAACAATTAAATCTAGTTTCTTATGCTGTAAATTATGCAGCAACTGTGGCAGGGAATGATAACTGGTCATATGCATGGAAAGGCCTAACGGGGCAATATCCGGGTGAATATTCACTTATGCCTTATTATCGTAAGGTAAAAGAGTACGGTGATTTTGAAAGCCGTGACCTATGGGAATATGAGCTAAATTTAAGCCCTGAGGAAACGCGGTTTTTAGTCGCTCATATTTGGGAAATGCAGCATGTGAGCTTTCCTTATTATTTTGTCAGTGATAACTGTGCCTATCGATTATTAGGCTTGGTCGATTTAGTAAAACCTAAGTCTAATCTACAAGAGAAATTCACTCATGCTTCCATCCCGATGGAAAGCATTAGATCGATGCAGCAGCAAGGGCTCACCAAAGCGCCTGTATATCGACCTGCTTTAGAAACCCAGCTATTGGCTCAAGCTCATCAGCATGGTGCTTCTTTAGCGAAGGTTGCACATGAAATTACGACAATGCCCGTTCAGCAGTCTTCTGAGGTTTTGAAATCATTTAGTGAGCAAGATCAGGCTAAAATTCTAGAGATGGCTTACGATGATTTATATCTTCAATTTACGAGTCGGCAAATAGAGGAAAGTGTTGCTCAGCCGCAGTTGCGTCAACTTTTAGCGCTAAGAAGCAAGATTGATTTGGACAAACAGCGTCAAGAACCTAAACGACCAGAAAAAGAGCCAACTCAAGGCCATAATGCACGTAATATTTCAGTGAAAGTAGGTGAAGTACAAGGTGATAAGTTTATCGAACTTGGTCATCGACAAGCCTATCACGACTTAATAGATCCTCAAGGGGGATACCGTGCAGGGACTCAATTACTGTTTTTAAATGGTAATGCGCAGTGGCGAGATGATCGTTTAAAGCTAGAACGTCTTGATCTGTTAGAAGTAAATTCCTATAACCCGATTCAACCTTTTAAAACACCTCTGAGTTGGGGATTTAATTTGGGTTGGCGTCAGGAAGCGATTCATGATGGAAATTTTAGTGAAGAAAAACAACACGGCGTAGCGAATTTTAATGCTCAGGTGGGCTACAGTTTTGCTGATTATGAACGAAAGCATATTTGCTATGGGCAATTACAAAGCTACGTGCAAACAGGTTCAAATCTGGATAAAGGTTGGCGTGTGGGAATGGGCCCGACCTTAGGTTGTATGAATCAGTGGTTCGACCGTTTTAACTCTGTCGTGCAGATTGAGTTGCCCTATTGGGAAGACCAAAATCAATGGAATTTGAGAGTAAACACCCAGTGGCAATATGTGATTAATCGCAATAATGCCGTTCGATTAAACTGGGATTATGAACAACAAAATCATCAAGACTGGATGAAATCAAGTCTAGGATATATTTGGTTTTTTTAAATAGTATTAAGTATAAGAAAAAAGAGAAATGATGTTATTCAATTCTCTTTTTTGTTTTTAGCAAAGACGATTATTTCTTTATCGCATTCAATACTGCATAAGCCGCTTTAATGCGTTCTTCATTTGGAATGCGTTTATTGGTTAACATGACTAAACCAATATTTTCTTTAGGAATAAACACAACATAAGTTCCAAATCCGTTAGTTGAACCCGTTTTATGGTAGATCTTAACTGAAGGTTCTTTGGAAATGGCAGTAACTTTATTAGGTTTCATCACGATTTGTTCAGAATTACTGTCTAATAAAGTTTGTAAAGGGGCTGGATAGGAGAATTCTTCCCAACCTAATGCTTGATACATGGTGCCGACTTGATAAAAACCTTTATGTGTCTCACTAATAGCCTGTCGAATATCTGCTGGATATTTTTGTGGATTTAGATTGGCATCAATAAAGCTAAGCATGTCTGGTAATGTAGATTTAACCCCGTAGGCAGGGGCATCGAGTGGGCCTGGGGTAACTCGAATCGGCTGATTTTCTTTGTTATAGCCAAATGCATAGTTTTGCATCTGAATTTTAGGCACATTTACATAGCTATTTTTTAAGTGAAGAGACGGAAAAATTGTCTTTTCTAAAACCTGACTAAAAGGCTGATTCATCGATAAGCCTACAATTTTTCCAAATAAGCCAATACTTGGGTTTGAATATTGCCGATATTCACCGATTTGATTTTTAGGTTTCCATTCTTTGAAAAAAGTTAAAACTTGCTGGTCTGTTTGTACTTCATCTGGGAATTGTAAGCCAAGGTTGCCACTCGTATATGTAGCAAGTTGAAGTAAATTGACCTGATCAATAGGTGTATTTTTTAGTTCTTTCCAGTATTTTCCTGGGGTGTCTTCAAAAGAGATTTTTCCTTTTGTTTTTGCATAGCCACCTGCCGTCGCAGTAAATAATTTACTGACTGAACCTAGCTCAAAAATAGTACTACCATTTACAACTTTTTTATCTTGAACGGATCTTAAACCATAATAGATTTCATACTTTTTATTATTTTGAATAACGCCCACAGCCATACCGGGCACATCATATTTTTCTAATAAAGGTTTAAAGTTTTGATCAACCAGTTTTTTAATTTCTTGCTCTTTTGGTGTATTGCCCGCATAAATTGAGGTATTAAAAATAAAAAGAGACGGTAAAAGTAAGCAGGAAATTTTTATAAATCGCATTATTCACTCATACATCATTTAAAATTAAAGATGCGTACTTTTATAACAAAAATCACATAATTTAACTGTTATGTTTTATAGAGTAAACGCTGTATTTAGATATAAAAAAACCCAACTCAGTTGGGCTTTTAAATTTGTCACTAAAGAGAATTTAGTAACTTTCTGGTACTGCACTCAAGAACTCACGTCGTGATTCTTTATCGGTTTTAAAGTCTCCGATAAATGAAACTGTACGAGTGGTTGACTCTTGTTTACCTACACCACGCATCATCATGCACATATGTGCTGAATCGATGACTACAGCGACACCGCGAGCGCCCGTGACTTCAGCCACAGCTTCTGCAATTTGCTGAGTCAGGTTTTCCTGAATTTGCAAACGACGTGCAAACATTTCAGTAATACGTGCAAATTTCGATAAGCCAAGCACTTTACCTTCTGGTAGATAGGCAATATGAACTCGGCCATAGAATGGGAGGAGATGATGTTCGCAAAGCGAATAGAATTCAATATTCTTCACCAATACCATTTCATGGTTATCTGATGGGAAAACAGCATTATTGGTGACTTCTTCTAAAGTTTTACTATAGCCAGAAGTTAAATATGAAAAAGCTTTAGCCGCACGCACAGGCGTATCTTTAAGGCCGGGACGATCAAGATCTTCACCGACGGCAGTCAGAATATTTGCGTACGATTGCTGCATTGACATAAGACGTATAAATTTACTCTATTAGACAAGCTCGGCATTGTATCAGAAACATAACCAGATGTTCATAACTCGACGCACTATATTTATTTTGGTTTTGCGCGCGTTTAATAAAAGATGAATAAATTTCATGTTTTTTATCGTTAATAGTCAAGAGTTTGAACATGAAATATGCATTTAATGTTGGTAAGTTCTAAATGATCGCCTAGTGGCATCATATTTGCACAGATGCAGTGTTATAGAGCATAAGGATAAAACATGTCAGAACGTCCAATCACCTTTTTTTTCCGTGGTGGTCAGCAGCAAGTGGAAAATGTATTACCTACCATGACGGTTTTACAATTTCTGCGAGAATATACCAAAACTGGTAAGACTAGGCAGACCGGTACAAAAGAGGGCTGTGCTGAGGGCGATTGTGGTGCATGTACAGTCGTGATTGGTGAGTTGGTCAATGACAGCTTGCAATTGCGAAGTGTGAATGCGTGTATTCAGTTTTTACCGACTTTAGATGGTAAAGCCCTATTTACAGTAGAAGATCTGCATACATTATTGCCTACACAGGATGGAACGCTTCATCCGGTACAACAGGCGATGGTCGATTTGCATGGTTCACAATGCGGTTTTTGTACACCCGGTTTTATCATGTCGTTATGGTCAATGTATGAAAATGAACAAAATTCTCCGAGCAAAGATCAAATCAGCGATTATCTTTCTGGAAATTTATGTCGCTGTACAGGCTATCGACCTATTTTAGATGCAGCACAAAAAGCTTATGACTATCCACGTGTTGTATTAGAACGTCAAAAGGTACTTGATGTATTAAAAGAGATCAAAGCATTACCTGCATTGCATTTGAATGATCATGGTCAGCAATTTTTTGCACCAAAGACTTTGCAGGATTTTGCCGCATTACGTTTGCAGTTACCGCAAGCACGTATTGTCGCTGGTAGCACAGATGTCGGTTTGTGGGTAACCAAGCAGGGCCGTGATTTAGGCGATATGCTTTATATCGGTCAGGTTGAACAACTGAAAAAGATTGTAGTTACCAACCACGCTTTAACGATTGGGGCAAATGTCAGTTTAAGTGATGCACTCATAAAAATTTCAGATTTTTATCCTGACTTTCAAGAATTACAGCGCCGTTTTGCTTCCATGCCTATTAAAAACGCGGGAACTCTAGGTGGAAATATTGCAAATGGCTCGCCTATTGGTGACTCAATGCCGGCATTAATTACGCTAGGTACACGATTGATTTTGCGTGTAGGTGAACAGACTCGTGAAATCGCCTTGGAAGATTTTTATCTAGATTATCAAAAAACAGCATTACACCTTGGTGAGTTTGTTGAGGCGCTTGTTATTCCACTTCGTGAAGGGCAGACGCGCTTTAAATTTGCCAGCTATAAAATTGCCAAACGTTTCGAGCAAGATATTTCTGCGGTATGTGCGGCTATTTCATGCGAGTTAGATACTCATTATGTTGCTCACAATGTGCGAATTGCTTTTGGTGGCATGGCTGCTATTCCCAAACGTGCAAAATATGCAGAAGCCATATTGGAAGGTCAGCAACTCACAGCTGAATTGATGGTTCAGGCACAGCACGTGTTGTCGCAAGACTATCAGCCTCTAGATGATGGACGAGCTAGTTCGGCATATCGTTTACAAGTCGCGAAAAACTGTTTACAGCGTTTTTATGTAGAAAAAATTCTTTCTCAAACGATCACTCGTGTAAATGACTTGATTGCTATGGTGGAGATCTAACATGAATCAAACCATTGACTTACGTGTTTCTAAAAAATCCGCTAAAGCAGGTGACTCTATTCCACACGAAAGTGCACATTTACATGTGACTGGGCAGGCAACCTATATCGATGATTTACCCGAACTTGAAAATACCATGCACCTAGCGGTCGGATTTTCGAGTTGTGCCAAAGGTAAAATCAGTAAATTTGATTTGGATGCAGTACGTCAGGCTTATGGTGTCCATGCAGTTTTTTCAGCAAAAGATATTGAGGTTGAAAATAACTGGGGACCCATTGTTAAAGATGACCCGATTTTTGCTGAGGAGCAGGTCGAATTTTACGGACAAGCCTTGTTTGTGGTTGTTGCCGAGAGTTACCAGCAAGCCCGTCAGGCAGTTCGCTTGGCAAAAATTGAGTATGTGCCCGAGACTCCGATTTTAACGATTCAAGATGCGATTGAAAAAGAATCGTGGGTGTTACCGCCTGTTGAATTTAGCCATGGTGAAGTTGAACAGGCATTTCAAAATGCTGCACATCAACTTTCTGGTGCTATTGAGCTAGGTGGGCAAGAGCATTTTTACCTAGAGGGACAGATTTCCTATGCTATTCCACAAGAAAATCAGGGCCTAAAAGTCTATTGCTCGACACAACATCCCACAGAAATGCAGCTGCTGATTTGTCATGCATTAGGCATGAATATGCATCAGGTAAGTGTGGAAAGCCGCCGTATGGGTGGTGGTTTTGGCGGTAAAGAATCTCAGTCGGCACAATGGGCATGCATTGCATCTTTGGCAGCACAAAAAACAGGCCGTCCATGTAAATTACGCTTAGACCGTGATGATGACATGAGCGCTACAGGCAAACGTCACGGTTTTGGTTATGAGTGGTCTGTGGCTTTTGATGACACTGGTATTTTGCAAGGCTTAAAGGTGCAATTGGCTTCAAACTGCGGTTTTTCGGCTGATCTTTCTGGGCCTGTGAATGAACGCGCTATTTGTCATATTGGCAATGCCTATTACTTAAATGCGGTTCAGTTGCGTAACTTACGCTGTAAAACCAATACAGTTTCCAATACTGCATATCGTGGCTTTGGTGGACCGCAAGGTGTGTTTGTCATTGAAAATATTATTGATGACATTGCTCGTTATTTAGGTTGTGATCCGGTTGAAATTCGGCAGCGTAATTTCTTTGCCGAGCAGCCCGGTGCCGGACGTGATCGTATGCATTATGGGGCAGAAGTCCGTGATAATGTTGCCCCTCGACTGGTGGCCGAATTGTTGCAAAGTAGTGATTACGCGAAACGTAAACAGATCATTCATACCTTTAATCAGAATAATGACATCATTAAGCGTGGTATTGCTTTAACACCATTAATGTTCGGTATTTCGTTTAACGCCGTGCATTACAATCAAGCTGGTGCATTGGTCTATGTGTATATGGATGGTACTGTCTCTATTACGCATGGCGGTACAGAAATGGGACAGGGGCTATATACCAAAGTACGGCAGGTTGCTGCGCATGAGTTGGGTTTACCAATCGATAGTGTTCGCTTAATTGCAACCGATACTTCTCGTGTGCCAAATACTTCGGCAACCGCAGCATCGAGTGGAGCGGATCTGAACGGTAAAGCTGTGCAAAATGCCTGTATTAAAATTCGTGAGCGTCTGGCAAAACTTGCAGCAGAAATAAGTCAAAGTGATGCTGAGCAAGTCCAGTTTGAAGATAGTATGGTTTCAACAGTGAATGGTCACTCATGGACATTTCCTGACTTGGTTCAACGGGCATATATGGCGCGGGTGCAACTATGGGACAGTGGTTTTTATAAAACACCAGAAATTCATTACGATCAGGTCAACCATTTAGGGCGTCCATTTTTCTATTATGCCTATGGTGCAGCAGTCAGTGAAGTCGCAATAGATACCTTAACTGGGGAAATGAAAGTATTACGTGCTGACATTTTGCATGACGTTGGTCGGTCGATTAACCCTGCAATTGATATTGGGCAAATTGAAGGTGGCTTTGTTCAAGGAATGGGGTGGCTCACCACAGAAGAGTTGTATTGGCAGCCACAAGGCCCACATGTAGGACGCTTGTTTACGCATGCACCTTCAACTTACAAAATCCCGACCAGTTTTGATATTCCTCATATTTTTAACGTTAAACTGTTTAATAACCAAAATCATGCAGATACTATTTATCGCTCCAAAGCGGTAGGTGAACCTCCATTTATGTTGGCATTGTCAGTTTTTTCTGCAATCCGGCAGGCGGTACAGGGGGCTATTCCAGAAAATGCACCGCTCGTACTTAATGCTCCGGCAACTGCCGAAGAAATTTTACGTGCAATTGCTATTGGACGGGGACAAGCTTTGGCTGACCGCCCACAAGCTAAAATGTAGAAGATTATGCAACATTTACAATGGTGGACTGATTTTGTGGCGTGGCAAGTTGATGCTGTGCCTATGGTATTGGTCACAGTGGTACGCGCTGATGGGTCAACACCACGAGAAGTTGGTGCAACAATGTTATTGCGGCTTAATTTGCAACGACAATGGCAGCAGTCGGATACGATCGGGGGCGGGCATCTGGAGTTTCAGGCTATTGATATTGCGAAAGCAATGTTAAGAGAAACGGAAGCTTGTGTGAGGCGTATTGAACGCTTTAACCTCAGTGCTCGGTTGGGACAGTGTTGTGGCGGAGTAATGTGGTTATTGTTTGAAAAAATATCACCCGCTGCGAT
This sequence comes from Acinetobacter sp. WU_MDCI_Abxb74, assembly GCF_025513915.1. Taxonomy (NCBI): domain Bacteria; kingdom Pseudomonadati; phylum Pseudomonadota; class Gammaproteobacteria; order Moraxellales; family Moraxellaceae; genus Acinetobacter; species Acinetobacter sp. WU_MDCI_Abxb74. The sequence goes on from NZ_JAHPRP010000002.1 coordinate 344,516, forward strand.
CACATCGGATTTATCTGCGAATTTGCAAGCATGGCGAGCTGGAAAGCATATATGGCGTACAGTCTCACATCAACATGCATCCATTTGGCAGACTATGGATAGGGAACAACAACCAAATTTCGAGTTTCAGCCTATCAGTAGTGAAGAATGGCAATTTGGCCAGCAGATTCAACCCTATGCCATGCAAGTGCTGATTTGTGGCGCGGGGCATGTGGGTGAAGCAATTGTCCGTTGTTTATTGCCTATTGGTGTTCGGGTGAAATGGATTGATCCACGTGATGATATTTTTCCATCCGATTTACTGCAACAGGTGCAATGTTTAACGACAGATACACCAGAAGCTGAGATTGAACACTTTGATCATTCAGGTGCAATTTTAATTTTAACCCATGATCATCAACTAGATCTGCAACTGTGTTTTACAGCTTTGAAACCTACGCCAAAACCATTTGCTTATGTTGGGATGATTGGTTCAAAAAGTAAAAGGGCTATTTTTGAAAAGCGTATGCTGACGCGTGGTTATACACCCGAAGCATTACAACGTTTGGTTTGCCCTATAGGCATAGAAGGGATTTCATCGAAACAACCTGCAACGATCGCTGTTGCAGTGGTTGCTCAATTATTGCAGGTGTTTGATGTGAAGAAATGATCTTTGGGGATCATTTCTTTTGTTCGAACTTTGGATTTTTTTCTGCGCGTTTAAGCAGTACGAGAACGGCACCTGTACCGCCTTGATTTTCAGGTGCACTCACAAAAGCTAAAACATCACGATGTTGGCGCAGCCACCCGTTGACATAGGTTTTCAAGACCGCTTCAGGACCTTTGCCGTGTACGATCTTGATGACATTTTGATTTTCATCTTTTGCCATCTGGATAACTTGTAAAACCGCGTCACGTGCTTGTTCAATCGTACAGCCGTGTAAATCTACTGCTTCAAACCAGCGCATTTTTCCAGCTTTTAAGTCTTCGAAAACTTTATGCTGAAGTGTGGCAATGCGATAGCTTAGCGTTGCTTGACTCGCGACAGGGTTTAGAGCGGCTTGAGTGTCTGATAACTCGGCATGCTCAGTGTCACGGGCACCTTCGGCAGCTGCACGTTTAGCTAATGTTTGAGCATCAACTTTTTTGACACGAGGTGGTCTGACATCAGCAACATTACTATTGTTGATGGGCTTAACACCTGCAACAGCTTGTTGAAACAGATTTGTATCTTCCAATTCTTCAGAAACAGCCTGAGATTTTTTAGTCTCAGGCTGATTTGCGATTTTGCTTGAATGAGGATTGGAGATTTGCTTTTTAAATTGCTTCAATAACTTTTGTTGCTCTTTAGAAAGCGTTGAATCTTTATTACTCATATATCTTCATTAAACCGTTTGAGGTTGTCCAAAAAGGGCGGTAAAGGCTTGATCTGGTCTTGGCTGTTTCATAAAACTTTCGCCAACCAAGAACGTGTGAATATCGTGTTCTTGCATCATACGAACATCATCTGGAGTGGCAATACCACTTTCAGTCACAAGTAAACGTGAAGATGGAAGCAATTTTTTCAAACGAATAGATGTCTTTAAATCTACATCAAAGGTTTTTAAATTACGGTTATTCACGCCTAATACACATTGCTCAGATAACTTTAAAGCACGTTCCAGCTCTTCTTCATCATGAACTTCAACCAATACATCAAGTTGATGTTCAAAAGCAGTTTTAGACATTTCTTCAAGTTGTTGATCTGACAAAGATGCAACAATCAATAAAATACAGTCAGCATGTAATGCACGTGCTTCAACTACATTATATGGATCAATCAGAAAGTCTTTACGTAAAGCAGGTAAAGCGCAGTGGCTTCGAGCAATGGCAATATTTTCATCCGCACCCTGAAAAAAATCAACATCAGTCAAAACAGATAAACATGCTGCTCCAGCTTGTTCGTACTGCTCGGCAATTTCAGCAGGATTAAAATCTGCACGAATAATACCCTTTGATGGAGATGCTTTTTTAATTTCAGCAATCACGGCAGGGCGTTTGTGCTGTAAAGCTTTTGCAAATCCTCGTACAGGAGTCGCAGCTTTAGCAAGTTCTTCAACATCTTGCAAATTACGTTGTTTTAAACGCGCAGCAAGTTCCTCATGTTTACGGTCAACAATTTTACCTAAAATGGTATTTTGAATATTAATCATGAGAAGTCCTTAATCTGCCTGACATTGTTTTAATGTTTTGGTAAATTCCGCCAAAACACTCATTTTCTCTAAAGCTTGTCCGCCATAGATAATATCCTGAGCGAATGAAACAGCTTGAGCATAGGTTTTGGTAATACCAGCAACATAAATACCTGCACCCGCATTAAGCGCAATCATATTTGCTGCTTTTTCACCAATGTCAGATTTATTTTTACCTAATGCATCTTTAATCAGTTTTAAACTTGCCGCTGCATCTGTAACCACTAAACCATTTAAGGTTTGTGATTCAATGCCAACATCTTCTGGATTAAGTGTCCATTCAGTAATTTCGCCGTCTTTAAGCTCAGCAACAGCAGTAGGGGCAGCAAGGCTGATTTCATCAAGTCCATCTCTTGAATGAACTACCATGACATGCTCAGCACCAAGTTGCTTCATAACCTCGGCAATAGGGCCACAAAGCTCATCGGAAAATACACCAATAACAAAACGTTTTACACCAGCCGGATTCGTAAGCGGGCCGAGTAAGTTGAAAATGCTGCGAACACCAAGTTCACGACGTGGGCCGACAGCATACTTCATTGCTTTGTGATGATTTGGAGCAAATAAAAATCCTACACCCATCTCACGAATGCAGCGCTCAGTTTGTTGCATATCTAAATCAAGGTTAATACCTGCTTGTTCAAGTAGGTCAGATGAACCAGATTTACTTGAAACACCTCGGTTACCATGTTTTGCAATGGTTGCACCCGCTGCTGCAATCACAAAGCTTGAAGCAGTAGAGACGTTAAATAAGTTTTGTCCATCACCACCAGTACCGACAATATCAACTAAATATTTGATATCACTGACATCAATTTTAATAGCGAATTCACGCATGACACGTGCGGCAGCAGTAATTTCGTCAATACTTTCACCTTTCATGCGAAGGCCCATCATCAAAGCACCAATTTGTGCTTCGGTTGCCTCACCTTGCATGATGCTGCGCATAATGTCTTCCATTTGCGGCTGAGTCAGGTGAATATTTTTTGTAATATGGTTAAGTGCTTGTTGAATGTTCATAAATATCACTTATGCATAAATATCTAAAAAGTTTTTAAAGATTTGATGACCATGTTGGCTCAAGATTGATTCTGGATGGAACTGCACACCTTCAACAGGCAATGTCTTATGTTTAACACCCATAATTTCTTCCATTGAGCCATCTGCTTCATTGGTCCAGCACGTTACTTCAAGGCAATCAGGCAGCGTTTGCTGATCAATAACCAAAGAGTGATAACGAGTTGCTAAGAATGGGCTAGGGAGATTACTGAAAATACCTTTATCGCTATGGTACATATCAGATAAACGTCCGTGCATCACCGTTTTGGCTCTTACAATGTTTCCGCCAAAAGCTTGCCCAATACTTTGGTGCCCTAAACACACGCCAAGCAAAGGAATTTTTCCGGCAAAGTGGTTAATTGCAGGAATTGAAATACCCGCTTCGCTCGGAGAGCAAGGGCCAGGACCAATAACCAGATATTTAGGTTGCCATCGTTCAATATCCTCTAATGTGACTTGATCATTGCGAACAACTTTTACTTCCTGATCCAACTCGCCAAAGTACTGGACGATGTTGTAGGTAAAAGAGTCGTAATTGTCGATCATTAGAAGCATGATGAACTTAACCTCATAATAATTAATATATATTTAATAAGTGACTAGAGTAGTTACTCACATTAATACTCACTTTTAGAAAGAACTTCTTGGTTAAAAAATAAAAAGCCGCTATCTAAGCGGCTAATGTACCAGAATTTCCTTGGCTTGTAATAACTTCATGCCTTATTGCTAGCAAAAGCATATCAATAATTATAAGTTGATGTATTTCTTAAACTAAAAAAGAGGGGAGTAAAGCGATAATTTAATTTGAAATTGTCTTTGTATCAAGGGGCAAAAGTTGCCACACAAAATTTTCTTGATTAAGTGGGGTAAACCCTATTTTTTTATAAAGACCTGAGGCTGTACTGGTAAGTAACATAATTCTGCGAAGTTTAAGAGATTCTAAGTGTTCTAAGCAACATTCCATCAGCCATCGCCCTAACCCCATTTTTTGAAACTCATCGATTACAAAAACATCTTTTACATAAGCAAAGGTTGCATAATCTGTAATGATACGAGCAAGGCCAATTTGTCGGTTGTTCGGATCATATAACCCAAAGCATAAACTGTTTTGTATAGCAGTTTGCATTGTTTCTAAATCAATCCCTTTTGCCCATTTTGAGTGATATAAAAATGAATGAATAACTTCTATGTTGAGTTTAGAGGGATCTGTAGAAACAGTATAATGATCATCACGTGTGGCTACGAAATTAGATACCTGCATAGGGAAACCCTTTAATTCAAAGAAACATTGAATACGGTTAAAAATAGCATAGTGCGTACAAGGTTTTCTTCAAAGCTCCTCCTATTTAGTTACCATTATATTTCGTAATCACTCATAAAAATTAAAAAATTCTCGAAGAATAATGGTTGATGAAATATCGATGAAAAAGTTCGATTCACTTTACTAGTTTGATAAATTCAATTTTTAATTTAATTAGAAAGAAAATGGGGTGTTATTTATTCCCTAGAAATTTGCTGAAACCAATCAGCTTTAATACACATTAATCTGTTTGAAAATAGAGATAACTACAACTCAGGCAGAATAAGATTTTCATTAGAAATAAAAATTATTCTGCCTGAGTTAAAAGAGGAGATTAAATCGCACGAGTATTGTAAATCAGCCAGTCTAAAACCTCGCCAGACAAGTGTTCAGCTAGTCTTTCTTGAACAGTTTGATGGTAATGATTTAGCCAGTCTTTTTCTTCATTGTTAAGCATATCAACAACGATACAATCTAAATGGATTGGGCAAAGCGTGAGTGTTTCAAACGCTATAAATTCACCATAGGTTTTTTCAAACCCAGAGTGAAGACGGTTTGCAACCAGATTCTCAATGCGAATACCATATTGTCCTTCATGATAAAGACCTGGTTCATTGGAAAGAATCATTCCCACACGTAATTTGCTGTGGGCATGTATAGGTGCGTAATAAGAGAGAACTTGAGGTCCTTCATGAACATTAAGAGCAAAGCCTACGCCGTGTCCTGTTCCATGGCGATAATCTAAACCATGTTGCCATAAGTTATGTCGACAAATTGAATCGAGTAGCGGTGCAGCTAAACCTTCTGGATAAATGGTTTTTGCCAAAGTAATATGACATTTTAAAACCAAGGTATAGTCACGTTTTTGTTGAGATGTTGGCACGCCCACTGGAACTACACGAGTAATATCCGTTGTACCATCAACATATTGTCCACCTGAGTCAATTAGTAATAAACCATCGCCTTCAATAAATGAGTATTGCTCTTCAGTTGCGCGGTAGTGGGGTAGAGCACCGTTGGCATTAAAGCCAGCAATCGTTGAAAAACTTGGTCCTATAAATCCGTCTTGCTGAGCGCGGTAGGCAGTAATCTTCTCATCTATTGTCAGTTCTGAAATGCGTTCACCATGATGAAGTGCTTTTTCCAACCAATGGAAAAAGTGGCAAAGCGCGACCCCATCTTTAACCATTGCATGACGGATATGAGCAATTTCGCTTTCATGCTTACGCGATTTAAAAAGTGTACTTGGGTTGATGTCGTATACAACTTGAATATCTTTTGCGATGGCTTGTTCATGAAAAATCGATACTTTGGCCGGATCTAAAAGCACAGATGGATCAGAAATATTTGATATAAACTTAGCTGTATCTTCATAGTTACGAATTTCAATACCATCGGCTGCTAAAGCTTGCTGAATGCTTACATCAACTTTTTCAGCATCAATAAAAAGAATAGTTTGTTTTGCACTGACATATAAATGTGAAAGGAACACAGGGTTATATTCTACATCTTGCCCACGTGCATTTAATATCCATGCAATATCATCTAAAGATGAAATGAAATGCCCCGAAATATTCTTGCTATGTAAAGTTTCACGAATAGCCTGAATTTTTTCTTTACGAGATAGCGCATTTAACCCTTCAGGCATTAAATGAATGTTTTTTGATGGAAGTTCTGGACGGTTTATCCAAATCTCTCCGATTAAATCTTGCTGGTTCTTGAGTTTATAATTATTAAGTCTTGCAGTATGTTCAAGCGCCTTAAATTGCTGAATCGATAAGGTATGTCCATTTACTGCAATGACTGATTCTGGTTGTAGATTTTTTTCAATCCAAGCGAGATGCGTTGAAGACTCATCACTGGTCAGCTTTTGAAGATTAAAGCCAGTTCCAACAAGTTGTTGCTCGGCTTGTACCCAATAGCGACCATCTGCCCATAGACCTGCAAAGTTTTGAGTGACTACGAGCGTGCCCACAGAACCGTTAAAGCCACTAAGCCATTGTCTTGCTTTCCAGTAATCCGGTAAATATTCTGACATGTGTGGATCGGCGCTCATCACAACTAAAGCATCAACCTGCTGATTGCTCATGAGTTCACGAAGTTTCTCAAGTTTTTCTGGAACAGTTAAATTGGTCATATAGTTTCCAAGTCAGGTTGAACTTTACTGGTACTTTTATTCATTAATCTATAAATAGGTTTCTTTAATAAAAATAACACGATTGCGCCAACTACTAGTGCCAAAACACATCGCATAAAGAGGGTAGGTAAATGATTAATATCATCTGCCGATACGTGCCCGCCAATAAGACCAGCGATAAGATTACCTAAAGCTGAACCCGTAAACCATAAACCCATAATTTGACCGCGTATGACATCGGGTGCAAGTTTAGTCATGGTAGATAAACCAATGGGGCTTAAGCAAAGTTCTCCGATGGTAAGTAGAAATAAAGTACCTACTAACCAAAATGGTGAAACTAAGCCACCAGCAATGGCGAAACGACTGGCAAAAGACATAAGTAGAAAGCCGCCCGCTGCTAGTAAAAGTGCAATAATAAATTTACTGATATAACTTGGGTCTTTATTCGATTTACCTAGCTTCGCCCATAACCATGCTGCAATTGGGGCAAAAATAATAATAAAAAGTGCATTGATGGATTGGAACCATACTGCCGGAATTTCAAATCCGAAAACAATACGGTCCGTATAATCTTGAGCAAATAGGTTAAAAGATGTTGGTTTTTGCTCAAAGGCAGACCAAAATAGCGCAGAGGTCGCTAATAAAACAAAGCAAATAATAATTTTAAATTTTTCATGTTGTTCTAAGCCAAGGAAAAATAATAAATAGATAAAATAAGCGATAATTCCAATGCATATTCCAACTGTTAAATAAGTGGCTACTGCGACTGGATTGATATGAATAACGCCAAAGAAAGTAAGAGCAATAACGACTGCAACACTGAATAAAAATGAGAAAGCAATTTTTGGGGCATTTTTATTTTCTACAACGGGCTTATTCCAGTTGTCATTTTGTTGGCGCAATTGATTGAAAGACTGTAGTTGTGGAATTGCTAATGCACGGAAAATGAGTAAGGCAACCAACATTCCAAGACCGCCAATCCCAAAACCCAGATGCCAGCCATGATCGCGAGCCAATATACCTGTAATAAGCGGGGCAATAAACGACCCCATATTAATCCCCATATAAAAAATGGAGAAACCGGCATCACGTCTATTATCTTGGGCTTTATATAACGTTCCGACAATTACTGAAATACAGGTTTTAAATAACCCCGAACCAATAACAATAAGAACTAAACCGAAATAAAAAAAGAATTGATCAAAGATAGGAGTAAGTGCAATCGATAAATGACCTAATGCAATAATGAGGGAGCCATACCAGACAGATCGTGCCTGACCTAACCAGTTGTCGGCAATCCAACCGCCTAAAACGGTCATTAAATACATAGAGCCAGCAAATAACCCAACAATTGCTGCTGCGGTAGGGCGGTCAAGACCTAAACCACCGTCATTGACCATCGCAACCATGTAAAGAACCAATAAGGGACGAATTCCATAGTAAGAAAACCGTTCCCATAGTTCTGTAAAAAATAAAGTTTTTAAGGGTTTTGGATGGCCGAAAAAAGCTGTGTCGCATTGTTTGAGTTCATGCTTCATTTCAAATCCTTTGAACATATTTGTAGTTAAATAAACCAAACTTTTAGTTTGTTTAATTATAAAAAAAAGTTATGTTTTATTTTTTAGATTTTTTTAAATTGAAAAGCAAGTTTGTCATGTATAAAAAAGGTATATAACAAATGGTAAAAAATTCCCTTCAGTCTCTGGGTGCACCAAAGCTGATCAAAATTTGCCTTGCGGTAGAGAGCTTCGTAAGAGAAAGAAAAATAATTTTATAAAACTTCCATATTTTAATAGGGGGATATGACGCAATAGATGGCTTTTTAAGCTTTTGAGAACTATTATTTAAGGCGATATTTATATTTAAACCTTTTTTGCAAAGGCAGAGGAGATTGGTGTTCTCAGCTAAAGGTTAAAATTTCATAAGTCATCATTTATTATTTTCATTCTTTGTAATAAGAATGCCAGCTTTCTATATAAGAAAGTATTATGATCATGAATTATTGCTAGATATTGATGCGATGGGTCATATTAGCGCAACAATTTTGCACTAAATTAGGGCGATTGCGCGCTGTTCTTGTATGCCATAATTTGAAAATGTCTGAATATGGTGCATTTAACTATGCAAACAGTATAATGGGTTCAGGACAAGGGACCTAAATCATGGATAGTTATAAGCAATTCAATGTTTTAGGTAAGTCTTATAAAGTTGGTATGAGATTTGCTTTATAAATACCAGCAATTAACACGCACTTAACAAGTGCAACAAAATTTCATTGGAGCAAAATGAGCATGGCGAACAAGGTCCTTCAACTCATACAAGAAAGTGGCGCAAAATGGGTCGATTTTCGCTTTACTGATACTAAGGGTAAAGAACAGCACGTGACTTACCCAGCTGATTCTATTGATGAAGATACTTTTGAAGACGGTAAAATGTTTGATGGTTCTTCAATCGCTGGTTGGAAAGGTATTGAAGCATCTGACATGATTTTACGTCCAGATGCAGAAACTGGTTTTGTTGACCCGTTCTTTGCTGAACCAACTGTTGTTGTGACTTGTGACGTTATTGAACCTTCAACTGGTCAAGGTTACGAGCGTGACCCACGTTCGATTGCTCGCCGTGCAGAAGAATACTTAAAATCTACAGGTATCGGTGATACTGCATTCTTTGGTCCAGAACCAGAATTTTTTGTATTTGACGAAGTGAAGTGGGACATCGATATGTCTGGCGCTCGTCATACATTAATCGCTGAAGAAGCTGCTTGGTCTACTGGTAAAGATTACGAGTCAGGTAACTCTGGTCACCGTCCACGTGTTAAAGGCGGTTACTTCCCAGTTCCTCCGGTTGATTCTTCACAAGATATGCGTGCAGAAATGTGTGCGAAAATCGAAGACATCATGGGCCCAGGTCGTGTAGAAGTGCATCACCACGAAGTTGCTTCTTGCCAATTAGAAATTGGTGTGAGCTTCAATACACTTGTACGCAAAGCTGACGAAGTTCAACAGTTCAAATATGCTGTTTGGAACGTTGCGCACCAATATGCAAAAACTGCAACCTTTATGCCTAAACCAATGGTAGGTGATAACGGTTCTGGTATGCACGTTCATATGTCTATCTCTAAAGATGGCAAGAACTTGTTTGCTGGTGATGAATATGCAGGCCTTTCTGAAATGGCATTGTACTTTATCGGTGGTGTTATCAAGCATGCTCGTGCATTGAATGCAATCACAAACCCATCTACAAACTCATACAAGCGTTTGGTTCCTCACTTCGAAGCACCAATCATGCTTGCTTACTCAGCGCGTAACCGCTCTGCGTCTATCCGTATTCCATACGTTTCTAGCCCTAAAGGTAAGCGTATCGAAGCTCGTTTCCCAGACCCAATGATGAACCCGTACTTAGGTTTCGCTGCATTGTTAATGGCTGGTATCGACGGTATTCAAAACAAGATCCATCCGGGCGAAGCTGCTGATAAGAACTTGTATGATCTTCCTCCTGAAGAAGAAGCAAAAATCCCAACAGTTGCTCATAGCTTAGATATGGCTCTTGAAGCACTTCAAGCAGATCACGAATTCTTGTTAAAAGGCGGCGTGTTCACTAAAGAAATGCTTGATGCATACATCGAACTTAAAACTGAAGATGTACGTCGTCTTAACACGACTACTCACCCAGTTGAATTTGATATGTACTACAGCTTGTAATACGTATTTTGTAAAAAAGCCTGCTTATGCAGGCTTTTTTATTGCTCAGAATGTTGATTGAATTCTCTACGTTTTTTATCAAAAAATTGGGGTAAACTAAGTGCGAGTTTTCATGTGAGCAGATTATGCGTAAACGGCAACCAGTACTTAAACAGGAAAAGACTTTAAATCCTGAGTTGAAAACATGGTTGTATGCGTCCGGTTCTCTGACTCAACAATTGACTGATCTTGGTGATGGCCAGTTCAGTGTAAAACCTTTTAAAGAACACTTTCAGCGTTTAACTTTTGCAGATAGCCAATGGATGAATATACCTCATACTCACACCTCATGGGTGCGCGAGACTTATTTATATGGCAGTGAGGTAGAGCCATGGGTGAAAGCAAAAAGTATTTTTCCTATTCTAAGCCTACAAAAAAAAGCCCGCATATTTCAGCACATTGGTTCTAAGCCGATTGGACGTTTCCTATTTCAAAGAACGACACCACTTTGTGACCGCCGTGTCATTCGTTTGCCAGAAGGGTGGACGCGACAAAGTTGCTATACTTGGCATGGGTGTAAATTTATTGTTCAAGAAACATTCTTACCGGCTTTTGAAGCTTTTTTAAATCAGCAGAACGACAAGGAACTACTATGACGACTGCAACAGATACCACATGGCGTCAGCGTTTAGAAGCATACTATTATCTATGTCGATTTGATAAGCCGGTTGGAACAGAACTGGTCTTTTGGCCAACCATGTGGGCACTTTGGGTTGCGGCAGAAGGAATGCCGCCATTGCATATTCTTTTGGCAATGGTCTTAGGTACAATTTTTATGCGTGCTGCTGGTTGTGCCATTAATGACTTTGCTGATCGAAAAGTAGATGCACATGTTGAACGCACTAAAACACGTCCATTAGCAACTGGGGTAATTCGTCCGAGAGAAGCAATATATGTATTTTTAGCTCTAGTATTTGCTAGCGCTTGTACTTTGTTCTTTTTACCTATAGCGACATTCTATTGTGCACTAGCTGGATTAGTTTTAGCATTTATATATCCTTTCATGAAAAGATATACCCATTTACCACAAGTGGTTTTAGGTATGGCATTTTCTTGGGGAATTCCAATGTCCTTTACTGCGATGGGTAAGCCGTTAGATATAACATGTTGGCTTCTTTATTTTGGTAATCTAGCTTGGACAGTCGCTTATGACACTCAATATGCCATTACTGACCGTGAATATGATTTAAAGATTGGTGTGAAATCTACAGCTATTCTTTTTGGTCGATATGACATCCAGATTATTGCGCTTTTACAAGCAACCAGTCTTGTTTTGATTGGTTCGGCACTGTATTTAGAAAATATCTTATTTCCATGGGCAATCATTGCTTTGATTGTTGTTGCGTTCGATTTTATATATCAAATAATAAAAACCAAAGACCGCAACCCTCAAGTGTGTTTTTGGGCATTCCGTCACAATCGCTGGGTTGGATTAATCATTTTTCTGGGAATAGTTTTAAATTTCATATAGTAAAAATGACCGTAAGGTTGAAAAGTGTTCTATGCAGAGCACTTTTTTTATGTCTTAATATTTGTGCATAAAAATGTGCGGAATAAATAACACATAACATAAAAAGGATATTTTATGAAACGGTCAAAAATTGCTTTAGCTATAACATTATCGGTTTCAGCATTATTTCTTGCAGCATGTAATGACGATGATGATGACTATACTGGTGTGAACCCTGATAAAACTTATGTTTCTGAAAAAGCCTATTCTAAGGATAGTTTAGAGGGTGCTTCATCTATAAAAGTCATGACCTATAACATGGTCAATGTACAAGGGAAAACAGCAGAAGCAACCGCAATAGTAATGTTCCCTAAAATTGCTCAACCTAAAGATGGTTATCGTGTAGTTGTATGGGAACACGGCACTGTAGGTGTAGGGGATAGTTGTGCCCCAAGCAACAATACGATTAATCCACGTTTCAAAATTTTAGCCGATACATTATTGGCAGCTGGTTATGTCGTGATTGCTCCAGATTATGAAGGTTTAGGTACTCGAGGGATGCATCCATACCTTAATTTGGGAAGTGAGGCTAAATCTGCAATTGCAGCAGTTAAAGCTGCGAAGGATCATTACGGTAGTCAGTTGAATAGTTCATGGATGTCAATTGGGCAGTCTCAAGGTGGTCATGCTTCATTAGGAACAGCTGAATTTGCTAATAATGACAGTAACTATAAAGGAGCGGTTGCAACTGCTCCAGCTTCCAGCCTTGGCGATATTATTTCTATAGTTGCTCCGCAAGCAATTAAAGATATTCTTCAGAAAGAACAGGCTGGTACTGTACCAGTTGGTACGGCTGTAGAAGTGTATGCTGAGCTACTCGCATATGCTGCATACACTACCGTAGGTATTACTGCTTATGAGCCTAAATTTAATTATCGTGAAATTTTCCAACAACGCTCTCAAAGTATAGCTGAGTTCGCAGAAGGCACAACTGGTGAGAATGGCGTATGTTTACCTGATTTACATAATAAATTTGCAGACGATATTCGTGATTTTCTTGCGACTAATGCTGGTAAAACAGTTCTAGATTATCCTGGTTTAGCCGGTAATTTCCAAGAAAATCCAACGGTGAAAAAATTCTTGGTAGACAATCAGCCAGCCACTAAAAAAATTAATTCCCCAGTCATGATTGTTCAGGGTACTGCTGATATGGCTGTACCATATCCTATCACTGAAGGATTGCAAAATAGGCTTAAAGACAAGGGAACTGATGTGACATTTGTGCCTGTTGTAGGCGCTGCTCATACTCAAGCGATTGTATGTAGAAATGCTGAGATTTATCAATTTGTTCAATCTAAGATGCCTGCTAAAACAAATATTGTGCTTGATCCATCAGTAATAGATGCAAGTAAGAATTTCGAATGTACTGGAGTGGCACAATAATTTTTGTATTTAAAACATTCAAATTAAAAGAGTCCTAAGTAGGACTCTTTTTTGTTATATTGTTACACATCTTAAAACTGATGTCGTTTGAGGTTGAAGTACTTATGAGCCAGCAACCTGTTGAAAAAAAATCTGTTCCTTGGTTATTAATGGGATTGGGTTTACTCATTCCTTTTTTTATTATTGGAATACTTTTCTTGGCTGCAAAAAGTGATGCTAAAACTAAAAAACAATATGAACAGCAACGTCTAGAAATGGCAAAAAGAATAGCTGAGAAAGAAGCAACAAATCCTGAAAAGAAATAACACTAGCTTTCTAATGAATATCCTTCTGTAGCTGACGTACAGTTGGAATACTTGTGTAGCGTTTTACAAGGTAACCTGCTTCTGTGAGCATTTGATCACGAATACGATCTTCTTCCGCTTTTTCAAGGTGAGAAGGGTCATCTAGTTCAATTATGGCGATCACTTCCATCTTGTCATTAAGCACAACAAAGTCAGTAACTTTTCGGTTGAACTGACTACGAATTTTATAGTCCTTACTGGTAATTAAAGCGCTAAAAGCCACTTGTGCTAAAACATGATAACTTGGAAAACTTTGTTTTAAACGGATAAACATTTGAGTTTCAAAGTTGGTAATAACAGGACGAGCAAAGAATTTTTGTTTTGGAAATAAATACGGACGTAAACAAATAACAAGAAAAATGCAGGTGCTTACGCAACCTAAAACAATAAAAAATAAGTGACTCGATTCGAACATGTGAAGGCATCATATAAATAAAAACCCACTCATGATGAGTGGGTTTTTAAGAATCTTGGCTCTCCAACCTGGGCTCGAACCAGGGACCTGCGGATTAACAGTCCGTCGCTCTACCGACTGAGCTATTGGAGAA